>CAMXQE010000015.1 GCA_947246015.1 uncultured Lachnospiraceae bacterium | reverse complement strand
GAGGGGTTTAAAATCTGGATTATGGAGTCTTTCCCATAATCCTAAAAATTCTATCATATCCTGATTTCTCATCCAGTTTTGAATAACCGCTGTTGGTGATGACTTTTACCCCGGGGTAAAAATGTTTACCCTCTTTTACCCCCCCTGCTGAAGATTTACCCCACCTAATTCGCCATTCGACAAAATGCGCTTTCGGCATATCAGAGCAACCTTAAGAGCTGTACCAGCTCATGCGGTTCGTCTGTATCCGATGCGGTCTGTCTGGTGTCAAACTGCGAGAAACGGTTTGCTTTATAGAAATCCAGCAGTTTTTCCTCATTCTCTGCTTCCAAGAATGTTACCATACCGCCATACATATACTGTCCTTCCTCTACTACTGTCCACGCCAACTCTACAAGCTCTTTTCCTGTAATTTCTCTATTCCTGCCATCTGTATAATTTTTCCCAAGCTGTGCGATTAAAAACGCTGACATGGTATATGTATCTGATTTCTTATCAAGTTCACTGACGCGCAGCAACTTTCTTTTTATGGTATTGCTTACCGTTTCACCCCTGACAGTCAGAGGCTTTAAGGCAATGGTAAAATAACCGACCAATTTCATGCTGCTTAGTGAAAATACAAGGTATGTAACTGACTGGTTCTTTTTTGTAAATTCTATTGCATTTTTCTTCAAAAAAAGTTCAACATCCGGATTCCTCGGACAAGAAAACTCGGAGATTTCTTGAATAAGCCTGTCCTCTCCGAGTTTTGGATTGTCACTGTTGAGATAACGGCGAATGTTGGTAACTAAAAATTTATCTTCTGCCCCCATTCACTTTCTCCCTTTGTTCTAAAAATTCTATCAATTCCGCTTCATCCTTGACAAACCTTGCTGCTACAGGAGTACGGACAGGACGGTTCTTGGCAGATTCTTCAATCGCATTGACAAACATCTCCACCTGTTCCTTGCCGGAAATGACAAAATTTTTCGTGATACTTGAAGTTGCCATAAAAAACACCTCCTTTGTTAGTCTGGCTTTTCTCCAAAAATTCATACTTTCCTATCTACATTTTATTCTCTTATTTCGGTTAATGCAACAAAACTTTTTATGAATTTTTTATAACTTTTTTTCTCCCTCATTTGCAAATTTAAATTCCACCCCTATTCAAGCTTCCCGTAGAAGTTACCTTTACAAATACGGGGGTGGATTTCTTTCTTACATATTTTACGGTATTCTTCTTTATGTGATGCCGGTTTCACTGATAGTGTCAAATGATTTATGAAAAAACGGAGTCAAAAAAACAGGCTCTGATGAACCTTGAAAACTGTAGATATTGATGGGTTTAGACCTTGGGGCGTTGCCCCAAACCCTACAAGGGACCAGTCCCTTGACCCATTATCGGGCTCTGCCCGAACCCGTCCTCGCCGGAAGGCAGGAAAAGGGCGCAGCTGCCCCTTTTCTACTGAAACAGGATAATCCGAGAACCTTATGCCAAGAGACTTTCGCGGCATATCCTCGCGCCAGTGGCGCTGTGGTATTCCACGATTCTCCTGACAACGGTTCCGCTCCATTTATGCGGATGCTTGTTTTTGTAGATTTAAGATAGTCTGCTGACCAAGGAAAATCAAGAGCTGCCATTTACCCGGCATATTTCCGGCACCTTCCAGCCTCTCTACGCTGTTTAAAACTTTGTATCCAGCGTGTTTGTGCGGCCTTAGAAAGTTGTAGTAGGCAACCCACAGGGCTAAGTTGTAGTTAGCGCCATCGATGTTGTCAAATCCGTTGGTAGGTCTGTAGGAAGCTTTGTATGTACGGTTCAGGCGTTCGATCATCTGCTTGTACGGACGAAATTCCCTGGATACTTCATCATCGTTGGCAAGTCCGATTACTTGTGTGATATCAAACTTAAACCTGTCACCAAATTCACGAAAGAATTGCTGGGCAGCCAGTGGATAGGCGCAGTATCCGTCTGCAATAAACTTAAACTTTTCGGGAAGTTCTTTGAAATGTTTCAGGGCCATTCTCATGGCAAGGATACAGGGGCCGACACCACGGTTATCAGATGCCTGATAGCCAAGGACAGAGCGGGACGCAGCATCCATGATGAACCAGATGTAGGCTTTTACACCACGGATTTTGATGTAAGTTTCATCGGCGGTCTGGACATTACCCGGCTTGTAATCGTAGTTATCGACGAATGGTTTGATACAGACAGCGGTGGTCTTACAGTAGTTGGCTATCTGCTGGTGGGAAATGGAGATATTATACAAATCTTTCAGTGCCTGTCTGGTTTTCCTCAGAGACAGCCCAAGATTTACATGCAGAGTAAGGCATAGGGACATAACATTGGAATCAAACCTGCTGAATTTAAGGGAGGAAGCATTCTTAGGCAGAGAATTTAAGTCCATCTTAAAGAAATCTATCTGGAATTCCCGGTAGATATAGTGAAGCTTATACTTATTTTTGCCATAGTCCTCTGCTAAATCCTTTTTGTCTACTTTCTTAAGGTTGTGAAGGTAGTAAGCGTAACTGCCGGAAGATATTTTCCTCTGCCGGATTGTCCTTTGCGCTTCAGTAAGCATTCCGCACTTTCTCAATGTCAATGGTATGCCCCAGTGAGGGATTGGCTTTTTGATTATCATTCCCTGCGGCATACCCACGCCACAATTCTAATTGAATCCGGCGCTGATATAAAGGACGTGCAAACCCGGTTAGGGCATTCCAATATCCAGACAACCCTTCAAACCTATGTGCATGACACGGAAGCCATGGCGGCACGGTCTGTTGACCTCTTTGAACAGGCAGTAGGCCAAAAAAACTCATAAATAATACAAGGGCTGAACCCGTTCACGAAAGTTCAGCCCTTTTTCGTACTTTTTAAAATTACGGTGGCAAACTGGTGGCAAATCACCCATTTCCACACCCTATAATTCCCTATAAACCCTTATTTTATGCGGTTCAATAAACATACCGTCTCAATATTCCCCGTAAACGGAAACTGGTCCACGCTCCCCACTCTCACCACCTCATACCCGTTTTCCAGAAACACCTCCAAATCCCTGACCAGGCTGGTAGGCTTACAGGATATATAAACCAGCCGCTCCACGCGGTAATCAATAATCTTTTTCAATGCTTTCGGATGCACCCCGTCCCTCGGCGGGTCCAGAATGATAAAATCAGGCTTCTCCCCGATACCGTCTAACACCTTCAGCACATCTCCCGCTATGAATTCACAATTGTCCAGTCCGTTTAACTGTGCGTTTTGTCTCGCAGCTTCCACCGCTTCCTCCACGATTTCCACTCCGATTACCTTACCGACCACATCCGCCATCATCTGTGCAATCGTCCCTGTCCCACTGTACAGGTCATAAACCACCTTATCCTTTTTCTCCGACAGGGAACCGATATATTCCCGTACCGTAGTATACAGCACCTCTGCCCCATAAGTATTCGTCTGGAAAAAAGAAAATTGGGAAACACGGAATTTCAGTCCCAGCAATTCCTCATAAAAATAATCCTTTCCGTATAAGATTACTGTCTCATCGCTCTGCACCACATCCGCTACGGAATCATTCTTCGTATGAAGAATTCCCACAATCGTCCCGTCCAAAACAAGCCCCAGTAATGCCTCCTTAAAAGGCTCCAGGTCATATTCCTCCTGCGTGGTTGTTACAAGTGCAATCAGAATTTCTCCCGTCTTTGCCGCTTTCCGAACCAACAGATGGCGCAGATAGCCCTCATGCCTCAGCCGATGGTAAAAACTCACTTTCCGGCTGTCAAAATACGCTCTCACACAGCTTAAGATTTTCCGGTAATCCTCATCCACAATCTGACAGCCATCTACTGTCACAATATCATAAAAGCTGCCCCGTTTATGCATCCCTAAAGCCAGCGGCCCGTCCTTTACTTCATCTCCAAAGGAAAATTCCATCTTATTCCGGTATCCGTATGCTTTCGGACTGCCCTTAATCCCTTCATAAAGATACGGTGTTTCCTGCTTTTGCAGCACCGTCCCCAAAAGCCGCTTAATCTGCTCCTCTTTTACCCGGAGCTGCTCTTCATAAGGCAGGGAAAGATAAACACAACCTCCGCAGACGCCAAAGTGCGGACAGGGACTCTCCGTTTCCAAAGGCGACTTCTCCAATACCTCCAACAATCTTCCTTCCGCTTTCCCCTTTCTTGTTTTATTGATTCTGCACGATATTTTTTGTCCCGGAAGGGCATTTTTCACCACACATGTCCTTTCCTCACAAACCAGAATTCCTTTGTTGGGAAAATCCACCCGTTCCACGGTTCCCTCTATTACCTGTCCCTTTTTCATTTCCTATCGCAGCTCCTTCTCTCTTTTATAATCAAAGCCCCCACAGCAAGCAACGAGGTATCAAACCTGCAGCGCTGCAGAGCGCAAACACATCTTTGATGTGTTGGTATTTGACCCTCGCGGCAGTCTCCAAATGTTGCAGACACTTGGCTCGTTGCCCGCGGGAATAAACTTACATTCTGCGGTCAAACCAACAGCCGGGCGGCCCCATGGCCCGTTAATGCTTTCCGCCAAAAAACCCGGAATATTTTTCTTTACAGACCGCAGTTTCGTATAATCGAGTAAGGGAATGATCTTCTCACCTACTCGCCGCGCGGGGCGCACGCTGCTTTAGCAGCAAAATCCCCTGTGCAAAAAAACGGAATGTACGCATAAGTACACTCCGTTTCATGCTTTCTGTCTTTTATTCCTATTTACATTCAGCAAATGCCGCAGGACTCAGGTGCCTTACTGCCTGCAACCGAGTATTTGGCTTATGCATACGATTACCGATACCGTTCCTTACTCGTTCTCCGATGCGTCCTCATCATCCTCATCTTCAAAGAAATCGTCATCGAAATCATCGTCAAAATCATCTTCAAAATCTTCCAGATAATCCGGCTTCAGGTAACGGTATACCGCATATGCAATACCTGCAACTGCTGCAATCGCTCCGATTACGGCAAACACCCAAAGTATAGTATTGCATTTCTTTTCCTCTTCTTCTTTCCTTCCCAGAAGTTCGTTAATCCTGCTCATATCGATATATTCTTCCAATTTGTTCAGCTTATTCAACCTATCCAGTTTATTCATGACCCATACCTCTCTTTGTCTTTATTCGGTTTATTGTTACCCGTTGCCGGCCTTTTCATTCCATCCTGCCGACCATATATTATATATAATATAACACTAATTCCAAAAATTTACTATAAAAATTTGATAAAATTATAACTTTTTCAATTTTGCAAAAGCGGCATACATGATTTTCTGTCCGGCGCCGTCAAAAACTACTGTTACCTGATAATCCCTCGGTCCTTCCTCGATATTGGTGACTGTCCCTTCTCCGTATTTCACATGCTTCACCCTGTCGCCCACACCGTAATCCGGCGCCCCCGCCGTCTGCACCCCTTTGCTCAGACCGTTTACTCCCTTCAAAGCGCCCACACCGCCTCCGGCTATAAAAGGTCTGTTCTCTGTCGGCGTACGCTTCGGTACTGCAGTCGCTTTCGGCTTCGGTTTAATGGAAACAGTCTTTGTTTTACCAAAAACAGGTTCATACGTGCCGGTGCTGCGGCGGCTTTCTTCCTCCCCGCTGCCGTCCAATCCGGTATCCGGCCCGCTATTTCCTATTTTTCCATACTGCTGCATATAATCCAAACCGAAAGGCTTCGCCTTGAAATGATTTCTCTCATAGGAATCCTCTTCATATTCCGCAGCATCCCACCGCTTCACGGACGGGACTTTCCGGTCCAGCAGTTCTTCCGGTATCTCTTTCACAAACCGGCTCACCGGATTATACTGGGTTTCCCCCCGTATCATCCTCTGCTTTGCACAGGTAAGGGTCAAATCTTCTTTCGCCCTCGTTATACCTACATAAGCCAGACGCCGCTCCTCTTCCACATCCTCTATACTGTCCGAACTGATGGACATATAACTGGGAAATACACCATCCTCCATACCCGCCAGATATACATGTGGAAATTCCAGACCTTTCGCACTGTGCAGTGTCATCAACAGTACCCGGTTGCTGTCCCCCTCTATGCGGTCTATATCCGCCACCAAAGCTACTTCTTCCAGGAACTCGCTTAAATCCGCCTCCTCATGGCTCTCTTCATAAGCTACGATTTTACTAATCAGCTCATCGATATTGTTAATCCGGTCCTCCGCATCCTCATCATCCGAATTCTTCAAATCTTCCACATACCCGGTCGTTTCTATGATATCTTTTATCAGTTCTTCCAGACCATAGTATTCCAACTTACTCCTGAATGTCTGAATCATGGTAACAAAAGGCTTCAGCTTCGCCGCACTCTTCCCGATGGTCATAATCTGATCTGCTTCCCGCAGCGCATCATAGAAGCTGATACCCCGCATATCCGCATATTCCTGCACCCGCACGATTGTAGTCGCACCGATTCCGCGCTTCGGCACATTGATAATACGCTTTACCGCCACGTCATCTTTACCGTTGTCAACCGTTTTCAAATAGGCAAGCATATCCTTGATTTCCCTGCGGGCATAGAAATTCGTACCTCCCACCACATCATAGGGAATCCCTTCCACCACAAACCGCTCTTCCAGCATACGCGCCTGTGCATTGGTACGGTAAAGAACCGCACAGCCGCCGTAATCCAAAATCCCCTCTCTCTTTTTCCTTTCCACATCATCCGCTACAAATTCCGCTTCGTCATAGGCTGTATCAAACTGCCGGAAGTGCACGCTGCTGCCCTCGCCATTCTGTGTCCAGAGCGCCTTCTCCTTCCGTCCTATGTTGTTCCTGATTACTGCATTCGCCGCATCCAGCACATTCTGCGTAGAACGGTAATTCTGTTCCAGTTTGATGACCTCCGCCTCCGGATACACTTTTTCAAAATCCAGAATATTGCGTATATTGGCCCCCCGGAATTTATAAATGGACTGGTCATCATCCCCCACCACACAGAGATTCCTGTATTGGGATGCCAGCAGCCGCACAAACTCAAACTGCGCTGTATTGGTATCCTGATACTCGTCCACCATGATATACCGGAATCTGTCCTGATACCCTGCCAGCACATCCGGACAGAGCCGGAACAGCTCTACCGTCTTTACAATCAAATCATCAAAATCCAGCGCATTGCTTTTTCGCAGCACTGTCTGATACTCCAGATACGCCTGTGCGATTTTTGTCCTCTGATAGTCTCCCATTGCCTGAATCCGATAATCCTCCGGAGAAATCAGTTCATCCTTTGCCGAAGATATGGCTCCCATAATCGTCCTTTCCTTCAGCATCTTCGTATCAATCTGAAGGCGTTTGCAGACATCCTTCATCACGGTCTTCTGGTCATCCGTATCATAAATGGTAAAATGATTATCAAACCCTATCCTGTCTATGTACCGTCTGAGAATCCTGACACAAGTAGAATGGAACGTGGATACCCATATCTGACTGGCTCCGTGACCGATAATGGAATCCACACGTTCCCGCATTTCTCCGGCCGCTTTATTCGTAAACGTAATTGCCAGAACATGGAAAGGCTGCACTCCCATTTCTTCAATCAGGTAGGCGATTCTGTGCGTCAGCACTCTGGTCTTGCCGCTCCCGGCCCCCGCCAAAAGCAGCACCGGCCCCTCGGTCGTAAAGACCCCCTGCTTCTGCTGTTCATTCAATGTATCGTATATGCTCATAATCTTTCTTCCCTTTCCGTCTGCCGCCTTCCGCCTTTTTACTTCACTTCGCGTACATCGCCGAACGTCCATACATAGAGATTCCACTCCACCACCGGCGTTCCGCAGTATTCACAGACCTTCGCCCCCAGCGCGGCTATCGGCGCCCCGCAGTTCGGACAGTTCAATCCCAGCCCGTAATCCCGTTCATCTTCCACTATACGCTCATCCTGTATGTATACCAAATCCACATCATATTTCGTCTGCGTGGGCAGCCTGTCCATCTGCACATCCCCGCTGCCGTCCCCTTCCGATACTCCATGGATATACTGCAGTGCCGACTGGAACGTAATGATGCATCTCCCCTGGCTTTTCCGGTACGCGGAGATTTCCGTGCGGTGTATTTTCACCGATTGGAAGTGTTCGCGCCTGCCTGCTGTCTTCTGCATACTGATTACCGCCTGAAGCTTATCCTTCAGGCGTCTGTTGGCATCCCGAAGCACTCCGGCCTGTCCCTGGTCAATGGCCATAAGATAGTATAGCAGCACATTTTCCGCCCGTTTCTTCATTTCATCATATTTAAATTCCGGAAAATCCGCATTGATTTTCGGCAGATACAGGCTGGTCATGGCAGACACGGACTTAGGCGTTATGGCATAATCCGCCCGCATCTTTTCCACCCCTCCGGATAAACTGTCCGTTCCCCATACCAGCCGGCTGAATGTTCTTACTTTTCGTTTTATGATACGCACCGCAATCCATACGGCTGCTGCCATGGACAAAAGCAGCAGCAATACAGCCGCCGCATGGCCAGATATCGAATCCATAAGTTCTGCCATCCCTTAATTATCCTGTTTTATATCTTCCCCGTTAAACGGATCTCCGCACTCCGGACAGAATTTCGGCGGATTCTTCGGGTCTTCCGGTTCCCAGCCGCACTTATCGCACCGGTACAAAGGAGCTTCCTCCGGTTTCTTCTTCCCGCACTCACTACAGAACTTTCCTTTATTCACCGCCCCGCAGCTGCACATCCAGCCCGCTGCCGGTTTCGGTGCCCCGCACTCCACACAGAATTTTCCTTTATTGCCCACGGCTCCACAGCTACAGTTCCAGCCGTCTGCCGTATCTGCCGCTCCTCCCATTCCGCCTGCCTGCTGCCCGGTTCCCTGCACAGCTGTCTGCCCATTTCCCTGCTGTCCCATCTGGAACAGCGCATTGGCATTCATCCCGCCTGCCATATTCGCCATATTCATTGCCGCAAATCCCATCATCGGCCCCGCGGACTGATTGGAAGCCGCCGCCCGCATGGAGTCAGCCTGTGCATCCACCAACGCAGCCGCCGCCATATCCGTATTCCGGTATACGGCCGTCCGCTGAAGCTGTTTAATCATTTCCTCGTCTTCCGCAGATGCTTTTACCGAATTGACCCCGAACGAGACAATGGAAATCCCCCGCAGCTGCGACCACTTGGCCGACAATTCTTCATTCAGTATCTGCGCCAGTTCCATTGCATGTTTCGGAATGGAACTGTAACGGATACCCATCTCGGAAATTCTTGCAAAAGCCGGCTGCAGAGCGGTTAAAAGCTCCGTCTTCAGCTGGCTGTCTATCTTATCCCGCGTGTAATCCCCGGTTATATTTCCGCACACATTGGCATAGAACAGCAGCGGGTCTGTAATCTTATATGAATATTCCCCATTGCACCGCAGTGCGATATCCACATCCAGTCCGATATTGGAATCCACCACGCGGAACGGCACCGGACTCGCCGTCCCATACTTATTCCCCATGATTTCCTTTGTATTGAAGAAGTAAATCCGCTGGTCTTTCGCCGAATCTCCCCCGAATGTAAAACGTCTTCCTATCGCGGCAAATGTCTTTCCCACGCTCTCACCGAAATCACCATAGAACAGACTTGGCTCCGATGAGGTATCGTATATGAATTCCCCTGCTTCCGCACAGAACTCCACCACCTTCCCCTGCTCCACGATAATCATGCACTGCCCTTCGTTGACCGCCACAGCCGAACCATTGGTGATAATGTTATCTACGCCTTTATTGTTGCTGCCTCTTCCATTATTTACGCGCCTTTTGCCTTTTGTCACCAATACGCTGTTATCCAGCGCATCACAGTAAAAATACTCTCTCCACTGGTCTGCCGCCGCTGTACCTACTGCTTCCTTAATCGCTCTTATCAATCCCATTTCCGCTGTATCCTCCGTCTGTTCTCCCGATTATTTCTTTAAACATTATAGCGACTTTGCCATTTATTGTCCAGTACAAGCACGCCTTTTCCATTTTCCCAATATAATAAACCATCATTATTTATGGAGGTATTATGAAAAATATGCAAAAAAACAATACTTATCCGATATTCCGGATGATAACCGTCCTGGGACTGTGCGCTGCGCTCCTATGCTCATGCTTCATTGGATGCGGCAAAACGGATGACGGGACAACCAAAAATTCCAAAGGACTGACAAAAGTTACTCTGAACGAAGTCGCCCACAGCATCTTTTATGCACCTATGTATGTCGCCATAGAAGAGGGATACTTTGCAGATGAAGGCATCGACCTGACACTGGTTACCGGCTTCGGGGCGGATAAAACAATGACCGCCCTGCTCACCGGAGAAGCGGATATCGGCTTTATGGGCAGCGAAAGTACCATCTACACATACATTGGAGGCACACAGGACTATGCCGTCAATTTTGCCCAGCTGACCCAGCGCGCCGGCAACTTTCTCGTCTCCAGAGAACCGGTTTCCGATTTTTCATGGGATATGTTAAAGGGTAAGGATGTATTGGGCGGAAGGGCCGGCGGTATGCCCCCGGTTTTGCAAAAATGGTTCTATTGTTTCAGGAACGCATCCATCATCTACACATCTTATTTTTCCATTTCTATGTATTTTCTGATTTCTCCGTCTTCCGGTACGATTGTATAAGGCTTTAAGGGATTCTCCGTCTTCCGGACAATGCCCATGTCGGTTAACTGGCCAAAGAACGGCGCGGATGACTTTGGTGAAACAGTCCATCCCATTTCCCTGAGCCGCCTGCTCATATGTTTTACGGAAGTGTAGCCTCTGGTCTGTTTTTCCTCTAATATCACCTTCAGCACATCCCTGAAAATATTCTTCTCACTTTCCAGTCTCTGAACCACTTCTTTTTCATCTACGAGGGCCGCCAGCCCATGCCGGAGCCGGATTTCAAAGGAACCGTCCTTATCCACGATAATCCTTTCGATTAACAGTTCAACATCTTTTGCTGTCAGCTCTTTCTCTGCAATGACCTTATCCAGAATATCCACGGCATTCGCGGCTGTCCCCGCATCCGCCCTCCGCCCTTCCTGCTCCCTTTCCAGCTCCTGCATCTGTTCTTCCAGCCTGCGTATCTGCCACAGGGTATCCTTTTCCAGCTTATCATAAGTGGCTTCCAGAATATGGGCATTCTCCATGTCTGCCGCCATCCTGCTTATCTTCTGCTCCAGAATCACTTCCAGTTTTCTCTGCTGTTTGTAAAGGGAAGCTTCCAGCTCCTTCCGGAACGCTTCCTCCTGCTTTTCCCTTGCTTCCTGTTTATCCAGCGTATAGTGCAGGATATCATCGTACAGCGCTTCCCTGCATATCTGCAGATAATGAAGTACGGCTTCCAGCAGTTCATCCTCATCCAGCGTATGCGCGCTGCAGTACCGGCTCCCTTTTGCATTGTAAGTACGGCAGATGAAATAGGTCTGCTGTCTTCTCCTCTTCCTTCGAATCAGGGTCATCCGGTTCCCGCAGTCCCGGCAGAACACGCACTGGCTGAATATGCTGTAATTCGTCCTCTGCCCCTTATAGTTGGTACGTATCCTCTTTTCCATGAGTTCCTGCGCCATCCGGAAAGTTTCCGTGTCTATGATGGCTTCGTGATGGTGGTCAAACACATACTGCTCCTCCTTTGGAACCCTTAAATCCGTTCCATGTATGGTTTTCCTCTCCCTGACATGCATCCGCAGTTTTCCCACATATCCATCATTTTTCAGTATATCGCGGACCATTTCGGAAGACCACTGCCCTGCGGCCGTGCCGGTAAATCCTTTGCTGCCGCGCTGTTTCATCAGCATGGAAGGAGTGGGGACTGCTTCATCATTAAAGATTCCCGCTATTTTCCGGTAGCCGTTTCCCTCCAGGTACAGGCCAAAAATCCTCCTGATAATCCTTGCTTCGCTTTCCACGATACACAATCCAAGCTTATCTCCCGGCACTACCTCATAGCCAAAACACGGCCTGACTGCCAGAGTTCCCTCTTTCTGCCTTGCACGCAGCGTCCTTTTCATCTTCTTACTGGTATCTTTCACATAACGCTCATTATACCACGTCTTAATTCCAAGGATATCATCTTCCTCCGTATAGAAGGAATCATAGTTGTCATCTGCCAGTATCAGGCGGATTCCGCGCTCCTTGAAATCCTCTATCAGCAGCAGCACTTTTGCGTTGTGTCTGCCGAGACGGGACAGGTCTTTGGCCAGTACGGTGTCTATCAGGCCGGAATCAATGTCCCGGAGCATTTTTTTCATTCCGGGACGTTCAAATGTATAGCCGGATATATTGTCATCTTCATAAAACACGTCAATCCGCAGCCCGTTTGATATGGCATACTGCTTTAAAATCAGCTTTTGGTTTTCTATGGAAACATACTGCTTCCGGTCTTCATCCCGTGACAGTCTCAGATATCCTACAGTCATCCCTATCCCTCCGGTTCCTATCCGTGGTTGAAAAGCATCCCCTTCAGCCCGTCATGGATATTTTCCGGTCCTTCCGTCAGCACTACCACCCTGATTCCTTTTCTGGCATACATCTCCTTTATCTTCTCCACTTCTTCATCCGGCATGTTCCCTGTCCGGAACAGATAATGTACGCTTCTGTTATTTGTCATAAGCATCCTCCTGACTCCTTTGTTGATTATATGTTGATTTTGCTGGAAAATTGCTGTTTTGTTTCATGGCATCTCCATTTCCGGTCTTTTTAAGCTTGTAAATCCGCCTGTGTATACCGACTATAATCAAGTAGGAAAGCTTTTCTCCCTGCCCTTCGCGTGAGGTGTGTGGTACATGCTGCGTAGCAGCTAATTTCGCTGCCCCCCTGTGCATAAGACTTCAATTCTGCTTAAAGAGCTTCATAATCATACCGTCTGTTTCCGCAATCTGTTTTTTATTACTTCCAAGTTCTGTCCTAACTGTTGGATTTTGGGTCAACGGCATCAAAAATCCACAAAAAGAGGAGTCCACCAGTCACTCCGGTGAACCCCTCCAAGCCCGAAACTCTTTAATTTCAAGCCATTTTTCAATATTTCGCCAAATCCCACAAAATTCCTATAGCATCAGTTCTGAATAGCCTTCTGACCGCTGTCAAATATAATTCAGAGGTATCAACAAATAGTTATGCATTATAATTCAAACCCAAGTTGTGCTTTTAACGTTTCCACAGCATAATCAACCGCCCAGACTATCTTCTCTGTATCAAGTCACATTTCATATAATTTTGATATATCGATTGGTAAAACACCACCTCATGTCCGGCGATATTTACGTATCTGCTATCCAGCTCTAAATCTCTAAATTATCATTGCTTCTATATTGTTTATATGATACAATGTTACTACAAAATCCATGGAGGTGCAATATGGCTACATTACAAATTCGTATTGACGACACATTAAAAAAGCAGGCTGATACATTATTTTCCAGTCTTGGTTTGGATACATCAACAGCTATTCGCATCTTTTTAAACGCAGCTATCGAAAATGCTGGTATTCCATTTTCTGTACAGCATAAGACAATACCTGCTTCGCTTCAAGAAGCTATTTATGACAGCAGATTCCAACGCAATCTTACCGGTCCTTTTGATACTGCCACGGATGCCGTTGCTTCTATGTTGGAGGAATGAACCATGTATAAGATTGTTTATACCACCCGCATGAAAAAAGATGCTAAGTTAATGAAAAAACGGGGAAAGGAAATGGACAAACTTATCAATGTTCTTTCATTGTTAGCATCTGGCAATCCGTTACCTGCTCAATATAAGGACCACCAATTAAGCGGAAATCTACATGATTTCAGGGAGTGCCACATAGAACCTGACTGGCTGCTTATGTATCAAATATACGAAAATGTCTTGATTCTTTCGGCAACCGCAACGGGCAGTCACGCAGACTTATTCGGCAAGTGAAACTTGGCACATCCAGTGAGATTGATGTGTCCACCATTCGCAAACACATCTTCAATGTGTTGGTATGTGACCCTCGTAGCAGCCGCAAAATATATGCATTGCAAAATCCTCGTAATATTTTCGGAATTTTCATACATGGTGTAAAAATGACCATTGCCTTATCTGATGTTATTTCGTCCAACCCGCAATTCCATATCTGCATACTCTTCCGGCTGAAGATAAAAAAGCCTGCTCCAACCTTCCGTCCCCTCCTCTGTCACAATTTTTACCCAAGGTTCCACATGTTCATCTTCCGCCTCAGAAAACCGCATTTCACCCTTCCAGGTAACCATATCGCCATTTCCCAGCCGTTCCAGTACCGCACAGTTTTCCATAGAAGGCACATCCCTGACCAATAATGAACTGCTGACACCGGAAACCACAAGCGTTATTTCAAAAGGTACCTCCTCTGTCCTTTCATTCTCCAACTGTTCCTCTGGCTCTGCCACAGTTTCTTCGATAAAGTTATACCGCTCTCTCCCGCCTGCCAGTTCCATTATAAATGTTTCACCGCCAATATAAATTCTCTCTGCCAATCCCAAAATAACATTGTCCGAATGTGCCAGAGATGGAATTGCTATAAGTAAAATACACACACCATAAACCAGCAGATTCACTCCAAGCCGGTACTCTTTCGGAGAATGCCACCGTATATACCAATACTCCATGAACTTATCCACTTTTTCCCCGGCCTGCGCCATTCCATTGTCAATCGTATAAAATCCTGCGCCAAACCTCGTATGGAGCATTGCTACCGGCATTTCCAGCAAAAGGTATATACCACGGAAAACCTTTCTCATCAGAACCGGAACCACGGATAAAATCCAAAGTATGGGTTTCCGCAAAACCCTCCATAAAAGTACCATGATTATAAGAAGCAAAACAGCCGCCCGAATCCAGGTCGGAAATGATATAAATTTATTGATTATCATATTCATTCTTCCTCTGTATAAAATTCATCCATCCCTAACGTATCCTCCTGTCCGGAATAACTTTCCTGCCGATACGGTTCCCCTTTTTCCAAAATTCCATTCAGAACAGGCCTTATACGCTCATTTGTCTCACTATCTGTTATAAATCCTTTTTTCCGCAATTCATCAAGATAGTTAACCTTTTCTTCAAAATTCGAATTTTCATATTCTTTTATCTTTTGTATTGCTTCCAGTTCAGACAGCTTCCCTTCCGCCACTTCTGTCATAACAGCCACTTTATAATCAGCAGAAAATGAACTGGTTAAATTTCTGGCATTTTTTTTCATTTCAGCATCCAGCTGCTGTTTTCCGTATTTCTGTACATATTCCTGTGCATTCTCACCAGGTGTCGCATCAACCACTGATATCTGATATTCAAACCCTGTTGCCTCATCCACCGTATTATAAGAAGATAATTGCTGCGTCAGCTCCTCATCCATTCCGGCATAATTTAAAATACTGTATTTTCTCGTAATCCTTCTGACATCCAGTGAAAACAGATTTTCAAAATATGCATCCACATCTATGTTCCTGTTCTCATAAAAAGTGATGGGATTACGAACCTGTATCACAGCTTTCACATAAACCTCAAAGGAATAATGCATCTCCTTGCCAAGCGACTGGAATCTGATTTCTTTTATGTAAGGAAGCGTAGATATCTCTACAAGCCTCGTATACTTTCCCTGGCGTATCTGTTTTGATGTTGTATGGTCATCCACGATAATATCATTGGCACATCCGCCGGTCAGTATATACGCGGAACCACGCTTTCCAACTTTTGGAACCTTAGGAAAAAATCCATTTTGATACGCTTCATCCCTGATGATTAACCCGTTTTCAAATTCATTCATGTCAGTAAAACACTCCTTTTTTTCTCGTATGTTTCATATAGTCTCTGATAAACCTGCCTTGCCGCTTCATTTTTACACCCCTGCAGAAAAAACAAAACATCCTTCAGATATGATGGCTCGAAAGCCATATTGTAAAAATATGCAGCAATATGATTTATCATATCCGCCGAAAACTCATAACCGGACAATTCTTCCAAATATGCCCTCAAAATCGCATATAACTGTTTACGTAAATGATATGTGAGCATAACCTGCCGGACCACCGGAATCAGACATTCCTGCTGCCTCTTCGTATCGCAGGCCACCAAAGGCAGTTCCCTGGCAGACGGTTTCACCTGATAATAACCATATCGTATCAGATAAATATACCTCTGCGCCAAATACATTTTTTCTTCCCTGCTATCCATATCCCCAAATACACCATATATAATCTCAGCCAGCATGGACCGGAAATGTTTGGACTGAATTAAAAGCACCGCTAAAAAATTTAAGTCATTTCTTTTCATATTATAAAATCTTTTACGGACTGCCCGATTCAAGCCTTTCCCAAAAGAAATACTGTTACCGTCTTCCATCAAAAACACATAGGCCAAACAAGCCGATTTCCAAAGCCATATGCTATCAGACTTGACCCAGTGTATAATAATGTCTTCCATATCCTTCCTTACATCAGCTTCTCCATATAATCTATACGCTAAATTCCCTAACAAACCTACGTTATCAGGATTGGCATATAATTTAGGAAAAATCTGCGTTTTAGCATCTGTTATATCCACCGAGATTACTCTTGCAAACGCTGCCATAATCTGATATGCATCAAAACTTGTACGGTATTGATAAACTTCATGAAGATGAATCAGCCACGTGATAATCGTCCGGCGCAAAACCGGAAATAATTCTAAAATATTCACCAGTGCCTGCTTTGTATCCTCTTCCAGACAAACGTATGTCCTTCCATCTCCGGCAACGAACTTTTCCCCTCCTATTACTGCTAAAATAGTATTCAAAGATATGTATGGATTTCTTTGAGTTCTGCGTGCATCCGCTGCTTCATCATCCGGCTTTTCCGCTATTGGAAGATACTCCAAAAGCTGTTCTTCCAAATCCGGCAAATCTCCTATGGATATCACTTCAAAAACACTCAGAATAACTGCAACAGCTACATATTCACTATCCCTGTACTTTTCTACAAACTCCGAACAATCATCCGTATTCCGCAAATCATATTTTTTTACATTCTGCTTTTCCTTAGTCTCTTTTGGACTTTGCTTATAACCGGCGAATAAATTATCCAGATTTTGTATAAATATCTGATACTGCGCCATATTATCTTTTACAGTAAATTCACTGGACTTTTTTTCTTTCTCCAGTTCATCCGGGTCATCTATCTCCTCTTTTTCATCCGGATCATCTTTCTCCTCCCTTTTATCCGGGTCATCTTTTATATCTTCATTTGTTTTCTCTTTTATCTCATCCGCAGGGTTCATAATTCTATACTCCCATTTAATTCTTGAATAAAAATCTGTTTCTCAGCTGAATTTCCTGTTATGGTCATATTGCTTTTCATATTTTTTTGTGCCGGCCTCCCCTGCCCGGTTCCATCCGCTGATTTTATCTTTGCCGCAAGATGCTTTGCAATCTTAGCCGGATTGTTTTCCTTAAAATAATTCGTATTCCGGGGTTGGAACAAATCGGCAGGCAGGGAAGTTCCATCTAAATAGACCGGAATTACACTGCCTGTTTCCCCATGATTCGCAATCGCAATCGACGCCTCTTCCATGGGAACCGCTTTCGCCACATAATATTTCGAAACAAACAAAGCCACATATTCCGCATTTAATCCAAAAATATCATAAAAAACTTCTCTTTGGTTTTTCCCGCTAAGATATACCTGGCCTTCTGGTGACGGTGCAAAAAAGGCATCTACCTTTTCTGCTCTTAAATAATGATATACTTTTTCTACTAAATCCTGATCTTCTGTTGCGTAAGATAATGCTATTTTAAAATGTCGCTCCATTTGTACCTCCTGCTATTTTCCAATCGGGGCCGCTACACAAGCACTGCGGATTTCCTTATGCACCCATGCGCATTAAAAAACCACCGCAAGCCTAAGCCTCCAGTGGTAAAAGTATACGCATAAATAAACCTGCCTATATAATTATCATTCCCCTTGTACGCTTCCTTCAACAGCCTTTTCATTATACTATCACATCTCGACAATATTTTCAATCCTGCAAAATTTTGAGTTTCATCATTTTTTCATAATGCTGTGCCGAACCGGCGGTATGCCCGAAATGGTCTTTGAATACATTCTCAAGAAAAACAATATCGACCCCCAAACCGACCTCAATATCGACCAAAGCATTGATTTCGGTTCCACCGCTGCCGCATTTTCCGGCGGGCAGGGTGACTTCACAGTAGAGTTCGAACCGCACGCCACCTCTTTGGAATCTAAAGGGGACGGCTATGTAATAGCCTCTCTGGGTGAAGACTCCGGTTATGTCCCGTATACTGCATTCAGTGCAAAGAAGAGTTTCATCGACTCCAACCCGGAACTCATCCAGTCTTTCACCAATGCCCTTCAGAAAGGCATGGATTATGTACAGAGCCATACACCGGAAGAAATCGCCAAAGCAATAGCCCCGCAGTTTGAAGAAACGGATTTGGAAACCATTACCGCCATTGTCACCCGCTATTATGAGCAGGACACATGGAAAGATAACCTGGTCTTTGAGGAAGATGCCTTTACCCTGCTTCAGAATATTTTAGACGAGGCAGGCGAACTTTCCGAACGGGTTCCTTATGAAAATCTCGTAACCGTCAAATTTGCCGAGGCAGCATCAAAATAGCAGAACGCATTTTCAGCCTGTCAGGATTTCCTCCTCAATGGATTCGGACAAAGCACCTCGCTTTGCCCGAATCTTTTTTCTTTAAAATCGGATATACCAGTTTTCCAGTTGTATCAGGTAATCCATCATGGCCAGCACCATACCAAAGAACGTAAGGCAGACCGTCAGCAGGATTGCCGTCTTATCATAAATGAAATTAACTGTAATCCCCTCTTCCGCCTCCGCCAGCTTTGCCGCCCTGTGGTTTCCAAGCAGCACTTCTACACCCAGGCAAATGAAAATCAGCGGCCACAGGCGGAAAATATATCTATAACTCAGCCATGGGACAAAAATATGCGCCAGAAAGAGAATTCCAAACATTATCAGAATCATTCCGAAAGTCACCGTACCTATCCTGTGAATCCTAGTGCTCCTGTTCTTCTCCATAACCGCTCCTTTCCGGCACGCTGCCTGCAGTCATATCCATGCCGTAGATTACCGTGCCGTCGGCATTGCCGCTCTCCGCTTCGCTGCCGCGCATGACACTGTCCGCATCCTTCACCGTGCCATCCACATCCACAATCACCTCTTTCAGTTCCTCTTTTTTTCCTCTTATCATATAACAGCCTCCCGCAATAATGGCAATTCCAGCCACAATCTTCGGAATCGTATGCTCCATGCGGCTGATAAGTCTCCATACCACTTCCGGCAGGTAAATAAAGATTGCGTCCTTGATACCGTTCCATAAAAACAAAGCTCCCACTACAATCAGTATAATGGCAATGGCCTGCCTGTGCTTTTCCACCGCTTTCTTATCCAGATTGAAAAAGGTATCCAGGTTAAACAGAAATTCGTCTTTTACATTCAGAAATTCCTCATCTGACAGCCCCGCCAGATTATGCACATGGAAAAAACTGTAAAACCATTCCACCACCATTCCGAATATAACGGACGGCATATTTAACACAGCCGACAATGCACACAGGGCAAAAAACAATCCCATCAGGCTGACACCCATCTTCATAAATCCTAAATACATCTCCCCCGCACCGGGCAGAAGTGAAAAACAAAACGTTAAAAATCCACTTTTCTTTTTTCTGCTCATTCCATTCATCCTTCCTTTCCTCCGTTTCCAAACCATCCGGTCACACGATTCCATATGGAAGATAATGTCCCATCACTTCCGATTCCGCTTCCGGACACATTTCCCAAAATACTGCGAAAGCCGCGTTCTCCCTCATTCAGCATCACCGGTTCCGAGAGTATCCGCTCGCTTTCTTCCCTGTAATGTGCCACGTCTTTCTCTATCGCTTCTTCCATCCTTTGATTTTCTATTTTCTCCATACCGCCACCCATATCCATGGGAACCATTGTCAGGCAGAAAATAGCTGCCGCTGCCGCGCCGATGATTTTTAAACTGTAAACCATAAACTGTATATTTGCCGTTTTCCTGTCGATTCTGTTCCCTGTTATGGATTTTGCGGTGTTTACGGGCTTTGCGGACTTTACCGCTTCTTCCATAATCAATTCTTTCAGATACACCGGCGGAGCCAGCATTTCATGGTCTTCCACTTCCGCAATCAATGCTTCCAATTCCTGCTCCGTCAGATATTGGTACATTTTGTTCCCGTGCTCTTCTTCTCTCATGCGCTCCTCTCCTTTCCATACAGTTTCCTCAGCATGTCCCTTGCCCTGTAAATCTGCGTCTGCACGGTTTTCACATTCTCTCCGCGCTCCTTTGCGATTTCATCCGCTTTCTTTTCCTCATAATAAACAGCCTTAGCAATTTCATTATAAGGAGGTCTTAACTGGCTGCAATAGCCAAGCAGCCGTTCTCTTACTTCTTCTTCCAGACAAATTTCTTCCGGCGAACCCCTCTGTTCCTTCTGCTGCTCGAAAAAAACATCTTCCGTAGGCACTGCCCTCCTGCCAGCGCTCCGCAGGTAATCAATCCCTTTATTGGTTGCAATCCGGCACAGCCATGCTTTTTCATTCGTTCCTTCGAAGGTATCCAGATTTTTATAAGCGGATAAAAAAGTCTCCTGTGTCAGGTCTTCCGCAGCAAAATAATCGCCGACCACTTTGTAGCATACGGAAAAGATAAGGTTCTGCCAGGTGTCAATCATTGCTGACAGCCGCTCTTCCTTTGTTTCTTTTCTATTTTGCACTGCATTCATATGAGAAACACCCCCACCCCTTTCTTTTTCTTTCTACATTTACTATAACGCAGATGCAAATGGATAATCTTCAACTTTTTTAAAATTTTTCCGGCAAACACGCATTAGTCCAGCTCCGCAATTTCATGATACAAATCCGCATACCTGCCTCCAAAAGCCAGCAGTTCCTCATGGGTTCCCCTTTCCACAATCCTTCCCCTCTCCAATACCATGATTGCATCCGCTTTCCGCACCGTAGACAGTCTGTGGGCGATGACAAAGGTGGTCCGGTCTTCCATCAGCGCATCCATCCCCTCCTCAATATGCCGCTCCGTCCTCGTATCCACCGAACTGGTAGCTTCATCCAGTATCAGAATCGGTGCACGGCTTATGGCAGCGCGGGCGATATTCAGAAGCTGCCGCTGCCCCTGGGACAGATTCGCGCCGTCATGTTCCAGCACCGTATCATATCCGTTTTCCAACTGTAGAATAAAAGAATGCGCGGAAGCGGCACGCGCCGCCTGTTCCACCTCCAGGTCGGATGCATCCAGACGTCCGTAACGGATATTTTCCCGTACCGTCCCCGTAAATAAATGGGTATCCTGCAATACCATGGCAATATTCTGCCGTAGAAACTGTCGGTTAATCCGCTCCAGCTCCACTCCGTCAATAGTAATCTTCCCTTCCCTGATATCATAAAAACGGGAAAGCAGGTTCGTCACCGTCGTTTTCCCCGCTCCCGTGGAACCCACAAACGCAATTTTCTGCCCCGGTCTGGCATAGAGAGAAATGTCATGGAGAACCGTCACCTCCGGTACATAGCCAAAGTTCACATGCTCTAATACTACATGCCCCCTGAGCGCTTTTAATTCCGCCGCTCCTAATTCCTCCGTTTTTGCCCGCACCGTTTTTAATCCTGCTGTTCCCGCTTCTCCCCTTTCTACCGTATGGCTCTCCGCTTCCGGCACTTCATCCAATACTTCAAACACCCGCTCCGCTCCTGCCAGCGCCGCGAACACGGTATTCATCTGCATGGAAATCTCGTTAATAGGACGGTTAAAGCGCCTGGTATAATCTACCGATATGGTCAGTCCGCCGATATCAAACCCCCTCGTCACAACCAGGATTCCTCCCACGCAGGCAGTCAGTGCAAACGACAGATTACAGAGCTGATGGGTCACAGGACCCATGATACCCGCACGGAACTGTGCTTTCATCTGCGCCTCACACAGCCTGTCATTCAGAAATTCAAATTCATCACAGGCAATCTCCTCCCTGCCGAATACTTTCACCACCCGCTGTCCCGATATCAGCTCCTGTGCAAAGCCATTGAGCATACCAAGATTTTTCTGCTGCTCCCGGTAAGCCCCCTGCCCCTTCCTGATAATCCAGCGGCTGACCAGCGTCAGTACCGGTGTCATGATTAAAGTAATGGCGCCAAGCAGCACATTGGTATAGAGCATCAGAAACACTGTTCCCGCCACGGTAATGGTTCCGGATACAATCTGTATCAGCGTTGTATTCAGCATTTCCCCAATCGTATCGATATCATTGGTAAAGCGGCTCATCACATCTCCCGATGCGTGCGTATCGAAATAGCGGATAGGCAGGGACTGTAAATGGTCATACAGTTCACTGCGCATCCGCTTCAGCGAACGTTGCGAAACCGTCAGCATCAGCCGCTGCTGCAGCCACTGGGTCACGACGGAACATGCATACACCACAGCCATAATACCCAGCCAGTGAGCAAGACCTTCCATCCTTGCCGTCAGAGCCTTCTCCCCGCCATCGTAATATAAAAAACGATTCATTGCCGGACGCAGCATATAGGACGCCGCCAGTGTGGTCAGCGTGCATACCACACAGCACCCAATCGCTGCCGCCAGCATTCCCCTTTCATGGGACAGATATTTCATCAGCCGGAATACCGTTCTTTTCAGATTCTTCGGCTTCCCGCTTACCCCCATGGCACGTCCTCTGTTCCCCCTGCCCGGAATATTCAGTTCCTTCTTCGTACTTTCCCCTGCCCCGGACGAACCATATTTCTTCACTAACCGTTCCTGCCTGTCCTGTTCCATTCCGCTTACACCTCCTGTCCGTCCTTCTGCGAATGGTAAATCTCCCGGTATGCCTCACAGGATTCCATCAGTTCCCCATGGCTTCCGCAGCCCGCTACGCGTCCCTCGTCCAGCACAATAATTTTGTCCGCATCCATCACCGAATTAATGCGCTGTGCAATGATAATCTTCGTCATCTTTGGCAGCTTCTCCCGGAAAGCCCGACGGATGGAAGCATCGGTAGCCGTGTCCACCGCACTGGTGGAATCGTCCAGTATCAGGATTTTCGGACGCTTTAACAAAGCGCGGGCAATACAGATTCTCTGTTTCTGTCCGCCGGAAAGGTTCACTCCGCCCTGCCCCAGCTCCGTTTCATAACCTTCCGGAAAAGATTGGATAAAACCGTCCGCCATGGCAATTGCCGCTGCCTCCCTTATCTCCTCATCCCCGGCATTTTCATCTCCCCAGCGTAAATTTTCCGCTATGGTTCCCGAAAAGAGAGTGTTTTTCTGCAGCACCATGGCAACGCCTTCCCGCAGCCCGCGCAGGGACATATCCTTCACATTCATGCCGTCCACCAGCACCTCTCCCTCATCCGCATCATACAGACGCGGAATCATGGATACCAGCGTCGTCTTGCCGCTTCCGGTAGAGCCGATGATTCCCACCAGTTCCCCTGCTTCTATGGTCAGGCTGACACTGTCCAGTACCTTCTCTTTATTTTTCTTAAAATAACGGAAAGAAACGTTGCGCAGTTCAATACTTCCCCTCTCCACTCCGCGGTCTGCAAAACGTGCTCCCTTATCGTTTATGTCCGCTTCCGTATTCAGCACCTCCGAAATACGCCGGTCGGACGCTGCCGCCCTCGTCCCCTGCAGCACAATATTGGCAAGGAAATTCAATGCGGTCAGCACCTGTGTCAGATAGATGATAAAAGAAGACAGCGTTCCCAGCTCCATGCTTCCCGCCATAATCTGTCCTCCGGCAATCCATACGACCGCCAGGGTAGTCACATTCATCACCAATGCGGAAACAGGCTGTATCAGCAGCATCATTTTCAACGCCGCAGTACTTTTTTCGACCAGCTTCTCATTCACTTCTGCGAACTTCTTCTTTTCATATTCCTCCCGCACAAAGGATTTGATGACACGCTCATTGGTCACCGTTTCCCCAATCCCATTGTTTAACCGGTCCAACGCCTTCTGCATCTGCCCGTACCGCGGAGAAGCGGTCAAAATGATTCCCGCAATCGCCAGTGCCAATAATGGCACCACAATAAGAATCACCGCTGCCAAAGAGGGATTCAGATAAAAAGACATCACAAGGGCGCCGATAATCATCACCGGACTCCGGAACATTCCCCTTAAAAGTGTCTGGGCAAAGTTCTGTATCTGTGTGACATCATTCGTAATCCGTGTAATCAGCGACCCTGTGGAAAAATCATCAATATTGGAAAAAGAAAACGTCTGTATCTTCGCAAACGTATCCAGACGCACCCCCGCCGACAGCCTTGCCGAACCGCGTATGGCAAAAAAAGCGCCCAGCACCCCGGTCAGCAGCATTCCGCCTGCAATCAGCAGCATCAGCAGCCCGTTTTTTATGATATAGGGAATATCCCTGTTCGCCGCACCGATATTAATGATATTGGCATTTATGTAAGGCAGGATAAACTCTCCACATGCCTCCAGCACCATAAAAAACGGCCCCAGAATAAAACAGTACCAGTATTTTTTCACATAAGGTTTGTATTTTTTCATTTTCCCGAAATTCCTTTCAAAACATTCAGATAACCGTGAATCAGCACCTCATACGTTTCCTCCCTCGATACGGTATCCCTTTGCATGAAACCGTTGGAAGTCAGCTCCACGAAACCGTGCATGGCAGAACGCAGCGCCCTTGAAAAATGTATCATGTCCCTTTCCGCCGCCCCATAACTCTTAATCACGGCCCGCAGCGGCTCAAAACTTGCAAAAGCCGCCCGGCGGATATCCTCATTCTCCGAAGCCGGCATACGGATTAACGCCTTATAAATCTCCGGATTTCCGTCCGCAAAGCTGCGGTATGCCCTCGCCGCATCCAGGAATGCCTCGTCGCCTTCCCGCTCTCCGACCGCTTCAGTCAGAGTCCGGTTCAGCATATCTGCCGCTTTCATGGCCACCGCCTTATTAATTTCACCGATGCCGTCAATATGGTTATAGAGTGATGCCGGCCGGACATCCAGCCTGGCTGCCAGTTCCCTCAGAGAGAAGTTATCATATCCTCTCTCCTCCACCAGCCTTACCGCTTCCTCCATAATATGTGCACTGCTCAGCCCCTTCTGCGCCATAAAAATCTCCACTCCTGTTAAAAACGTAACTTTATACCTCTGTAACTAACACTGTTCATTTTATACTAACACCGTTAGTCCTGTCAATCATTTTTCCCGTTCCGCAATATGAAACCAGGAATGAATTATCCCTCTCCGGACAAAAAAAGAAGAAAACATGTAACCATTGCATTATCCTAATGCAATGGTTACATGCTCCTTCTGATATTATCCATTCCAATTATATAAATATGTAATGACGCAGCCACCTATCCACAGTCCGTCCGGTCGCCTCATTGCGATTGTAGAACTTATACAATTACAGCAGATATCCGATACCCGCCATATCAGTTTTCATAAAATACATCCCCTCAGATGTTGCAGACAATGAGTGCACACACTGAAGATAATATGTCTACGGCAAACTACATATTTTCACAATTCATTGTCAACATTCAATCAGTAATTGTTGACATTTATTATATGAATCACATTAAAATTGTTGTAAAATTGCAGAATCTGTCATATAATATTCTTATCACTAACTATTTATTCCGTCACTTTCCTCCCGATACATATTCTTTCACTAAATTCATTATACGATATCATATCCGCACTTTGCGGTACTGATATGTTAAAATCGGGAAAGGGGTGGCAGCCAAAAGGTACCGTAAAGTAGCCAGTTTTTCAGATTGCGGGGTGGTTTAATTGACAAAGCAGGAATTAGCAAAAAATTTTTCATTAAATGTGGAGCGGGAACGGATACAGCTTGGTCTCACACAGGCCGAAATGGCCAGAAAACTGGAGATGTCCCTTTCCGGCTATAAGAAAATGATTTCCGGTGAAACTACCAAAATTGATTCCTATACTGCTTTCCTGATGTATCAGCTCTGCGGGAAATGGCTTTTTGAAATGATTGACCATCCCGTCCATGCGGCGGAAGCCATCTCAAAACTGAAATACCTGACCGAAAGCCAGCTCCGTTTTGTTTCCGCAGTCATAAACATAGAATACGACTTTTTAGTACATCAGGAAGTACCAGATGATTATATCTCCGTTTTGGTTCCTACCGGAAACATGCAGGACGGGATGATTTATGATTCCGCCGACATCATAAAGGTCAATGCCTCTATTTACCGGAGAAGATTTGGCAGCGACCTGCATTTCGGGATTAAGATTACATCCAGCCATCTTCATCCTGTCTATAACAAGGGTGATATCATCCTCGTCTCCCGAAATCCCATCCGCGACGGGGACACGGGAGTTTTCATCAACAAAGAAGACGGCCGTGCCTATATCCGTAAATTCCATCAGGCGGAACCATGCGTACTGGAACCGATTAACGGTTTTGGAAAGCCTTTTTATGTAAACAACAGCAGCCCGCAGGAAATGGAGCCATGGATTAAGGTAGGGTACGTATTGTGTAAAATGAAACAGTAAAAAGGTTCTTCTTAAGATATCCTGTCTTAAAAAGAACCCTTTTTATTTTTTCTCCTTTTATCCGGCTTTTATCCAACTTTATAACCGGTCCCCCATACAACTTTCAGATAGTGCGGCTCTTTCGGATTCCGTTCGATTTTTTCCCTGATATGCCTGATATGTACCGCAATGGTATTATCTGCACCGATTGCCCGCATATTCCAAATGGATTCATAAATCTGTCCGATTGAAAGAACTTTTCCGCGTTCTTTGACTAACAGCCTCAGAATTTTATATTCAATCGGCGTCAGGCTGACTTCCTTGCCTGCTACCGTTACTTTCCGCAATACATCATCGATAACCAGTTCGTCCACGCGGTAAATGCGGTTGATATTCTCACACATATTGGCAAGCTGCGTATACCGCTTAAACTGGGAATTGATTCTCGCCATGAACTCCAACGGATGATATGGATTGATGACATAATCATCCGCGCCCGCATTGAGCGCCGCTATCTTCATCTGCTCCGTATCGTTTGCCGACAGCACGATAATTGGCATCTTATCTGCGCTCCGTATCGCCTTCAGCTGTTCCACTCCGTCATTTTTCGGAAAATCAACATCCATCACTACCAGATGGATATCCTTTTCCCTGACCCTCGCCACCACATCCTTCAGTTCTTTCGCCACCAGAACCTGATAGCCTTCCTGTGCAAGAAAAATCTTGAGCACTTCCATATTTGTTTCGTTTTGGTTGTAAATCAATACATTTTTCATTTTGGCTTCCTCCTCTCAAATCAGGCAGGGACGCTTTTCTCCCTACTCCTGCACCGGGCGCCCGTCAGCCCTGCTGACAAATTTCCTATGGGTGCCCTTGTGCATAAAAACCCTCCGGCGGTACTTCCGCCGTTTTTTCTCCCTACTCATATACACTCAAATCAATGCTGTCAATAATCTTCTTTGCTTCCTCTTCCGTATAACCCATGAAGTCAATAAACGCCTCATAATGCCCTACGCTCACTGCCGCGTGAATCTGCAGCGGCTCATCTTCCGCTGCCTTTACGGAATCAATCAGGGTATAGGTGTAGCCCTGCGGTGTGGTATAGCTCCTTTCATTGCATATACCTCCGGGAAATACCTTGGACGATGCATGTCCCTGCGTATCCGCATAGTCGGTACGCTCCAGCCAGAGCACTTTTTCATCCACATCATAACGCACCATGACCCAGTTCCCGCAGACCATAATATCCGTGGATTCTACATGCTGCCCTATACTTACAGACGGCTGTGGGAAAATAAAATCTTCATTTTCCATACATTCTTCCCAGGATGCATAATTTTTCACCGGGATTTCCTCCACCAGACCTGCTTCTTCCGTTTCTGCCACAGCTTCCGTTTCTGCCATCGCTTCCGTTTCTATTATATCTTCCGTTGCCATTATATCTGCCGACTGTAATTCCGGCACAGCCTCCGCCTCCAATGCCAAAGCATCCTCCATACCGGACATTTTCCGGTTTTCCTCCGAAACAGCCTGCATATCCGGCGCCCCTCTGGCGGCAGTTCCCTCTTCGCCGTCCGATATCTCCATATCTCCTGCGGTTACGGCAGACCCTGCCACCAGCTCCGGCATGGCTTCCTGACCGCCTGAGGCAACAATCCCTATCTCATCTTCCAGCACATAGGGCTGACCGGCTCCGGCATCATTTCTTGCCATGGTAACGGAATCGCCTGATTCAAATCCCCATTCGCTTACTTTTATCACGTTTCCGATATATTCCGCAGCCTTCACTGTACCGAACCCGCAAAGAAAAATGACGCACGCTGCTGAAAAAGTCATGGCGGTTACGCGCTGCACCCTTTTTACCACATGCCGCCTGTGCCTGCCTTTATCCAATACGGAAAAAGCATCAATATGAATTTCTTTCATGCCAGGCATGTTCATATCCTGTACGGCTGACCGGTATTCACTTTTAAAATCATTCATACAGATACTCCTCCTTCAGATTTTTTCTAAGCATATCCCGTCCCCTTGTAAGCTGGGACGTTACCGTGGACTCCTTCCTGCCCGTAACAAGCGCAATTTCCTTAATACTCATCTGCTGATAATAAAACAGATGGATGACCTCACGGTATTTCCGCGGCAGCTTCATCACCGTCTCCATGATTTCACGTCTTCGTTCCTTCTGCAAAACGGCGCTCTCCATACTGCTTCCTGCCTCAGTCTCCCCGGCCTGCGGCAGTTCCTGCTCCGGCAGGGTTTCCCTGTGCCGGTACCATGCGGAGCGCCATACTTTCCGGCATCCGTTCAGCGTTACCTTTATCAGCCATGCCTTCTCATGTTCTGCCGTTTCAAATTCTTTTCTGCCTTTAATAAACTGATAAAATGTTTCCTGTACTACATCCTCTGCGTCCTGGCTGTTCCTAAGCTGCAAAAAAGCTATCCGGTACAGCATATCGCTGTATCTGTCAATTTTCTGCTGTAACCAATCCATGTCACTGAACTTAGAAACAGTCTCCTGCGCCCCTCTGCTCTTTTTTTCCATATGTACTGTTTCCTGTTTTCTGTATTCTATCTTCTACTTTTTCATGTCAAATTCCCAATTTTCACCGCTCCATTTTTCATCCGGTCTCTGTTCCTGCTGTTTTATGGGGACACGACAGGCGGATATCCCGTCCTGTTCTGCCCTTTCATATAGTAATATCCCATACAAAACAAAAATACTGCAAAAAATTTTATTATTTTTCTCTTATTTTTACCAAAAAGTTTTTTTACGGTTCTGCGCCTTCTCTTATATTAGACGCACCAGATGCAAAAAAAGTTGCAGTCCCGCGAAAAAAACAGTCCGTTTCTTCATACCTTCAGTGCGAGTGCCGCCCCGTAAACTCCATGACGATTCCCGTCAGGCAGGTGTCCTCATAAACAGTCCCCGCATAAACATCCTCTATTTCAAAACGGAACTCTGTCATTCCGCCGTTCAGCACCTTGATATCATCCTCCGGCAGCTGAAAATACTGGGGCAGAATGGTATCCTCTAATTCCAGATAAGCATAGGGTTTTCCCTCCACATACATCAGAAGCTTCTTCACCCTCCCGTTTTCCTCCCAGGTCTTTTGGTCTTTTGCATAACCGTTCACAATGCAGATTTCCGAGTAACGCATGAAACCGTCACACTGCTTTGTCTCCGGCTCCCTGAAATCCCAGCGCAGAACCTCCCATTTATTATTAGTCGGATACGTACAGCTCTGCCGGTAAGTGATGCTTTCACCAATCCCCGTCCCTTCCGCACCTTCCGCCCAGGCCCCGTACCGGTCCTGACGCAGTACGTTCCCCGCCGCATACCTCCCGGTAAAGGATTCCAGTTCCGAGGACGCTTCCGCTTCCTGTTCAAAGTCAATCACGGCACACCATGACGAACAGCCGGGCCACTGCCAGTCGCTGTATCCGAAATTAGGCGCCTGTTCATCTTCCTCGAACGAGCACCAATTTTCCTCATAAAGCGCCTGATAAATATCCGTTCCTCCGTCATAATAATCCCCGTAAAAGAAATTCCTTACCTCCGGCTGTAAAATAAGCGGCTCTGCCGGATAGCGGACAACCGGCTCTTTGGATAAAATGATTTCCATGGAATCCATTCCGTTTTCCTGTGCATATCCGCGCACCAGATTTTCCTTTCCCTGCGGATTCACTCCATAGCATAAAAGAAAGGACTCCCTGCATCCTTCCAATGCGCCGTCTTCCAATACGGTTCCCACATCCTTTGCAAAAAGCGCCCACAGCTTTCTGTTTCCTGCAAAGGCGCGCTCTTTCACATGCACCGGATAATCCGGAAACTCGGCTTTTACAAAATTACAGTTCTCAAAGGCGCCTGCTCCGATTTCCTTCAGATTTTCCGGAAAACACTGGATTCCCTTATAATCATCCGAAAAACTGCACCCTGTATCCTGAAACGCTTTGTCCGAAATCACCTCTATCGTTTCCGGCAGTTCCAACGTATCTATCTTTTTTCCGGCAAAAGCGCCTTCTCCGATTTCCTTTACCGTAATTCCCGAAATTTTCTCCGGAATGCAGACGGCAAGACTGACTTCCTCTTCTTTAGGCGCTGCTTTCTCATATCCGGCTAAATATTCCTCCCACTCCTTTGACAATCCGGTAATCACCAGATACTCCCCGTCTTCACCGGATTTTCTTTCATAGGCAAACAGGTTCTTCGGTTCCGCTCCTAAATCTGCGGCCGTTCCCTCTGCTTCTGGCAATGCTGCGGCCTCTTTCCCCTGCCGCCCGTCTCCTGTGGTTTCTTCCGTCTTTTCTCCAGCCTGCTCCTGTCCGCTTTCTCTGCCCTGTTCCCCTGCCTGTTTTTTGGTGCTTTCTTCAACCGCTTCCCCTGTCTGACTCTCCGTACGGTTTTCTGCCTGCTTTCCGGCGTTTGCTCCGATGCCTCCGGTTTCCGCCGCCTTACTGCCGCAGCCGGCAAAAACCAGAATACTCAGCATCGCCGCCATGCAAAATCTCCATTTTCCTGCCGTTTTGTATGCTTTTTTCATCCTTATCCTCCTGCTTTCTCCCTTGTCTTTGGTTTATTTCATCCGGCTCATATACCTCCTGAAGAAAGGTTTTCACTTCGGTATTGTTATTTTTATTTTGGAATCTTTCTTATCATAAATTATAAAACAGACTTGCATCAAAATTGCATCATATGGGGAGGATTTTAAAATTGTTTCTCCCGGCAGCTCCGGCCACGACTATATCCGGAAGCTGAACCTGTACGCCGATGCCGGAGTAAAGGAATACTGGATTGTCGACCCCGACAGGGAAAGTACCTTTGTATACTGTCTGGAACAGGAACGCTTCCGGGTGGAAACCTATACGTTCCGGCAAAAAGTCAAAGCCGGCATTTATGAAGATTTTTCCATTGATTTTGCAGACTTAGAGCGTGTTTGAAGACTGCAGAAAGCAATTTTCAAACACGCTCCAGACCTTTCCACTCATATCAGCTTTTTCGTCTTCCACTTTCCCCCATAATAACGGATGACAGGAATCACACAGCCGCAGCCCCATGACAGGGGTGTGGCAATCCATATGCCCGTCACGCCTATGCAAAAAGAAAGCAGATAAGCAAACGCAATGCGTCCGGCAAGCTCGGTCAGCCCTGCCACCATACACGTATTGATATCGCCGGAACCACGGATTACGTTCTGATAGCTCTGCATAATCCCGGCAATCAGATACGCCACACCGATAATGGACAGATAAACTGCCCCTATTTCTATCGCTTCCCCTGACACGGCAGGGTCCAGGAAAATCCCCATCAGCCTGCGGCGGAACAGAAAGACAAAAACCGCAACAAAACTGCTCGCCGCCACCATCATTCCAAGCGTTTTCCTAAGCCCCTCATGAATACGCCTGAAATCATTTTTTCCCATATTCTGTCCGGTAAATACGGACAACGCCGTTCCAATGGAAACGATAATCTGTATTGCCATACTGTCAATACGGTTTGCCGCCACATATGCCGCCATGACGGATGCCCCGTAAGAATTAATCAGCCGCTGGACGCTCATGCCCCCGAGGGAAATCATGCATGACTGAAAAGCCGCAGGGAACCCCGTCTTAATAATCAGCAGTACAAAATGCCGTTCCGGTTTCATTCCCATTCCCGACAATCTCAGCAGACGGCGTTTTTTCACAAGGTAGGCAATACAGATAACCGCTGACAAAATCTGTGATAAAACAGTGGCATATGCAGCACCCGGTACACCCATTCCGCAAACGGTTATGAAAAATAAATCCAATCCCACATTTAACAGGGAAGAAGCAATCAGCGCCAGAAGCGGCGTACGGGAATCCCCGGTACTGCGCAGGATGGCGGCAGCTCCATTATAAGCAACGCTTCCAAACACAAGGCTATATACAATACGCAGATACTCTGCGGAATAGCCGATGACATTCTCCGGCACATTCAAAAGCGTAAGGAAAAACCGGGATGCAAAAACACCGGACAGCGACACGCACACTGTCATGATTCCCGCTACCCATATAAGAGAAATCACCGTCTTTTTCATTTGTTCCGAATCCTTACAGCCGAAACACTGTGCCACGATAAGCCCTGCGCCGTTGCACAGCCCCATCACCAGCGCAAGTAAGAAGGCCGTAAGCGTTCCGGTACTCCCGACTCCCGCCAGCGCTTCCTCCCCCAGATATCTCCCTACAATCATTGTATCCGCCACATTATAAATCTGCTGAAACAAGTTTCCAATCAGCATCGGTATTGCAAAACCAAGAATCAGTTTTGCCGGTGCCCCCTGTGTCATATCCTTCATTTTCTTCTCCATCCCCATCTGCCTGTTACATTTCCTATTGTACCGTATCCTCCGCTCCATACAATAAAAAATACAGACCTGTTTTTGTATTTTAGCGACTTTCTAAATCTTTTCACCTACCGGAAAATCTGTTATAATGAAAGACACCGCGAGAATAAAATAAGGAGATAACACATGTCAGAAACTACCGGATTTATCATGGAAAACTTGAAAATGCCGCAAATTTCAGCCGCAGACTTCGCATCTGTCAAACCGCCTTACATCCATTTCCGGCGGCAGTATCACGAATACATCCTCTATTACATCCTGTCCGGCGAGATGTTCCTCGCAGAAGGCAGGAAAGAATATCATTTAAAAGAAAACGACATCATTCTGTTAGAGCCGTCCATGGAGCATCGCGGACTGGAAACCTCGTTATGCCGTTTTTTCTATGTACACTTTTCATGGGAAAATCTGAAACCGGCCGAAAGCGGAACTTTATCCAGACAATTGGAATCAGAAACAGAGGCAGAAGCAGAAACAGAAATAGAAACAGAGATTAAAAAAGACTCAAAAACAATAGCCAGACAAAAACTCCCATTTCCCAAACATCATACGATGGAAACCGGACAGGGAATCCTTCAGACAAGGGAAATTGCAGAGCAGATTGTCAGCGCCTTTCACGGAATGGACTGTCACAACCGCTGGCTGGCATCATGCAGGTTACAGGAACTGGCGGTTACGGTATCCGCCGATTATGCCAGAGGGATGCGCAGCAGGGAAATTCCCCTCAGCAGCAAAGCAAGACAGACCATCCCCGAATTAATCACATACCTGAACCAAAATTATGCGGAACCCATCTCCGGCGAACTCCTTCAGGAACACTTCCATTACCATTTTGATTACCTGAACCGCCAGTTCCGGAAATGGACAGGCAAAACCATCTTTTCCTATCTGAACGCCATACGCATTGCAAGGGCGAAACAACTTCTTGAAACAAATTTTTACACGATAGAAGAAGTCGCACAACAGACAGGATTTCATGATATCTACTATTTTTCAAAAGTATTCAAAAAACACACCGGCATGACACCGGGACAGGCGAAGAAAACATCCTCCGTATAAAATTTGCTTTTCTATCAAATTTGCTTTTCTATAAAATTGCAAATTGCTGTACAGATTACGCGGCAGGGAAAGATTTTACCTCACAAACACTGCCTGCTTTTCACAAGCCGTTTCTTCTTTACAGCCTCCCACTCCACATAAGCCACCCATCCCATCACTGCACCCACACAGTTCAGCAAAATATCATCCACATCAAACGCCCCGAATGCGCTGAACAGCTGAAATACCTCGATTCCAAGCACAAAAAGAAATGCATTGAGCAGCAATATAAAAAAATTCCGGCTCTTAGGCTGTATATAAGGCAGCAGAAACCCAAAGGGAATGAACACCACTACATTCCCCACCAGATTTTCAAAACTGTTCAGCATATAAGAATAATCAATATACATCTTTATCGTCTTAAACAACGTAAAATTTGCAGTATCCAACCCCTCCAGAATCACATCTTTTTCCCAGCTGTTCACAATGGCGCGCAGGTCTTCCCACGGATATTTGAAAATAATCACCTTTATGACAACTGCTATATATATAAAAAACACAACTTTCATGCGTTTTGACTTATTCACTGATAACGAACCTCCACTAACGTCAATCCCAAAGCAGGCGCCAGAAACCCCGCATCTTCTCTGACTCCCTCTTTTAACAGCCACTCCATCTGCTCCGCATCCCTCTTATGCATCCCCACTTCCAGCAGGGTTCCCGTCATAATGCGTACCATATGATACAAAAACCCATTCCCCTTAAAAGTAAAGCGTATCTCGTCACCGATTCTTGCTATATCAATAGAATCCACCGTCCGTACCGTGGATTTCTTACTCCTTTTATTGGATGTAAACGCCCTGTAATCGTGAGTCCCGCACAGAGCGTCCGCTGCACGGCGCATGGCAGCCATGTCCAGCTCATCCGGCACTGCATACACATACCTTCTATCAAATATATGTGGAACATCACTGTTTAACACCCGGTAACAGTAAGTTTTGCCTTTGGCATTCAAACGGCTGTGAAAACGCTCCGGCACTTCCTCTGCCTGAATGACCGCAATATCCTCCGGCAGATAACCATTCATGTAATCCATGATTTCCTCTGGCGTTTTCTCCGTCTCAATGTGAAAATTCGCCACCTGCCCCAAAGCATGAACTCCGGCATCCGTCCTTCCGGAACCGTCCACTTCCACCTTTTTCCCGCACATCTTTGATAACAGCGCCTCCAGTTTCCCCTGAATGGTATTGCCTGTACTGTCCTGCTTCTGCCAGCCCTGATATCTTGTCCCTTCATATTGAAGTATTACTTTTATATTCCGCAATTATGCAACCCTCCACGGATTTTCTTTTCCCTCCAGGAAAAGTCTGCACCCCGTCAGGGAATCGCGGACTACCGTCTCCACACAGTCATCCGTGTAAAATGCCATATGGTGCGTTACCGTCACATTGGGAAAACCGCGCAGAATCGCCAGTTCCCGGTTGTCCAGCACGTCCGATTTCCGGTCGTAATAATAAAGCCCGAATTCATTTTCCACCACATCCAGCCCGGCGGCGCCGATTTTTCCCGATTCAATTCCGGCAATCAGTGCCTGCGAGTCAATCAAACCGCCCCTTGCCGTATTGACAATCACCACGCCGTCTTTCATCTGTGCAATACTGTCTTCCCCTATCATATGATGATTGTCACTGGTCAGCGGTGCATGAAGGGTAATCACATCCGCCCGCTTCCACATTTCCTCCAACGACACATACTCCGCATACTTCCTTACTTCTTCTTTTTCAAAAATATCATAGGCAATCAGCCCGCAGCCAAAACCGGACAAATTCTGAATTACCGTCTCCCCAATCCGTCCCGTGCCGATTACTCCTACGGTCAAATCTTTTAATTCCCTGCCCTGAATCCCCTTCAGAGAATAATCCTGGATATTCGTCCGCTCGATAATCCGCTTCATCTTACGAATGGACATAAGAATCATCATCACTGCATAATCCGCCACCCCGTGAGGTCCGTAAGGCGCATTTGCCACCGTAATGCCCAATTCCTTTGCCGCTTCCATATCAATATGGTCATACCCAATCGTCCGTGTCACCAGATAGCGCACCCCGTTCTCCCTTAAACCTTCCAACAGCTCCCTTGTCATCCTGGAAGTAAGAATATCCACACACTCACTCCCTCTTGCCAGGGCAAGATTTCCCGCATCCGGTGCGTCCGGACAAAGCGTCAGTTCTAACCCCAGCTCCTCCCCATACTTTACAAACAGCTCCTTTTCATCAAACTCCCTGCAGCTATATACCGTAACCTTCATTTTATACAAGCCTTCTTTCCTCACCTGTCATGTATGCCATACCCGCACTCCGTATCTGCACTCCATACCTGCGTCCGTACAGAATGCGGACTATTTCTTATCCGTCCCATGTTCCTTATCCCGCCGCCGTTCATATACTTCCACGCCTGCCATATCTTCTTCCTCCAGCCGCCTGAAATTATTAATGCCGGCAAGCAATATCCTGAAACTGTTAATCGTTGTATCAAACACACCCTCCTGATACATATTCACAATAATAATTCCTATCGGCACCGCTATAATCATTCCGAACACACCGGCCGTTTTATAACCGATGAATAACAAAAACAAAGTCGGAATCGGCGGCATACCGATGGAATCCCCCACAATCTTAGGCTGGATAATCTGACGTGCCAGCTGTCCGCCGCACCATATAATCAGCAGCCCCACCGCCATCTTATAATCCGAACTGAGAATTTTAATGACCGCCCAGGGAAGCAGCACGGTTCCTGTCCCGAAAACAGGCAGAAAATCCAGTACTGCAATTCCCAATGCAATCAGCAGCGCATAATTTACCTTCAATACGGTAAATCCGATTACCAGCAGAATATACATCCATATTTCTATTTTCAGCTGTGCCTTGAAGTAACCTCCTACGGCACGCTTCAGACTCCTCGACATCATATCCCACCGGTAAATAACCGCTTTTGGCATATGTCCTTTCACTTTCACTGACATATACTCCCGCTCCGCCACGAAAAAATAAGCGGACAGCAGGCACATGATAATACCTATAATAACCGTAGGCAGATTCTTTGCAAAATTCCCTACGGCCTCTATGGTAGGCGTTCCTGCCTGCCCTACCAGTTCCCCTACAAATCCCTCCATCTGATTGCCGATATCCGCTATCGTATTCCGTATATCTTCCGGAAAACGGCTGTACAGTACATCCAGATTCTTTCCTATCGTACGGAAATCTTCTTCCGCGCTGTTCCACATTTCCGGCAGTCCATTCACCAGACCTACCGCTTCCTGTACTACCTTGGAGCCAATGAGATATCCTGCCAGCACCACAAGCGCAATAACTGCTATGATGACAAATGCCGTTCCCGCCTTCCTTCTGATTTTTAACTTTTCTTCAAAAAAGTGCACAAGCGGATTAGCAATCATCGCAATAATCCAGCCAATGACAAAAGGCATGAAAAATACCAGAACCCTTGGCAGCAGCAACAGGAAAAGCAGCAGAATCACCACTGCAATTCCCAGGTTCATGATGACCTTTAAATAAGTCCTTGATGACGGTTTCACAAAGAACACCTCCGATTCCCTTCCTATCGCTCCCCTGCGGTCGAACTCTCCCTGCCGGTAAGCAGGATGTCTGTCCTTTTTTATTCCTTTTTTATTCCTTTTTTATTCCTTATTTTATTCCTTTTCTGCTCCGGACTCCAAATACTCATCCAGCAGCGCATAGATTTCCTCTCTGCCCTGCTTGCTCAGTGCAGAATACGGAAAAACTGCCACATCGGGTCTTGCATGAAGCCCGGTCTTTATCATCTGGATATGTTTCTGCATCTGGCTCCTTTTGATTTTATCCGATTTAGTTGCAATGATAATCGGGGAAAAGCCCTGTTTCCATATCCAGTCGTACATCATCCGGTCATTCGCCGAAGGCTCATGCCGTATATCCACCAACAGGAACACCGCCCGAAGCTGCCTGCTTGTATGGAGATATTTCTCTATCATCTTCCCCCACTGCGCTTTGACCGCTTCATTCGCAGTGGCATAACCGTATCCCGGCAAATCCACAAAATAAAGCTCATTATTGATATTATAGTAGTTGATTGTCTGAGTCTTCCCCGGCTGGGCGCTGGTCCGCGCCAAAGACTTCCGGTTCATCAGACCGTTTATCAAAGAAGATTTTCCTACGTTGCTCTTACCCGCAAACGCAAACTCCATATGGGGATTGTCCGGCAGCTTACTGGTAATCCCACATACCGTCTCCAAATTTACACTTTTAATTACCATACTTAATTCCTGTTCTTCTGCCCTTTCTTACCGCTTTTAGCCTTTGTCTCCGCTTTATCCGTCAGTTTTTCGTCCGGCGCTGTTTTCTTATCCGGTACCGTTTTTTCTCCCGGCTGTTCGGTAAATGCATGTGCCAGCACATCTTCCATGGTTTCCACAAAATGAATGGCCAGCCCTGCTTTGATTTCTCCGGATATTTCTTCTATATCCCTTTCATTTTTCTTCGGCACCAGCACAGTCTTAATACCTGCCGTCTTAGCCGCCAGAATCTTCTCTTTCAGTCCGCCGATGGGAAGCACCCTCCCCCGCAGCGTAATCTCACCTGTCATTGCAACATCGGCTCTCACCGGAATCTCCGTAATTGCGGAAAGCAGTGCCGTCGCCATCGTAATACCTGCGCTTGGCCCGTCTTTCGGTACCGCGCCTTCCGGAATATGGATGTGGAAATCATTTTTCCGGAAAACCTCCTGCGGTATCTTATACTGCCTGCTCACCGAACGCACATAACTCATACCCGCAATCGCGGACTCTTTCATCACATCGCCCAGCTGTCCGGTCAGTTCCACTTCTCCCTTCCCCGGCATCCGGTTGACCTCTACCTGAAGTGTATCTCCTCCTACGCTGGTCCATGCCAGTCCTCTTACAATTCCGACCTCGTCGCGTTCATTGGCCTTTTCCGTACGGTATCTCTCTTTTCCAAGATACTTCTGCAGATTCGACGCGGTTACTTTCACATACTCTTTTTTATCGGTCAGGATTTCTTTTGCAGCCTTCCTGCATACGCTTCCTATTTTACGCTCCAGTTCCCGGACTCCCGCTTCCCGTGTATAAGCCTCTATGATTTTCTTTAATGCACTGTCACTGATTGTAAGCTGTCCATCCGCCAGCCCGTTCTTCTTATACTGCTTCTCTGCCAGATGTTCTTTGGCGATGTGGAATTTCTCATTGGCCGTATAACTGGTCACTTCAATTAACTCCATACGGTCTAATAACGGTCTCGGAATCGTCTCCGTGGAATTAGCTGTAGCAATAAAAAGCACTTCGGACAAATCAATCGGAAGTTCCACATAATGGTCCCTGAACTTATTGTTCTGCTCGCTGTCCAGTACCTCCAAAAGTGCGGAAGAAGTATCTCCCTTATAATCGCTGCTTACTTTATCAATTTCATCTAAGAGCATCAGCGGATTCTTCACACCCGCCTGCCGCAGACCTGCCACGATACGGCCGGGCATGGCGCCCACATAAGTCTTCCGGTGCCCTCTTATCTCTGCTTCGTCTCTCACGCCGCCCAGACTGATACGCACGTACTTCTTGTCCATTGCCTCTGCCACGCTCTTTGCAATGGAAGTCTTGCCCGTACCCGGCGGCCCCACCAGACAGATAATCGGCGACTGCCCCTGTTTCGTCAGGCACCGTACCGCCAATGCCTCCAAAACCCTCTCCTTTACCTGCTTTAAACCGTAATGGTCGCGGTTCAGCACTTCCTCAGCTTTTATGATATCCGTATTATCCTTGGATTTCTTATCCCACGGCAGTTCCAGCAGCGTTTCAATATACCCCCGCTCCACCGCACTTTCCGAACTACTCTGCGGCAGCCCTTTAAAACGGGAAATTTCTTTTTGTATCTTTTCCTTTACCTCTTTTCCCGCTTTCAGCTTTTTTAACTCTTCTTCAAACTGTTCCGCGTCAGAAAAAGAATTATCCTCTCCCAATTCCTCGCGGATAAACTGCAGCTGCTCCCGAAGCATATATTCTCTCTGATGTTTATCCACCCGTCCCTTGATTTTTTCCGACAGTTCCCGGCGGATTCCCGCCACCTCGATTTCACGGGAAAGAATATCCGCTAACACCTGATAGCGCTCCTCCGGGTCAACGGCGGAGAGCACATTCTGCTTGCTCTCAAAATGCAGCGGCATATTGATGGTTATCTGGTCCAGCAGACGGCCCAAATCATAAATATCCTGAATATGACGCTCCAACGCAGCGCCGTTTTTCGGGTAAAATAAGGCATAACCGGCAAACAGCTCCTTCATCTGCCGTACCATCGCCTCTTCCTCTACCGTTCCCCTCAGACGGAAATCTTCCTCCAGTTCTTCGATTTCTCCTTCCAGATACTCTTCCTTTTCCGTAAAAGAAACCAACTTTCCCCTGGAAACGCCTTCCACCATTACGCGCACGATATTCTTCGGCATCTTGATTACCTGTTTTACCAATGCAACCGTTCCTATATGATATACCTGCTCATAATCCGGTTCGTCTTCCTCCTGCTGTTTCTGCGTCACCAGAAAAATCCTCTGGCTCTCCACCATAGCCTGTTCCACTGCCGCAATGGATTTTCCCCTGCTTAAGTCAAAGTGGATAATCATCTGCGGCAATATAGTCATTCCACGTAATGCCACCGTAGGCATATATCTTGTCACTTTTACATCATCCATCTTACACCTCTGTGTCCGCCCCGGCGGACATCCATTCAATTACCGGAAAAGAACCCTGAACCTGCCATTATGCACAAAACGCCGCCTTTTCGGCGGCGTTTTCGTCAGTTCCATTCCATACGCATTTTCAGTTTTTACCTCGCGGGACGCATCGCTTCCCTGCGGATTACCAAAGGCTCGCTGGTTCCCTCTACCGCGCCTTTCGTAACGACGCACTCCACAATCGACTCATCGGAGGGAATGCGATACATCACATCCATCATGGCTTTCTCCATGATAGAACGCAGTCCCCTCGCACCCGTCTTACGCTCAAACGCCTTATCTGCAATCGCCTCGATGGCGTCCGCTTCAAACGTAAGCTTCACGCCGTCAAAATGAAACAATTTCTGATACTGTTTGATAAGGGCGCTCTTAGGCTCTTTTAAAATCCGCATCAACGCCTCTTTATCCAATCCCTGCAAAGAAACCGTAATCGGAACACGCCCTACAAATTCAGGAATCAACCCGAACTTCACTAAATCCTGTGGCGTCACTTCCTTCAGCAAGTCTCCGATTTCCTTGGAACTCTTCGCCTTAACCTCCGTACTGAAACCGATAGGAGTACGGTCCAAACGGGATTCCACAATTTTCTCAAGCCCGTCAAAAGCCCCGCCGCAGATAAACAGAATGTTCGTCGTGTCAATCTGAATCAGTTCCTGATGGGGATGTTTTCTCCCGCCCTGGGGCGGTACACTGGCTACGGTTCCTTCCACAATCTTTAAAAGTGCCTGCTGCACACCCTCACCGGATACATCCCTGGTAATGGATACATTTTCACCCTTCTTCGTAATCTTGTCAATCTCATCAATATATACAATTCCGTACTGCGCACGCTCCACATCATAATCCGCCGCCTGTATCAGCTTCAGAAGTATATTTTCAACGTCCTCGCCTACATACCCCGCCTCCGTCAGCGTAGTCGCATCGGCAATCGCAAACGGCACGTTGATAATTTTCGCAAGCGTCTGAGCAAGAAAAGTCTTTCCGGAACCGGTAGGCCCTATCATAATGATATTGCTCTTCTGAAGTTCCACATCATCGTCATCCTTCGGCGCCGTAACCCTCTTGTAATGATTATAAACGGAAACGGCCAAAACCTTCTTTGCTTCCTCCTGGCCGATTACATAATCATCCAAAAATTCCTTAATTTCCACCGGCTTCAATAAATTGATGTCGAGTTCGTCCTCTATGGGCTCATCTTCATATTCTTCTTCAATAATATCCTCACAGATATCAATACACTCATCACAGATATATACTCCCGCCGGCCCCGCAATCAGCTTCTTCACCTGACTCTGAGGCTTGTTGCAGAAGGAACATCTGATATCGTCGGAATTTTTCCCTGCCATTTCTTTCCTCATTTCTGCGCTGTTTTCTGCGCACTCAAAATTTGTGGATGCAGTACAGACACAAACATTTCCTGACTATTTTTCAAGGCTCGCATGATTCTCGATAATCTTGTCGATTAAACCGTAACTCAGCGCTTCCTCCGCGGTCTTCCAGTTATCCCTCTCAGTATCCGCCATCACTACTTCGAAATCCTGTCCTGTATTCTGCGCCATGATTCTCGCCATTTTTTCCTTTGTTGCAAGGATATGTCTCGCCGTAATCTCAATCTCCGTCGCCTGGCCCTGCGCTCCGCCCGCCGGCTGATGAATCATAATTTCCGCATTCGGCAATGCAAACCTCTTTCCTTTCGCGCCGCCTGCTAACAGAAACGCGCCCATGCTCGCCGCCATACCGATACATACGGTGGATACGTCGCATTTAATATAATTCATCGTATCATAAATAGCCATTCCTGCCGTAATCACGCCGCCCGGACTGTTAATATACAGATGGATATCCTTCTCCGGATCCTCTGACTCCAGAAACAGGAGCTGCGCCACCACAATGCTTGCGGAAACATCGTTTACTTCCTCCCCCAGAAAGATAATCCGATCTTTTAAAAGTCTCGAATAAATATCGTAAGACCTTTCACCCCTGCTCGTCTGTTCCACTACATAAGGTATTAAACTCATGACTAGTCCTCCTATTCCAGTTCCGCAGAATCCCTCCTGGCCCCTTTTCAGCAGAGTAACTTCTGCCTGCTTCGCAGTCCTAAGTTGCTCTGGGGGCCATCCGGTCTTCTGCTGCTTTGATTCCACCGCAGAATCCCTCCCGGCCTCTTGTTCGGAAGAGTAACTTCTGCTGTTTTATTGCTCTACTGCATTTGCTACTACGAACTCGATAGCTTTCTGAACGGCGATATCTTCCATGATGTTCTTCTTTCCGCTCTCGCTGACCATTTCTCTTACTTTGTCTGCCTCCATCTGATACATTTCAGCCATCTTCTCTATCTCTTTTGTGTAATCCTCTTCAGATGCTTCTATGTTCTCTTTTGCCACTACGGACTCCAGCACCAGTCTGGATTTGATTCTCTTTTCCGCCTGCGGTCTTACCTGCTCTATCAGCATCTCATAACTGCTGCCCGTAAACTGGTAATACTGTTCCAAAGAAAGACCCTGCATCTGAATTCTCTGCGCGAACTCGTCTACCATCTGTCTCTGCTGTGTCTCAATCATTGCCTCGGGAAGTTCTATATCCGAGTCGTTTATGATAGCGTCAATAACCGCATCCTCTTTTTCGCTCTTCGCTTCGCTCTCTTTTCTTTCTTTGATGTTCTTTTTCAAATCTTCTCTGTACTCCGCCAGAGTTTCAAATTCAGAAACTTCGCTTGCAAATTCGTCATCCAGTTCCGGAAGTTCTTTTTCTTTGATTTCCTTTATCGTGCATTTGAACACGGCAGCTTTTCCTTTTAATTCCTCTGCCTGGTAATTCTCCGGGAACGTCACGTTGACTTCTGTTTCCTTGCCGATTTCTGCGCCGATTAACTGTTCTTCAAAGCCCGGAATAAAAGCGCCGGAACCAATGGTCAGGGAATAATCCTCACCCTTGCCACCCTCAAATGCCACACCGTCCACAAAGCCTTCAAAGTCAAGCACTGTCATATCTCCGTCTTTAACAGCCCGGTCTTCTACGACAATATTTCTGGCATTTCTTTCACGCTCTTTTTCGATTTCCGCATCCACTTCCTCATCGGACACTTCCGTATCTATCTTATCCACTTTCACGCCTTTGTATTTTCCTAATCCGATTTCCGGCTTCAGCGCCACTTCCGCCGTAAAGATAAAGGGCTGTCCTGCCTCTACCTGAACGACCTCGATTTTCGGAGAAGAAACGATATCTTCCTCACATTCATCCAATGCCTTTGAATAAGCGTCGGGAAGCAAATCGTTTACCGCATCTTCATAAAAAACTTCTTTTCCATACATTTTTTCTATCATCTGACGCGGCACTTTTCCCTTCCGGAATCCCGGAATGCTGATGCCCTTCTTATTTTTCTGGTAAGCCCTTTCGATAGCCTTTTCCAGTTCCTCCGGGGCTACCTCAATCGTCAGCTTCGCCATGTTCTTTTCTAATTTTTCCACCTGTAAACTCATTTTAACAGTTTCCTCCTTAATCTAACCATCTATCCGCTGATTTTTACCAAAAAAGTATACAATCACAGTCATTATGCGATTATAGCACATCGGGATGGAAAATACCAGCTTTTTCTTTTTATTTTTTTACTTTCGACCCTTTTCCGTAACAGTCCGGCCGCATTGAATGAGCGGGAGCTTTACACTCCTTCAACCATTTGTTATAATATAAACACCAAAACACTATATCAAACGATAACTCATAGAAAGCAGGTGATAATATGCCAAATGGTGCGGAAATTGTCAAAACTGCCATAGATGATTTTAAAAAGATACAGGACTATATGGCAGTGGCAAAAGAAGAAGGCGCTACCAGGACATATGCGAAATTAAAGGATGAATATTTGTCAATAAAAGCAATATTGACTGTTCTGGGCGTAAACCTTACCGATATTGATAAAATAAAGGAATAAGCAAAAACCCATAACAATCGGTCAAAAGTGTAAAGTCCGTTGAATCCGCACGGGCTTTACACTTTTTTATAACGGACTTCCTTTGGATGCCCTGTGCATAAAAAAATACTGCAAACCATGTAAAGTCAAGGTTTCCAGCATTTTCCGGGTTGGGCTGTTTCATATGATATTCATATAACAGTCAACAGCTCGTAGGGGAATCGAACCCCTGTTTCCGCCGTGAGAGGGCGGCGTCTTAACCGCTTGACCAACGAGCCACATTCGCAAATGAATAAGTTCACTACCCATTCATTTGCCGACTTGCTTATTTTATTACAAAATGCAGAATAATGCAAGCCCTTTTTTTCATTTTCTTCAATTTTCTGCAATTTTTATTTTTTTTATTGGTTTTAACCGCTTTACAGCCCTACTCTTTCCTGCGCAGAACGTAGTTCAGTGCATCCACCACCTGCTCCGGCTCAAAAGGCTTTGCAATAAAATCATCCGCTCCCTCTTTGATAGCCGTCACCATCTTTTCCTTCTGGCCCGCTGCTGTTACCATAATGACTTTTGCATTATCGTCCTCTTTCTTAATGCAGATTAAAGCTTCCAATCCGTTCATGACCGGCATGGTAATATCCATCGTAACGGCATCGGGTTTGAGCTGTTTGTACATAATTACACCCTCTTCTCCGTTCGTCGCTTCCCCTGCTATTTCATATCCGGCTTCCGTCAAAACTTCTTTCAGCATCTTGCGGGATGTTCTGGAATCATCCACAATCAAAACTCTTGCCATAATTCTATCCTCCTACCCTATATTATACTTCAATCTTAACACCGGTATCCGTTGCAATCACAATCCGTATCTTGCGGTTCTGTACATAAATCGGCACAATCAGCAACTTCTCCTCTGCCGTTACACGTCCACCCTGATAAAATGTAGGAGGCACCATATCCACCTGGACATTCCGCAGACTCAGTTCCGATGCATACAATCCGTTAACACAGTTAATGAACTCACAGACCGAATCAAAAGCGAACAAATCCATCTTCCCGAATTCTTCCCTGCCGAACGTCTCCGCTATAGCGAGCAGATTGTTCCCCTCCCCGGCCAGTCCGAGCAAAATGGAATGTTCTCCTTCCACTTCCTGCATCGCAAGATTCTCAAATTCATAGCTGTCGGCCTCATAGGAGGCTTCAATCGATATATCGCTGTCAATCAGGCGGATAATCGTACGGACAGCCACGCCCACTAATCCTGCGGCAAGCGGCTGGGGGCTTCTGACATACAGCGGAATCATACGGTCCACATCGCCGCTCCTGAAATCCTCCATATCCGTATTTGTAAACCCGTTCTCCTGCTGGTATAAATCCATCCCGGCCTCTATCTCTTCCATCGTCATGATTCCGAGTTCCGTAGCCGACTGAACAAAGGACAGATAAGGATTCCCCTGCAATTTTAGAAGACGTCCCACCTGGCTCTCCGTTAAAAATCCCATCTCTACCGCAATATCGCCAAACCGCTTATCCTCCAGCGCCTGTTTTCTGTTAATTTTATTTGCCTGCTCCTGCGAAAGCAGTTTTTCGCTGACGGCAATCAATCCCAGTTTAACCCGTGTTTTTTTCTGGTTATTCTGTATTGCTTCCAATTGTTCGGAAGAAATCAACTTTTGTTCCAAAAGAAATTTACCGAAAATCTGATTAAACATATGTACCCTCCACCCTTTAAATAGAATTCATTATATTATACTATATTTACGACACAAAATCAAATAAACTTATTTGATTTGACTCAGGTAAATTTCCAAGCAGGTTCAGACTGCCCATCAGGTCCACAATTGTCTTGGAAACCTTCGCCCTCTGACGGAAATCATCCTTCGATAAAAATGGCCCGTCCTTTGCGGCTTCCACAATGGAATCCGCGGCTTTTTCCCCCAATCCGTCGATACTGCTTAAAGACGGCATCAGCTTGCCGTCCACAATCTGGAACAGTCTCGACTGGGCGGAAAAAATATCAATCGGCAGAAACTCAAACCCTCTGGCATACATTTCCTGCACCAGTTTCATATCACGGTAGGAATCCTGCTCCTTTTTGGAGAGGGTATCCATCCTCTGTTTATAATCCGCCATGACCTTTTCCAAATGCTCCCTCCCCTGGCACATCAGCTCATAGGAAAACGCCGAGGCACGGATACTGAAAAATGCCGCATAAAAAGCAAGGGGATAATTAATCTTGCAATAGGCAATCCGCCATGCCATCATCACATAGGCCGCCGCATGTGCTTTCGGGAACATGTACTTAATCTTCTTGCAGGACCAGATATACCAGTCCGGCACGTTTGCCGCCACCATCGCCTCTTCCATCTCCGGCTTTAGCCCTTTTCCTTTGCGGACGCTTTCCATAATGGTAAAGGCAAGGGAACTCTCCACACCCATACCAATTAAGTATACCATAATATCATCCCTTGTACAAATGGCAGTGGAAATCGTGGCTTTTCCTTCCTGAATCAGCGTCTGCGCATTCCCCAGCCACACATCCGTCCCGTGGGCAAGCCCCGCGATACGCACCAAATCGGAAAAAGCCTGCGGTTTCGTATCAATTAACATCTGCATGGCAAACTCGGTGCCAAACTCCGGAATCCCCAATGCTCCCAGCTTACAGCCTCCAATCTGGTCGGGCGTGATACCAAGCGCTTCGGTATTTTTAAACAGGGACATAACCTGCTTATCATCCAGCGGAATCGTAACAGGGTCGATGCCCGTCAAATCCTGCAGCATACGAATCATCGTCGGATCATCGTGTCCCAGTATATCCAGTTTTAACAGGTTGTGGTCAATGGAATGGTAATCAAAATGCGTCGTTACAATATCCGTCGTCATATCGTTCGCCGGATGCTGCACCGGCGTAAAGGAATTGATTTCCTCCCCCAGCGGAAGAACGATGATGCCTCCCGGATGCTGTCCGGTACTGCGCCGGATTCCGGTACATCCGGTTACAATCCGGTTGATTTCACAAGTCCGTTTGTGTTTTCCCCTTTCCTCATAATAATTTTTCACATAGCCGAATGCCGTCTTATCTGCCAGCGTACCGATGGTTCCGGCCCGGTACGTCTGTCCCGCCCCGAAAATCACTTCCGTATACTTATGCGCCTTACTCTGGTATTCGCCCGAAAAATTCAAATCTATATCCGGTTCCTTATCGCCTTTAAATCCCAAAAACGTTTCAAACGGAATGTCAAACCCATCCTTTTTTAGCAGGGCGCCGCAGACCGGACAGACCTTATCCGGCATATCACAGCCCGCTCTTCCCGCATACGCCTTCACATCTTCGGATTCAAAATCACTGTAATGACATTCGCTGCAGTAATAATGGGGACTTAACGGATTCACCTCCGTAATTCCCGCCATGGTTGCCACAAAAGAAGAACCAACCGACCCGCGGGAACCAACCAGGTATCCGTCTTCCACCGACTTCCATACCAGTTTCTGCGCAATGATATACATAACGGCAAACCCGTTCGTAATAATGGAATTCAGCTCCCGTTTCAAACGCGCCTCCACGATTTCCGGCAGTTCTTCCCCGTAAATCTCATGGGCTTTGTTATAACAAATATCCGTCAGCGTCTTGTCACTGTCCGGAATGACCGGCGCGCACTTGTCCGGACGGACCGGCGCCATGGTTTCCACCATATCCGCAATCCGGTTGGTATTGGTAATGACCACTTCTTCCGCCTTGTCACTTCCCAGATAAGCAAACTCCTCCAGCATTTCTTCCGTCGTGCGCAGATAAAGAGGCGCCTGTTCGTCCGAATCGGCAAACCCCTTACCCGCCATAATGATTCTCCGGTACACCTCGTCCTCCGGGTCCAGAAAATGGACATCGCAGGTCGCCACCACCGGCTTGTTGAACTGTTCTCCCAGCTCCACGATTTTCCGGTTTATATTTTCAATATCTTCTACGGAATTGACATTCCTTATTTTCTCGGATGCAATCATAAACTGATTGTTTCCCGTGGGCTGGATTTCCAGATAATCATAAAAATTCACCAGCCTTGCGATTTCCGTATCGGGCTTTTCATCCAGCAATGCGCGGTATAGTTCCCCTGCTTCACAGGCGCTTCCGAGTATCAGCCCTTCCCTGCACTTCATCAGCAGGCTCTTCGGCACCCTCGGCCGCTTACTGAAATAGGTCAGATGGGACTCGGATACCAGACGGTAAAGGTTCACCCTTCCCGTATCGTTCTTTGCCAGAATAATCGCATGATAAGAGGGCAGCTTCTTTACAATGTCCGGATTGGAATCCCCCAGGGCATTCACTTTGCATAGCGTATCCGCATCCCGTTCCTTTAACATGGGAATGAATTTCACAAAAATCTCTGCCGTCGCCTCCGCGTCGTCCACCGCACGGTGATGGTTTTCCAGCGAAATTCCCAGGGTCTTTGCCACCGCATCCAGCGTATGTTTCGCCTGATTGGGAAGCAGCACTCTGGCAATACCCACTGTATCCACATAGGTAAATTCCTTTCCAATGCCCAGTCTCGCCGCATTTTCCATGATAAAACCCATATCAAAATTGGCATTGTGGGCTACCAGCACCGCATCCTGGCAGAAGTCCAGAAATTCCGGCAGCACAGTATCTATCACCGGCGCCCCGACCACCATCTCATCGTTGATACCTGTCAGTTTTTCTATTTCAAAAGGAATCGGCACTTCGGGATTCACAAAAGCAGAATAATGACCCGTAATCTCCCCGTTCTCCACTTTTACCGCGCCGATTTCGATAATGCGGTTGTTTACCGGTGAAAATCCGGTTGTTTCAATATCAAATACCACAAACGTACTGTGAAAATCCTGTCCCTTGTCTCCGGTAACGATTTCCTTCAAATCATCCACCAGATAGGCTTCCATTCCGTATATGACTTTAAAAAAGTCCTGTTTATCCGGTTCCGCTTCTCCGGCTTCCTTTCTCTTCCCCTTTTCTGCCCTCCACAAATCTTCCCAGACATGATTGGCATCCGGAAAAGACTGCACGACGCCATGGTCGGTGATGGCAATGGCCGGATGGCCCCATTTATAGGCACGCTTTACAATATCCTTCGCCTCCGACACCCCATCCATATCGCTCATCTTCGTATGGCAGTGGAGTTCCACTCTCTTACGCACACTGTTATCGGAACGGGCGGACGTGAAATCCGGTATCTTCTTCACCCCCGCAATGGAACCGATGGTCAGCTCGTTGTCGAACCTGTCAATTACCGCCATTCCCTTTATTTTTACAAAAGCCCCTTTAAAAAGTCCCTGCTCGATTTCCTCCACCTGGTCGTTCCCGGCGAAAATCTTAAACGTAAGGGTATCGGTAAAATCCGTAATATCGAAGAAAAGGATGGTTTTCTCGTTCTTAATAGCCCTTTTGTCGGAATGGATAATCTTTCCCCGTATCACCACTTCTCCCATTTCCCCGATGATATCTTCGATATTCATTGCCGGCTCATCGAAATCACGCCCATATATCACATCCGGATTGTCCGAACGTTTTACCGCGCGTTTGAAATCCGCCCGGTCCGAACCTTTACCCGCACGGAAACCGCTTCTGCTTCCGGATTCGTTCTGTTTTGTCACGCCTTCCCGCGCCGGTTTGGACTGGCTCTCTTTTCCTGCCGCTGCCGGAACCGGCTTTGGCGCAGTTTCACTATCCTCATGGCTGCCCGCACCGGAAGCCATACTTTCGGCGCTGATTTCCGCTACCTGCCTTGCAATCTTTAATTCATCCTCGTCCCTGCGCTTTCCGGCCCGGCTTTCCTTATATTCCACCCCGATATCCACCCGGAAGCCGAACCGCTCATTATAGATTTTGTCCAGAATCCTCACCAGTTCTTCCTCCCGGCTTCTGGCAGGAACCGAATCTTCCATGGTAAGCAGCAGCCGGTTCTCTTCCGGATAAGAGATATCCGCATTTTTAAACACACTGTATTCCACAGGGCTGTATTCCTTTAATTCCAAAAGGATGCTGTTCCGGTACACATCCATGAATTTCTCCGGATTGTACTGGGCAGAGAGATGATATTTCTCATATATTTTAATAACCATCGGAAAGCCGGGAAACAACTGCCTTTTTATAGACTCCTCCGCTTTCAGTATGTACTCTTTTTCTATCAGCCTTCCGCTCACAATATAAATGCGCAGAAAATCCTTCCGCTTCGTAGCAGAAATCCGTTCCACTTCCACCTGTTCAAAATAATCCTTTATTTTATCCTCCAGCGTGAGCGAAGGAAATACATCAAAAAACTTTTTCACGACCAACCCGCTTTCTCCGACTTTACTCCTGATTCCAATGAAGCAGTTCCTCCCGCAGTACAGACAGCAGTTCCTCCTCCGGTACCTTGCGGACGATTTCCCCTTTCTTTATCAGCAGGCCCTCCCCGATGCCTCCGGCAATTCCGATATCCGCCTCTTTCGCCTCGCCGGGGCCGTTGACCGCACAGCCCATCACTGCTACTTTGATATCCAGCGGAATATCCGCCACCATCTGCTCTACCTGATTTGCCAGTCCAATCAAATCGATTTTTGTCCTTCCGCAGGTAGGACAGGACACTACCTCGATTCCGCCCCTGCGAAGCCCCAGCGTACGCAGAATCAGCTTTGCCGACTTGATTTCCTCCACCGGGTCCCCGGTCAGGGATACCCGTATGGTATCTCCGATTCCCTGATACAAAATGACCCCCAGACCGATACCGGACTTAATATTCCCGCTCATCAGCGTCCCTGATTCCGTAATTCCCACATGTAACGGATAATCCGTCTGCTTTGCCAGAATTTCATGGGCCTTAATGCACATCATGACATCCGAGGACTTAATGCTGATAACCATGCGGTCGTATCCCAAATCCTCTATCATACGCACTTTGTCCAAAGCGCTCTCCACGATGCCTTCGGCCGTAACACCGCCGTATTTTTCCACCAGTTCCTTTTCCAGTGAGCCGCTGTTGACCCCTACGCGTATCGGGATATCTCTTTCTTTGGCCACCCGCACTACCTCGGCTACTTTCCCGCGTCCGCCGATGTTTCCCGGATTGATACGGATTTTATCCGCCCCGTTTTCCATCGCCGCAACCGCCATCTTATAATCAAAATGAATATCCGCCACAAGCGGAATCGCAATCTGTTTCTTAATCTCCTTTATCGCCAGCGCCGCCTCCATATTCGGAACCGTGCACCGGATAATCTCGCATCCCGCCGCCTCCAGCCGGTGTATCTGTTCCACCGTCGCAGCCACATCCTCCGTCCTTGTATTTGTCATGGACTGTATCAGCACAGGATTTCCCCCTCCTATTACCTTATCTCCTATCCGTACTGTCTTTGTATGTTCTCTGTGCATCGCAACCGCCCCCGCTTTCTCTTGATTCCTCATTCCTGGTTCCTGATTCTGCATTCCCAATCTATGTCTATGATACCTCATTTCCGCATCAGGGTTCAACCCCTTTCAGATAGAAAGTTCTGCTCTGCGCCGCTCCGGTCTCCCGGTTGATGCATTCTAGCCGCAGTTCGTAATGCTCCCCTTCCTCAAAATTCTTTAACGGAAGTTCCAGTCTCAGCGTATCGGAAAGGGGATATTCGGCATCATAACGTATGAGCAGCTTCTGTCCCTGTCCGTTGCGCACGATAACAAACAGCGTATGCTCCGCCCCGTCCTGTATGTACCCTGCCGTATCTTTTGCCCACACGCTCCCTGCCCCGCTCCTGCCTGCTGCCAGTACGCCCAGCAAGAATACAAGCGCCAGCCCCTTTCCTTTCTTTACGGTAAGCAGCACACTCTTTTCCTGCCGCACGCTCCGGTATCCCCGGCTTCCCCACCGGTCCGCCGCACTCTTTCCGATACACAGAAGCAGGATACAGACAGCGGTAAACAGCATCCTCCCCTCTGCTGCACTCCTTTCCATCCCGTATAGTTTCCCTGCCATAGTCCCTCCGCCCAATCCGCCGTCCAGTCTCTCTATCCATGCCCACAACCGGAAAAAAGAAACAGCAAACCCCGCCAATGCCGCACCATATACTGCTTTCGCCGCATTGCCTGCACAGTGCTTCATCCGGTCGGCTCTTCCATAATTTTCCAGCTCCTGCTTCAGCCTGCGGACATTGGCATACCGTTTTTCCCTCTCCTGCTCCGTCGCCTTCCGTACAATCCGTTCCAGTTCCGCCGACAGTCTCCGGTCGTAAGACCGGACCGGCTGCATTAGAAAAGGCGGACGGGACGGGTCGCATCCGGTCAGCATATGGAACAGAGTCGCGCCCAATCCGTATATATCGCTCCTCTCATCCACCATCCTGACGCCTCCCTTTTCAAACTGCTCAGGAGCCGCATATCCCCAGGTACCGCCGGCACAGGTTTCCTCTCCTTCCTGATACCGCAGAAAGGCCGTACCGAAATCTACCATCCGCACATGCTCCTTTCCGTCGATGATGACATTGGCAGGCTTCATATCCCGGTAAATGACCGGGCACTTCCTCTCATGCAGGTAAATGAGCGCCCCGGCCAGTTCCAAAGCCCACTTTACCGCCCGCTTCTGTTCCACGGCTCCCTTTTCCTGTATATAATCCGCCAGATTCTTCCCTTCTATGTATTCCATCACCAGATACTTATACCCCTGTTCCTCTATATAATCCGTAACAGCCGGAAACGCCGGATGGCACAGTTCTTTCAGCATTTCCAGCTCCCTGTCCGATACCGCATCCTCCGCCGGAAACTGTTTAACCGCTACCAGACGCTGCAAATGCCTGTCATACGCTTTAAATACCTTCCCGCTGCCGCCGCTTCCTATTTCCCCGTAAAATATATATTTCTCTTTCATTTTTCCTTCCATACCCTGTGATTCCCCATACCTTCCTTAAAAACACTTAATTACCACAGCCGAACGATTATCTGTCTCCCCGTTCCGTTTCCCATAGGCGGAAAGTTCCCGCAGCCTTTTCCCCATCTGCTCCTGCGAAATGAGAAACGAGGGCTGCAGCGCCTCCCCGATTTTTTCCTCCGGCACCCGGTTGCGGAATCCGTCGGTACACAAGAGCAGAACACAGTTCCTCTTCAGCCTGCCGCCCGATACATCCGGTTCTTTCCACGGAAAGCTCCCGACACAGCGAACTAATGTACGGTAGTCCGCCGTATGGTCTGCCGTCAGCTGTTTCATCCGCTTTCTCCCCCGCCCCGGATTCACACGATAAAGCCTGGTATCCCCGCTATGCCACGACAGATACCGTCCTCCGCTGATTAACACCATCGTTACCGCAGTCCCCATCTTTATACCACACCGCCCCGCATATGTCCCCATCTCCCCGTTACATCCATACAGCGCCCGCAGACCTGCCCGTCCTATTTTTTTCCTGCCTTTCTTTTTTCTTAACATTCGGATGGCTTCCGTATAGAACCATTCCGTCATCCGCTCCGCCACAAACCCGCTGGCCTCCTCCCCCTGCTGCAAACCGCCGATACCGTCACAGACTAATGCAAACACGGCCCGCTTTCCACGAATGCTGACCTGCTGGAGAGAAACAGAATCCTGATTGACAGTCCGCCCCCCTTTGTCCCAATATACTTCTGAAATAACCTTCATTTTTCCTCCTGCACCATATTTTGTTTTCTTTTTTCGATTTTCTCGCTTTTTTCAATTTTCTTGTTTTTTGATTTTTCGATTCTTTTTTTGGGAGTCAGATTACAAGACTTTGCAATCTGTCGTAAAAAGATTGGATATAAATTCATTATAGAGGACGCGTCGGGAAAAAACAAGCTTTTTATTTATCCGGACTGCTGTTTGAGTAACAGTTCAGCCGTATTGATTGGCTGTGTGGTGAAGATTCTCCGGCCGAAAGAGTTTCACGGCGACGGAAGATGTTTTGTCCCTGTTTCTCTTGCTTGGATTTGGATGGAAATTTTTCTTAGCAGAATGCCACAGCATGAGGTCAGATGCGGCATGGATGCCGCTTGAGGGCGTACCGCAGCCAGCCGGTTCACATGCCATTCTGCTTAGAAAAATCCATCCAAATCAGTGCATTAGAAACAGGGACAAAACATCTTCCGCCGCCGTGAAACTCTTTCGGTTGGGGAATCCCAACCACACAGCCAATCAATACGGCTGAACTGTTACCTGTTTGATTCGCGTACATATACAGCACAGCAAAAAGCCTGCTCTCCCAATCTCAGGAAAACAACCGCGAAATATCATTAAACAAAACAAACACCATCAGCAGCATCAATGCCGCCATCCCTGCCAGGTGTACCATTCCTTCCTTTTCCGGGGAAATCGGCTTCCCACGGACCGCCTCTATCAATAAGAACACCAGACGGCCGCCATCCAACGCGGGAACCGGCAGCAGATTCAGTATCCCCAGATTCACAGAAAGAAGAATCGTGATATTCATCATGGAAAGGATTACATACCCGGCTCCGTATTCCTTTTCCGTCTCATAGGTTTCCCCCACCAGCTGTGCGATTCCCACAGGTCCTGCCACATCGTCCTTCGTCACCTGACCGGTAAATAACATTCCCAGGCTTTTAAAGGTACTCCCTACCCAGTATTCCAATTCATAAAAGCCGTACTGGAATACTTCCAGCGCATTACACTTAAAATATTCACTGACTCCCATGAATCCCATATAATAACGTCCTGCCGCACTATCATAGACAGGCGTTACCGTCACGCTTCCTTTTTCCCCGTCACGCACAAACTCCACCGTAAGGTCTTCTCCCTTATTCAGCCACGAAATCAGCGTAACCTGCTGTCCGAGATGTACCCTTTCCCCATTGATTCTCGTAATCCGGTCACCGCTCTGCAGTCCTGCCGCCTCCGCTGCGCTGTCCGGCAGCACCGTCTGGATAACCGGACGGTTCGAACCGGTAAATGCAACGACAATCAGGGAAAGCGCATAAGCCAGAATCAAATTAAACAGCGGCCCGGCCACTACCGCGGAAATCCTTGCCCACACGCTGGCCGCCAGAAAAGAGCCTTCATCCGGCTCACCCTCTTTTGACAGCACGCCGTCCTCCCCATCAAACATACAGGCGCCGCCGATTGGCAAAGCTTTCAGACTGTATACCGTCTCTCCCTTCTTAAAATGGAATAAGGTAGGCCCCATCCCAACCGCAAATTCCACGACCCGTATCCCATTCTTCTTCGCCAGCAGAAAATGCCCGAATTCATGGGATATAACCACCAGACCAAATATCAGCAAAAATAAAACAATCGTCATTATCAATTTATCACCCGCCTTATGAATTCATATGCTTCCTGCTCCGCCAGAAGGATTTCTTCCACATTCGGAGCCGGCACCGTCTTATGCTGTTCCATGCAGGCTCCTATCAGCTCCGGAATCTGCAAAAATCCTATCTTCCGTTCCAAAAACAGACTTACCGCCATCTCGTTTGCCGCATTGTATACCGTAGGCATACTGCCGCCCGTTCCCGCTGCTTCAAAAGCCAGCCTCAATCCGGTAAACACCTCTAAATCCGGCTTTTCAAAAGTCATCTGGCCCAAAGCGGAAAAATCCAGCCTTTTTCCGGGAAGCGGCCTGCGGTCGGGATAAAACAGCGCATAAGCAATCGGCAGCTTCATATCCGGCATACCGAGCTGTGCCATTACTGCCCCATCCTCATATTCCACCATGGAATGAATCACACTCTGCGGATGCACCACTACCTCAATCCGGTCCAAATCCACGCCGAACAGCCATTTCGCTTCCATGACCTCCAGCCCTTTATTCACCATGGTAGCGGAATCAATGGTAATCTTCCTTCCCATCGCCCAGTTTGGATGCTTTAGGGCATCCTCCACCTTCATATCTTTAAGTTCGGCTTTCGTTTTGCCCCTGAAAGGCCCTCCTGATGCCGTCAGCAGTATCTTTGTGATGCGCTGCTTATTTTCCCCGTTCATGGACTGGAAAATGGCGCTGTGCTCACTGTCCACCGGCAGGATTGGAACTTTATGTTCCGCTGCCAGCGGCATGATAATATGCCCCGCCGTCACCAAAGTCTCTTTATTTGCCAGTGCAATCGCCTTGCCGCTTTCGATAGCCGCAATCGTAGGCCTTATTCCAATCATTCCCACAATCGCCGTAACCAATACTTCCACCTCTTCCATCACGGCGATTTCCAAAAGCCCTTCCATGCCGCAGCAGACACGTACTCCCGTATCCGCCACACGTGCTTTTAAATCCCTGTATGCTTCCTCGCTCCACATCGCCGCCACGGATGGCCGGAACTCGCGAATCTGCTGCTCCATCCGCTCTACATTGCTGCCTGCAGCCAGGGCAACCACCTGCAGGTCCTCATTTTGTCTCACAATTTCCAACGTCTGGGTTCCTATTGACCCCGTCGAACCCAAAATAGCCAATTTTTTCATGTGTATCCTCATTTCAGCGCTGCTTTTTGCGCATATCAAGTTTGTGGATGCAGCGCAGACACAAACTTGCGGAGTGAAAGATTTGAAAAATCTTTCACTCTTATCCCTCATGCACGCTTCCTCAGGCTTAAAGCCAGCACCCCGCTGAAGCGCCCTTATTCCGACTTTATTTAATTAACAGAACTGCCAGCGCATAAATCATCGGCGCCGTAAATATCACACTGTCAAACCGGTCCATAATACCTCCGTGTCCCGGTATCAGATGACCGTAATCCTTAATTTCATGGTTCCTCTTAATCGCAGATGCCGCCAAATCCCCCACTTGGGATATCATGGCCCCCGCCGCGCTGATAATAACCAAAATCCATGTGATTTCCTGCCCTGATACTGCATTTTCCACCAGAAAATATCCGTACAGACCGCCCACCAGCGCAGAACCGGCTATACCGCCGACCGCTCCTTCCACGGACTTCTTCGGACTGAGTTTCGGTGTCATTTTATGCTTCCCTATCAGGATACCGGTCAGGTACGCACAGGTATCGCATATCCAGGAACTGATGAAAATCATCCAGACAAGATAGAGCCCATGGGGAAGTTTCCTCGTCTGATAAATAAATGCGAACATCACCGGCGCATAAGCAAAACAGAAAAAACTGCCCATCACCTGCTCCGCCCGGAATTTCGGAAAAGCAAACACATATACGAACATAAATGCAATCATTACGAATAATATGCCGAGCAGCTGTGCCGTTGCGTTTCCTGTAAATACCACCACTGCATAATAGCCGAAGATTCCCAGATACCCGGCTCCTTCCAATGCACTTATCTTCTGTCCTTTAGCGTGGATTCCGCAGGCTCCCATAAGCTCGCTGTATGCAATCAGGGAAATGCACAGACAGACGGCAGCCAAAAGATAACCGCCCGTAAACAACGTCACAAGGGCAATCACTACAAGCACAATGCCGCTAAGCAAACGAGTCACAAACATAACCGCTACCTCCTAATCACCCTTTACCAGACCATATCGTCTATCCCTCTTATTATATGCCTCTACGGCCTTTTCCAATTCTTCTTTTGTAAAATCCGGCCATGCCACGGAAGTAAAATAAAATTCCGTATAAGCCAGCTGCCACAACAGGAAATTGGATATCCGCTGCTCATTGCAGGTCCGTATCAGCAAATCCGGCTCCGGAAGTCCTCTGGTATCCAGCATGGAGCTTATCATATCTTCCGTAATCTGCCCTGCCTCCAGTTCCCCGTTTCCAACCTTTCGGGACAGTTCCCTCACCGCCCGTACGATTTCATCCCTGCCGCCGTAATTCAGGGCTATCTGGAAATGAAGCCCGTCATTGTTCACCGTCGCCTTTTCCAATTCTTCGATACGCTGCCGGATATCTTCGTCCAGCCCTGTCTTGTCTCCGAGAATGCGCACACACATCCGGTTCTTTTCCGCCGTCTTTAAACAGGTTTTCAAATAATTGCGCAGCAGCTTCATCAGCGCATCCACTTCGTCCTTCGGACGGTTCCAGTTTTCCGTTGAAAAAGCGTACACGGTTAAATACCGGATACCCATCCGGTAAGCCTCCTCACAGATTACTTCCACCGCTTTTGCACCCTGTACATGCCCGTAATTCCTCGGCATCCCTTTGCTTTTCGCCCATCTGCCGTTACCGTCTAAAATAATTGCAACATGGTTCGGAATTTTTCTTTCTTTATTATTTCCATCGTTCTGCTTTTCCTGCATCCTGTCACCCATGACCGCGCGGCTGCCATGCCTGCTGCCGCACCCCTTCTCTTTGCTTCCGTGCATCCGTATACACGTACCTGTCCATACCGCCAAAAGGGACAATACGACTGCATCGACTGTCCCTTACGCTGACCCTTTCCTGAATCTTTATACGGTAAGAATCTCTTTTGACTTTTCATCCACCAATTTATCAATATCTTTAATGTACCGGTCAGTCATCTTCTGAAGTTCGTCTTCCAGCTGCTTAATCTGATCTTCGGACACATCTTCTTTTGCCAGCTTTTTAAAAGCGTCGTTTCCGTCCCTTCTGATATTACGGACTGCTACCTTGCCGTCTTCCCCCTTCTTCTTTACTTCTTTTGCAAGGCTCTTCCTTCTTTCTTCCGTAAGTTCCGGAAATACCAGGCGGATTACCGCACCGTCATTGGAAGGAGTGATGCCCACATCGGAAGCCAGAATCGCTTTCTCAATCTCCTTAATCAAAGACTTTTCCCACGGAGCAATCTGAATCATCCGCGCCTCCGGTACGGTAATATTCCCCACCTGCTGAATCGGCGTAGGCGTCCCGTAATAATCCACCCTGATTTTATCCAGTACATGGGGATTTGCCCTGCCTGCACGGATGGTCATAAAATCAGCCTCCAGATATTCAAACGCTTTCTTCATCTTCCCATCATAAACTTTTAGTCTTTCATCCATATTCCGTATCCTCCTGTCCTAAACCGTTATCTTTGTCCCGCTGAACTTACCGTTTACCGTATTCACGATACTGTCCGTTTCATTTAGTCCGAACACCCACATAGGCATCCGGTTGTCTCTCGCAAGAATGGATGCCGTCATATCCACTACCTGAAGGTTCTTTGCAATCACTTCCTCAATCGACACTTCCTCATATTTCCTTGCATCCGGATTTGACCTCGGATCGGCGTCATATACCCCGTCCACCGCCTTTGCCAGCAGTATTACATCCGCCTCTACCTCCACGGCACGCAGCACCACGCCTGTATCCGTGGAAAAATAAGGATGTCCCGTGCCTCCTGCAAAAAATACCACTTTCCCCTGCTTAAAATATTTATTAGCCTTATCCTTGGAAAACATCTTGGTAAAAGAGCCGCAGGAAAAAGGTGTCAGAATCTCTGTCTCCATCCCTGCCGAGCGGAAGATTTCCGATACATAAATGCAGTTCATGACCGTTGCCAGCATACCAATCTGATCTGCCTTTGTCCGGTCGATATGCTCGCTGGAACGGCCGCGCCAGAAATTGCCCCCTCCGATTACAATTCCCACCTGCGTATTTTCCACCAGCTGTTTTACCTGCAGGGCTACGCCTCTGACCGTTTCCTCATCAAATCCGGTTTTCTTCTCACCCGCCAGCGCTTCCCCGCTGAGTTTCAGCAATATTCTCTTCATAGTCTCCACCTTATCATTCCTATTCTAGCATGTTACTTAAAATCTGAATCCATTGTAACACATCCGTCCGATTCCGAAAAGAAGGAAATTCAATCTGCGGGAAATTCAATCTGTAGGCACTTCCATCGTGACTTCCATGCCCCCTCCGGGCATATTTCCTATCCGTAAAATGCCGCCCAGTTCCTCCAAACGGCTGGCTACGATATCCATACCGATTCCCCTTCCCGATATTTCCGTCACCCTATCCATCGTGGAAAATCCGGGATAAGTAACCATCAGGAAGATTTCCTCCCTGGTATAATCCCCGATATCCGCCGTCTCCGGTATGAATCCTTTTTCCCTTGCCCGTTCAAATATTTTACGGGCATCCAGCTCCTTTCCGTCATTCCTTGCCGACAGCCGGAGGCGCTTTCCCCTCTTTTCCGCACTCAGCCATATGGTACCCTTCGCAGGTTTTCCGGCTTTCTTTCTTTCCTCCACGTCTTCAATCCCATGGTCTGCGGCATTTCTCACGATATGCATCAAAGGGTCCGTCAGCTGCTCGGCCACCAGTCGGTCCACGAGAAGTTCCTCCCCTTCCGTCTCAAGCCCGATTTCTTTCGACAGCTTATGGGAAAGGTCATATACCACCAGTTTCATCCTCCGGAAAACCGTCGCTATCGGCGTCTTTCTCATATCCTGTACGCATGTTTTCAATTCCTTCACAATTCCATGTAACCGGCTTTCGATTTCTTTCTTCTCCATTCTTTCCAATTCTTTGTCAAGCTGTACCAGTTTTTTGGATAAAAGAGTGATTTCTTCTAATTTGCTTATACGGATGCCTACCAAAGCATCTTTTTCGGTCTGCTTCCCGCCCAGAATAACGTAATCTCCCGGCTGCATTCCCGGATTCTGCTCCGGTTCCATTCCCAAATCTATCTTAACCGGTTTCTTCGGTTTTTCTTTTCTCTGCGGTGCATTATAATACATTCCCGGAGCCGCATATATGTTCTCAGGCGGCAGTTCGGTTCCCTGCTCCCGGAGATGGAATTTCAATTCCTCCAGATAACGCTCCGCCTCCCGGATGACTCCTTCCGGACTTCCATCCGGATTCTCCCCCTCTTTAATCTTACTTAATTCCTCCGCCATAAAATCCGCTGCCATGTAAATACACTCCGACAGCCCTTCTTTCGGAAGTTCCTCAATGGCAGCCTCGCGCAGATAATAAAAAATATCTTCCAGCTTATGCGCCGCCATTCCGATATTATCATACATCATAATACTGGAGGTTCCTTTTATCGTATGCAGGATACGGAAAATCTCCTGAATATCCTCCGCACTGAAAAAATCTTCTGTCTCTCCCGAAAATACGATATCCTCCATCTGTTCCAGCAGTTGGAAACACTCATACAAATAGGAATCCAGCATTCCTTCCGGACTATAACTTTCTCCCATATTCCGCACCTCTAACCCAAAATCTTATACACTTTATCCGCAATATCTCCCAGCGGCATCTGATATGTTACCGCACCGATATCATATGCTACCTTGGGCATCCCGTATACGACGCAGGTGTCTTCATCCTGACCGATTGTAACGGCTCCCCGGTTCTTCATCTCTTTCATCCCTTTGGAACCGTCCCCGCCCATGCCGGTCAGAATCACTCCTATGGATTCCGCTCCGGCCGTTTTCGCCACGGATTCGAAGAGCACGTCTACGGAAGGACAGTGCCCGCTCACTTTTGGTTCCTCTTTTACCGATACGAAATATCCGGCCTCTTTCTTTACCACCCTCATCTGATGGCCGCCGGGCGCTAACAGTACCCGTCCCTGCCTTACCGCATCCCCGTCTTCCGCTTCCTTTACCTCCACTTCGCAGAGCCGGTCCAGCCGCTCTGCATACGTACGGGTAAAACCGGCGGGCATATGCTGCACGACAACAACTCCCGGAATATCCCTGCCAAACCCGCTTAAAACTTCCCGGATAGCCTCCGGTCCTCCGGTCGAAGCTCCTATTGCAATCACACAGTTATTCGGGGTCAGTTTCACTTCCCTGAACGGATGAACCGGTTCCCTGCGCACCAGTTTCTCCACATTTACCGAAGCCGCAATTTTTATTTTTACAATCAATTCCTGACGGATGAATTCCTTCACATTCGTCGGAGAAAGGTTTACCGGTTTATGCACGAAATCCATTGCGCCTGCCGCCATCGCCTCAAACACTTTTCCGTTCAGGCCGCTTAACATAATGACCGGCAGGGGATACTGGGGCATCAGTCTCTTCAGGAAATCGATACCGCTCATCTTCGGCATTTCTATATCCAAAGTAATGACATCCGGCAGATGCTGTTCGATGGCATCCCTGGCTTCAAAGGGATTTTCCGCTTCGGCAACCACCTCAATCCCCGGATCCTCCTGCAATCCTTTGACCAGCATTTCACGGAATACTGCAGAATCTTCTACTACCAACACTTTTATTTTTTGCATTTCTTTTCCGCCTTTTCTATCATTTTACTTATTTACATGGATTTTTATAATATCATATCCAATCCGGAATATAAAGTTCTATTTTGCTGCCAGGCAGTCTCTGATTTCTTTCCAGACAGCCTCCTGCGTTTTCTCCGGAGAGCCGTTTCCATCCACAATGACAATCTTTTCCACGTCTTTCAACCGGTCGAACGCTTCAAAATATTTCTTCCTGACTTCCACTAATCTGGATTTTTTCTCGAACAGTTCCTGCTGCTCTCTGTTCCTTATAATCCGCTCCATTGCCGTGTCAGGCTCCACATCTATAAAGACCGTAACCGTCGGCCTGAGAATCCCCGCACTCTGCTCATTCGCCTGAATCACCCATTCCATGGGCATATCAACACTGTGATAAGCATACGAAGAAAAATAATACCGGTCCGTAATCACCGTCGTTCCCGTTTCTACCTTAGATGCAATCCCGTTTGCATCATTCAGCAGGTGGTCCAGCCGGTCTGCCGCAAACAATGCCGCAATTACTCTTGGGTCTGCCTTCATCTGCCCTTTCAGAATCTGACGTATCATCGCGCCAATCGGTGCATCCGTAGGTTCCATCGTCATATAAAAGTCTATATTTTCCTTTTTCAGCCGCTCCGCCAGCCGTTTTATCTGCGTGCTCTTTCCACTCCCGTCAATCCCCTCAAACGCAATGAATTTTCCCTTTTTCCCCTGCCCTGCTTCCTGTGCGTTCCTCTCCATGCTTCCAGCACCGCCTTCCTTACTGCTTTCTTATAACATCGTTTTCCTTTGCGCAGGACATCTTACACTCTGACCGTCCCGCACAGCCGCACATCCTGTGAAGAAGCCCCCAGCAGAATTTCATATTCCCCCGGAACCACCTGAAACTCTCCCGCCGCTTCCTCATAATATGCAAAATCTCTCCCGGACAGACCGATATCCACCCTCTTACTTTCCCCTGCCGCCAGTTCTACCTTCTCAAAGCCTTTTAATTCCTTCACCGGCTTATCCACCCTGCCGTTCTTATCTCTGATATAAAGCTGCACAATTTCCTTTCCGGCATATTTCCCCATATTCTTCACCGTACAGCTTACCTTCACGCCAAACTCCGCCGCACTCTCCCTCTTTTCGATTGTCATATCGCTGTAGGCAAACTCCGTGTATGACAATCCATGTCCAAAGCAATACTGCACCGGTATCTCCTGTTTCTCATAATACCGGTATCCCACATAGATGCCCTCTCTGTAATGCAGCAGCTTCTCTTCGGCAAAGTCACCGACACAGTGGGCACTGCAGTCCGTGTGGCTGTAAGGAAAACTTTCCGGAAGCTTACCGGAAGGATTCACCTCGCCGAGCAGCACTTCCGCAAGGGCATTGCCGCTTTCCATTCCCGCATACCAGTTCCAGACTATCGCTTTTGCCTTTTTCTCCCAACGGCCCATTTCCACGGGAGAACCTGCCGCCATTACGATGATTGTATCCGGATTGGCTTCCAGCACTGCCTCTATCACCTCATCCTGTCCGTAGGGCAGCTTCATATCCGAACGGTCCTGCCCCTCCAAATCGTATTCATGGTTCAGGCCGCCCACAAAAATGACCTGTTCATATTCCTTCGCATATGTCACCGCTTCTTCCAACAGTTCTCTGCGCTTCCCTGCCGTTTCTTCGCTCACCTGCACTGCCTGCCGTTCCTTTCCGCCGCCTTCCTTTAAGCTGTCCTCCTGCCAGTTCGCCCCTCCTTCCTGCTCCTGTCTTTCTTCTTCATAATAGCCATCCACATACTTGATTTCACAGTTCCCGCCTAAATGAGTCCTAAGCCCCATCAGCGGCGATATTTCATACAGCGCCTTTATCTCCGCGCTGCCGCCGCCGTTGGAATGGATTTTATTCCCGTTGCACCCGATAACCAGCAGTTTCTTTAACTTTTCTTTCGCGAGCGGTAAACGCTCCTCTTCATTCTTTAACAGGACAATGGATTCCCGTGCTGCCCGCAACACCGTCTCCCTGTGGGCAGGCGTATTATAGCAGCCGGCCTTCCGCCGCGTTTCCACGGCAGTCTTCCGCTCCCTGTCCACATCGAACATATGAAGGGAAAGCATCATCCATAAAATATGCCTTACCTTTTCATCCACCAGTTCTTCCGCTATCTCACCTTTTTCCACCGCTTCCTTCAAAGGCCGTGCCATGCAGTATTCATCAAAATTATCGGTCACGGACATCTCCAAATCCAAACCGCTAAAAGCCGCTTCCCTGGTATGATGAACCGCTCCCCAGTCGGAAATCACCGTACCCTCATATCCCCACTCTTTCCGTAAAATCCCGTTTAACAGAAACTGACTCTCACAGCAATGTTCTCCCCGTATCAGATTATAGGCGCCCATAATGGAATAAGAGCCCCCGCGGTTCACCGCCGCCTCAAAAGCAGAAAGATAGATTTCCCGAAGCGCTCTCTCATCCACTTCCGTATCCACCCATAACCGCTGTGTTTCCTGACTGTTCACGGCAAAATGCTTCACACACGCCGCCACGTCATGCTCCTGAATCCCCTGAATCAGCGGCACGCACTGTTCTGCCGTCAGATAAGGGTCTTCGCTCATATACTCAAAATTCCTGCCGTTCAAGGGACTTCTCTTAATATTAATCCCCGGAGCCAAAATCACATCCTTGCCGCGTCCCCTTGCTTCCTCGCCCAAAACACTGCCGCACTCGTAAGCCAGTTTCCGGTTCCATGTAGAAGCAATCGCTGCATTGCTGGGCAGGTAAGAAACATAATCCTCTGTCCTGCCCGCAGGAACCCACGCTGCATTCTCAAACTCCGCCCTTACCCCCATAGGCCCGTCCGACATATACAGAGCCGGAATCCCCAGCCGTTCTACCGCTTTCGTCCGGAACAATCCGTCTCCGTGAATCATCCCTATCTTTTCCCCCAGCGTAAGCTGCTCCAGCAAAATCTCCGCCTTTTCCTTAATTTCACTGCCTATCTTCATCCCGTTCTGTTTCCTTTCCTGCCCTGTTTTTTGATTCCTGCTTTGCTTCTGATTCTCTGTTTCTGATTTTTGTTTTTGATTCTTATCCTGCTTCCTGTTTCTTTTCCGCTTACCCGGCATTTTTATTTTTCATCTGCTTTTTCTTCTCATACATACGGTTGTCCGCAATCTGATAGATTTTCTCGATATGGGATTCCCCTGCATTGCAACATGCATACCCATATGCGATAGACATATTCAAATCTTTTATTTCCTGGTTTTTCTTTTTGATATTTTCCTCAAACTGCTCCGCCAGTTCCATGATTTTTTCCTGTGCCGCAGTCTCCAGAATGGCAATGAACTCATCACCGCCCACCCTTGCTACGATTCCGCACCCCTGAAACGTCTGTGCAATCACTTCCGCCGCGCTCTTAATCAGAATATCCCCCTGTGCATGTCCGTATGTATCATTCACTACTTTTAAGTTATTCAGGTCAAAACAGATAACCGTATGATGCAGTCCCCCTGCCTCCTCTATCCGGTTCATATATTCCATGCAGTAACGGCGGTTGTGAATCCGGGTCAGTTCATCGGTATAAGCGCTTTTTATCAGGAAGTCTCTCTCTTTCTCTTTCATCATTTTCTGCGTCAGGTTCAGATAGAACACACAGATTAAGATAAAAATGAAAATTACCACGCCGATGGACGTCATTCCCCGCATGGAAAAAATAGTTCTGCCAAAATAACGGTTGCTGCAATACTCAGTCAAATCATAGATAACACATGCCCCGATTACCAGCATCCCCACTAAAAAGAGCCTGTCAATCATCCTGTGGTATTTCAGGTTTTTAATTTCAATAAAAATAAAATATGCCAGATTGCAGACAATCAGCGCCTGCATATATTTCAATGTTGCCGCACAATGAACGATATCCATCGTATGAAGTCCCAGCATCCATGCGGTAGCTGCGATATGAACCGCCGACAGTACCCTGTACAATATTTTGAAAGACTTCTGTTTCAGGTTTCTCACATCTTCCCACATATAGATAATCAGCGGTATCGGCGCCAGATAGAGGGTAAGATACTCCAACAGTGACACCGCATGAAGGGGAATGGAAAATATCAAAATCACATTATAGTAGCATAATGTCCACAATCCCATCAGAAGTGCAAACAGGGAAATACAGAATGCCCTGATATATTTTAAGGAAAATGCCAGCGCGACTATCGTAATCACCGTGATGACCAGCCCGAAAATCGTCAGGAAACAACCAAGAAACAAAGGTATCCGGTTCTCTGTCATAAGCACTCTGTAAGCATCTTTCCATTCGTAGACCCGCACGGAATCCAGGCTGGTAAATGCCATGTCTTCGGAAAGGACTAAATGGATTTTTAATGTTTTTCCCTGATATTCATTGGGAAAATCAATAAACTGAAACCCGCTGCCTACGGTTTTATTCTGAGCCATCCTGTCATAACCATACTCATAAAACACTTCATTGTCAATATACATACTCACAGCCGACTGCCGGATATGGAAACGCAGCGCCCCTTCCGTCAGCCCCCATTCCTCCGGCAGCGTCCTCTGCATCGTAATCTCGTCACCCTTGCTTACAATATCAAAGCGGAACTCATCCAAAGAAACATTCCGGTACATCTCATCGCCAACCGTAATATCCCAGGAATCATCCAGCGACAGATATACTGAAGCGGACGCATAATCCCTGGTCAGCATCCTGTCTATCTGCGGCACCCATATTATCATACTTGCCAGGGCATATACAATCCATATTATTTTCAGAACCGTCTTTTTAGAAATCTTATTCGGCACTTTCATACAGCCCCTCCTGTCATCCTGCCGGCACGCATTCCTTTTTCATAATCAATACATTCCTGAATTTATTCTCATTATACAGATATGAAAGCCGAATTACAAGCATTTCCCAATATGAAACTCCCAGACGGTATTCCCAGGTTACTTGTCACGGAATGAACAGTAACATTCCCAATGTAAAAAACAGTATACACATCCGAAGATTTTCATTATAATAAAAAATATGGAGTTAAATATAAGAAAGGAATCGGTAAACAACCATGAAATTCAGCAATGGATGCTGGCTGCAAAGAGAAGGCTGTGCCTGCTTTGCGCCGCAGGAAATTTATTTCAGCAAAATCGAAGACACAAGGGTAACCCTGCTCGCCCCCACCCACCCTATCCTTAAACGCGGGGATACTTTGGGCGGCATTAATTTAACTTTGGAAATTACCTCTCCCGCACCGGAGATTTTAAGAGTGCGTACCTACCATCATAAAGGGACTTTGCAGGATTCCCCCTCCTTTGAACTGGAACTTACGGACAATCTCCCGCTCTCCGTGCAGGAATCCGGTGAGGAAATCTCTGTTTCCAGCGGTTCCCTCACCCTGACTATCACGAAAAAGAACTGGTCCATGACTTATAAAAGGAACGGACAGGTCATCACGAAAAGTACCGGACGCGACCTTGCCCTGATGAAAACGGACTGGAAAGGCGATGCCTACGATAAGGGCGACAATCAGGATACGTATATGCGCCAAATGCTCTCCCTGTCCGTCGGGGAGCTGGTATACGGCATGGGCGAACGTTTCACCCCTTTTATCAAAAACGGACAGAGTGTGGATATCTGGAACGCGGACGGAGGCACCAGCACAGAACAGTCCTACAAGAACATTCCGTTCTACTTAACGAACAAAGGCTACGGCGTACTGGTCAACCATCCGGAAATGGTTTCTTTTGAAGTCGGTACGGAAATGGTAACAAGAACCGAATTTTCCGTGGAGGGCGGCTATCTGGATTACTTCCTCATCAACGGCCCCTCCATGAAAGAAGTACTGACCCGCTATACAGATTTAACAGGAAAACCCTCCCTTCCTGCCCCGTGGACATTCGGGCTGTGGCTTTCCACCTCCTTTACGACCGATTACGACGAAGAAACGGTGATGAGCTTCATCGACGGCATGATAAACCGCGGCATTCCCCTGCGTACGTTCCACTTCGACTGCTTTTGGATGAAGGACTTCCACTGGTCGGATTTTGTCTGGGACAGCAGGGTATTCCCCGACCCGTCCGGAATGTTAGAGCGTATCAAGGCAAAAGGACTGAATGTCTGCGTATGGATTAACCCCTATATCGCACAGGAATCCGTCCTCTTTGACGAAGGCATGGAAAAGGGTTACTTTATCAAACGCACCAACGGGCAGGTATGGCAGTGGGATATGTGGCAGCCGGGCATGGCAATCGTGGATTTCACGAATCCCGACGCCTGCCGCTGGTTTCAGGAAAAGCTGGAAGTCCTGCTGGATATGGGCGTGGACTGCTTTAAAACAGACTTCGGCGAAAGGATTCCTACGGAAGATGTGGCATATTTTGACGGTTCCGACCCGAAAAAGATGCATAATTACTTCACTTACCTTTATAATAAATGCACTTATGAACTATTAGAGAGAAAGCGCGGCAAAGGCGAGGCTGTACTGTTCGCCCGTTCCGCTACGGTCGGCGGTCAGAAATTCCCCGTGCACTGGGGCGGCGACTGCTGGTCAGACTATGAATCCATGGAAGAAAGCCTGCGCGGCGGACTCTCCCTGATGATGTCCGGCTTCGGCTATTGGGCGCACGATATCGGAGGCTTTGAACACACTTCCACGGCGGATGTATACAAGAGATGGGTTGCGTTCGGACTGCTATCTTCCCACAGCCGGCTCCACGGAAGCACTTCCTACCGTGTACCGTGGGTCTATGACGAGGAAGCCGTGGACGTGGTACGCTTCTTCACCCGCTTTAAGGCGAAACTGATGCCTTATCTGTACAAAACGGCGGTGGAAACTTCCAGGAGCGGTATCCCGACCATGCGGAGCATGATACTGGAATATCCGGCGGACAAGACCTGCCATTTCCTCGATAAACAGTACATGCTGGGCGATAACCTGTTAGTCGCCCCCATTTTCAATGAAGACAGCATGGCGGAATATTATCTCCCTGACGGCATCTGGACGGACTTCTTCACCGGGGAGGAGAAGCAGGGCGGCAGGTGGATTACGGAAAAACACGGCTATCTCAGCATTCCTCTTATGGTCAGGGAAAATTCCATCGTTGCCATTGGTTCCGTGGACAGCAGGCCGGACTATCATTATGGGGAAAATGCCGAGCTTCGGATTTATGCCCTGCAGGACGGCAAAGAAGCTTCCACAACCATCTACGGCATGGACCAGAACGTGGAACTGACGGTTACGGCGAAGAAAACCGGAAAAGAAATCAGCATTCATGTGGAAACGGAAAAGGAATATACTTTGCGCTTTGTAAACGTACAGGTAAACGCTGCGTCTGTTATAGGGTTAAAGATGAGCGGACAGGACAGCATTTTCCATCTGCAGGGAACACAGGATTTAACGGTCAGCGTTTGATACAAAACAGCGGCACTTCTGTCAGATTTCTGACCGTGTGCCGCTGTTTATCATCTACCCTATCCTGTTTTAAATCGCTTTTATCATAAATAATTCCATCGGCTGTTCATACCCTGGTATATCGATTACCATTCCCCCACAGTCCCTGTATCCCAGTTTTCTATAAAAATGCTGTGCCTGTTCATCCACCTGCGTGGAAGTCAGAACCATTCCATAGCCCTGTGATTTCATATCCGCTTCCCAATGCTCCATGAGTTTCCTGCCATAACCTTTGCCCTGAAAATCCGTATCAACATACAGCAGATTGCAAAACGGTGTGTTATCCCAGAAAAGATTGTATCTTAGCAATCCGACTGGGGTATCTTCTTTTAATAAAACATAGCCTCTGCGTTCCCGGACTTTATTCCCAAACTCTGTCTCCGGCAGATGTTTGTCCAGCCGATACCAAAATTCTTTATCATGCTCCTGCATGTATCTGATTCTTATCATACTCTGCTCCCTGTTATATTTTTTTCATGAAAAAGTATTCTTCATATTTATCTGTGTCGTTTATAAAATCTTAAATGCAGTCATACAGGCATCTAAAGCATTTTCAAGTTCTTCAATCTGATGCTCTGATAAGTCTGTAATCTCTGTGTCCATCTGAATCTCTGTATCCATCTGAATCTCCATTTCCTGCTGTTTTCCTGACTTTGATATCGGAGATGACCTGATATTACTTTTATCATATCTGAATCAGGCGGAAAAGTAAACCACGCGGGAAAAATGAGCTGTTATTTTGACTTTTTGAAAATGTAGTGTAAAAGTTTTTTGTAATTTATCTTTGGTAAGATGGTAACATCCATACTGTCTTTTGTTTGTTGGAATGGATATACATGATAGTAATTGGGGAAGTGGATAGTCTGGATGATGGATAATTAATTGTTATCCGTTGGATTTTGCCAGGATAATTAAGAAATTATCCTCGGGATGATTTTCTAAGGCTCTAAGAATCTGGTATATTTTGGGAGAGAAAGTTCATGGATACAAACGATATTAAAGCTGTAGAAAACACAGCTAAAGAGAATTATAAAAAATCAGAACCCTGGCCGGATGATGATGTATGGCATTCCTATACATATAAAATCTTACATAAGCATATTCAGGACTATATAGATGAATTACAATTAAAAAGCACACAGGTTGTATTAAATGCAGGCTGTGGAAAAACAACCTATAAAACTTGTGCCACTATTATATACATGGATATTATTGAAGAGTATATCAATTTGTTTGAAAACTACTTAGTTGGTTCTGTAGAAAAAATCCCCTTGCAAGACTGCTCAGTGGATTGTGTAATATGTGTTGGAAGTGTTATTAATTATGTTGATATTCAAAAAGCTACTGCAGAGTTTAGTAGAATACTTAAACCTAACGGCATTCTCATATTAGAATTTGAAAGATCAAATAGTGCTGAGTTTCTTTTTACTAAAAAATACGCAAAAGCAGTATTTATGCAAAAATATCAATACAATAATCAAACACATTACTTGTGGATGTATGACGAGAGATTTGTACTGCAATTAGCAGAATTTTACAAATTATGTTGTAATAAAAAGTATCGGTTTCATAGTATTTCATCATTACTTTTTCGATTAGGGCTTTCTGAGAAAAAGGCTGCTAAATATTCAAAATTTGATAATTGGTTTCAGCCTTTTTCCTATTTCTTTGCTCATAATGAAATTCTTATTTTTGAAAAAGACGATCTTTCATAAATTGTCCTAACGATATTAAAGCCGAAAGAATAGTAAGTAATGAACACATAAAAGTTTCTATTGAATCAAAACGTTTCAAATAACAGAAAAAACCTGTTGCAACAGAAAAAAGAACACACAAAATGCGTATTATCCATTGTTTTGCATAGTAGAGTCGTTTCTTTTTTAAGGTTACGTTTTCTGTTGATACCTGCTGGCATAAACCCTTTTGAAATAAAGTACAATTAACTAATGTTATATCATCAATCTCTATTTTATTCGTAAATTCCTTTTTTACTCTATCTAATAAATCAGTGAAAAATTGATTTACGTCACTTGGGTTCATGTATTTTTCGTACCACGTTGCATAATGATTCATGTAAATATCAGCCATTATTTCTTGATAAAAGGACGCATCAATGTTGGTTTTGGGAAAAAGACCATTTATTAATGGTTTAATAACCAGATTAAAATCTGTTATAGATAATTCTCCTTTCATATTACGGTATGGCTGGTAATATGGTGTACGAAGTATTTTGAATCCTTCCATAGTAAGTAGCTGCCTATAATAATTGCTATCCACATCTATATATTTATTTTCATTATCTTTTTTGAGAGATAATTCCGTAATAATATACTTTATATAAAAATTTTTCTTTTTTAAGAATTCACTTATATCTTCGAAAATCATCTGATAAAAATTATAAAAATATGTATGATTTCTAGGTTTAGTACAAATATAGTCAATAAGCAGTATTTCGCTTTGTGGAAGATAACCATATTCTGCAAATCCGACTACCGCATTATTAACATATAGAATATAGAAAAACATTTGCCTTTTATCATTATGTTTATTTTGAATATAATCCCGTATTTGTATAGTCGATGTTTCTGAACCTTCATCTATAGTATGTATATATATGTCAAGAGCTTCTGTTAAATCCCTATCTTTCACACTCCTAATTAGCTTAATCCTATAATTCACATCCATAATTTGCTCCTAAGACAATCCTCAACGAATAATGTCTTATTATCCTGGCAAAATCCAACGGATAACAATTAATTATCATTTATTCAATCAACATATCATACCAAATTACCTCTAAATTAAAAACAAAAAATCTGCCAATGAAAAACATTCCATCCGCAGAACAAATACATAACGATTTCCCATTATCCAAATTATCATTCTCTATGTAAATGTTCCCCGATTACAAGTTTCTATATCAACTGCCTTTATCATACAATATTTTTATCCCCATGTAAACAAAAATATTTTACTTTTCTTATTCTATAGTTAAGTCTCGTACTATTCGCATATTAAGTGATGAACTGACCTGACATAATCCAATCCATCACCCAATGCACTACATATTTCTCTTAGCATTCAAAACATCCATTAATGCTTCTAATACCCTCGAAACTTGATACCTTTGCAGATGCTATTGAGATGGCAAGAGATGCTATTGGAGTAACTGGAATATCAATGGAAGATAATAAAGAAGAACTGCCAATTCCATCAGACCAAGCATCTGCCTTGGAAAAAGTAAAACGTGACATGGAAGATATTGATTTTTCAAAAAGTATTTTGACTTACGTAGATGTTGATTTTTCTGAATATAGGAAAAATTGATACAAAAACTGTTAGAAGAAATATTGCGCTCCCAAGTTGGCTGAATTATGAAGCAGAACATGCAGGAATCAAACTCAATCTGTACTATTGACGTATATGATATAGCGAAAATATCATATAAATGATAACCAGGAGTTATCCACCACTCAAAACCCTATCCAAAATCAACCCCAAAAATCCTCCCCCCCACAAAACACAAATTCCCCATCCCGCACAAAATACTGATTGATTAAGTAAGCAATTTGCCCTATACTAATGATAAAGTTAAATATCCCGCCAAAGGACATCCATCTTTACGAGATTGCATATCTTACGGATGAACAGGTACTTTAATCACATACAATACATACAAAGAAAATCGAAAGGAAAATCATTTATGAGCAAGCAAACACGCAATATCATCATTTCTATTTTGGTCGTTCTTGTCATCATTACCATATTTATAGGCACAATGCTTTCCCAGCGGACCAAAATGAACGAAGGTTATGTCACAGGCAACACTGCCGGGAATCTGAACAACAACGGCCTCTTCTGCGAGCGGAACGGTGTCGTATACTTTTCCAACCTGTATGACAACGGATGCCTTTATTCCATGTCATCGGATGGAAGCAATCTAAAAAAACTGACTTCCTCAAGCGTAACCTCCATTAATGCAGATGACCATTACCTTTACTATTTTTTGGACAGCTTTCATTCCGGTCAGGGGCTGGAATCGGTACAGCGCACTTACGGCATTTACCGCTGCGACCTGAACGGTAAGCACGCCCAGTGCCTGAAACGCGGCAATGCCATCACCCTGCAGCTTTGCGGGAATTATTTATATTACCAGAACTTTGACAACCACAACACCAATGGTACGGAACTGTTTAAAATGAAAATTGATAAATCAGAAGATAAACGGGTAGCAGATTATCTAATCAATCCCGCATCCTGCGCAGACGGCACCATCTATTTCAACGGTACAAAAGATAACCACTACTTATATGCCCTGAATACTGCAAACGATTCCATTTCTACCGTATGGGACGGAAATGTATTCAATCCGGTTTATCACAACGGCTACTTCTATTATATGGATGTGTCCGCAAACTACCGGCTGTGCCGCTACTCACCTACGGCCAATGTGGTGGAAGTACTGACCAATGAACGCATCGACCTTTTTAATGTTTATGACAATTATATTTACTACCAGACCAATTCCCAGACTGAGCCGGCCCTGAAACGCATGTATACGGACGGAAGCAACGTGGAAACCATCGTAAACGGTATTTATAAGAATATCAATGTAACTTCTTCCTATGTATATTTTACAGCATTTGACTCCGATACACCCATGTACCGGACTCCCACAACCGGCTCCGTATATGTTACTTCTTTCGATGAGGCTTCACAGGCTGCACTTGAGAACATCAAAAAATAAACATAACAGGGATACCTGAGCGTGTCAGAAAATTCATTCCTGCAAATCGGGACGGAATCCTTGCAGAAAGCAATTTTCAAACACGCTCCGGGGCACTGCACTCCGCAGAATACTGCCCTTCGGTATCCCTGCCGTTTTTTAACAACCGTTCATCCTTATATTTTATCTTCATATTTTACCTTCTCTGACCGGCACCCACACAAACAGGGAAAAATGATTTCCATTCCTTTCTATCTCCATATCTCCGCCGTATCTTCCTACTGCTTTCCGGATACTTTTTAAACCAAACCCATGATTTTCCGCATCTGCCTTGGTCGTTTCCGGCAGACTGCCGTCCGCCCCGCTTCCATTCCCTTCCGCAACAGGATTCTCCACCCGCACAGCCAGCATTCCCTTTCCTGTCCGTGCCTCCACTGTAACCTTCCGCTGCTCCTTTGGCAAATTCCCGCATCCCTCCGCCGCATTATCAAGCGCATTTGCAAACAATGCACAGATATCCGCTTTTTCGAAAGGAAGCGGTTCTGTGATATCTATTCTCACCGAAAAATCAATATCCCGCTGCCTCATCAACTCCGCTTTTACCGTCAGCACCGCATTCACCGTCGCATCCGCACAATAAGAAATCACCTGTGAAAAGGCCGGATTTTCTAATAACTGTTCCCCGTATTCCTTCCTCTGCCCTTCCGTCAGACCCGCAAACACAAGCAAATGGTTGCGCAAATCATGTTTCAGACGACGGACTTCGAATTGGTGCTGCTCCATTGCTTCATAATATTTCCGGTTATACTGTGCCAGCATATTCTCCTCTTCCAGCCTCTGCTGCCTGTCAAATACCCCGACCGCCCCCAGCAGCCCGGTAATTGACAGCATTGCCAGTGCGAATAACAACATATCCGCAGGAAGAGTTCCTCCATCCACCGAGTAAGGACTCCGGGCCAGTACCAGCGTAATCACGACCCCGAACGGAAAAAATGTCAGCAGTAACAGCAGCTTCCACAATGACGGGGTAAGTTCCGTCTCTTTCTTCACTTTACTGAACCGCACTCCTGCATAGAATGAAACTGCAAAAATCCCTCTCGCCATCTGCATTCCGATTCTGAGTTCCGTGCCGGCCATCAGTATCCCATTCCTGATTTCCAGCCCGAAATAATCCACCAAAATAATATATACCCTGCCCAGACCGCCGTTTAAAGCAAACACCGTACTGGAAATCATCATTCCTACCGTCATCTTTTTTAATACAGAGCTTTCACAGGACACACAGATACATGTCATAAAGAAAAGCAGCGACATCGGCAGATTCACGATATCACTGATAAAAATAACAGTCTCCAGAAGAACCGTACATCCTGTATACAACAATAATTTGTATCTGCGCATCTTTTTCACCTGTATCAGACGGGATACTGCCAGATACAGCACCCATCCATTCAGACAAAACATCAATAAACTCTGAATATCCGCCGGAAATATCCTTATACCGCTCATGACCTGCCTCCAAAATGCGCACCAAGCATTGCTTTCGTCAGCTTCACCGTAGCCGCTTCCCTTAAGGAACGGCTGACAGGCAGTATCTTCCCTGAAACAGTCACCTGACCGGAACCGATATGTTCCACCTGTTCCGGATTCACCAGATACCTCTGATGGATGCGCACGAAACTTCCGGCCAGCTGCTCCTCCACTTCATCCAGCCGGCCGTAAAACGGATATTCCCTCTCCCCATTCACTAAATATACTTTCCGCTTATCGCTGTAAAAATAGGAAATATCCTCTTTTGCCATCCGGAACAGACCGTCCGTATTCCTGAATATAAACACTTTATCCTGACCGCTTCTTATCTGTTCCCTTACCCTCTTCATACATTGGACCAACTGTCGTTCCCCTACCGGCTTCATCATATAATCCAGTGCATTCACCCGATAACCGTCAAAAACATAATCGGAATACCCTGTCACGAACACGATGAGAATCGTCCGGTCAAATGCCCTCAGCGCTTCCGCCGCTTCCACCCCGTTCATCCCTTCCATCTCCACATCCAGAAACAGCACGTCAATCTCTCCCGGATGCATCCGCAGCCAGCGCACTGCTCCTGCTCCGGTAGAAAATTCATAGACAATCCCCTCTGTTCCCTCTGTCAGTACTTTCTCCAACTGTATGCGCAAATCATCCCTCGCCCGCGCATCATCATCACATATCCCTATCCGAAGCATCTTCCGCCGCTCCTTCCATTCCCAATGTCATTCCTTAGTATAACGAATGCGTGCCCATATTACAATTCATCCTTCGTAACTTCTTCTGTACATGCATCCCAAACTTTACATCAGCCGTACCAATCTTTACATTTTTTTCAGTTCCCTGCCAAACATTACATCCCGCCTGCAGAAAATAACAGTCCCGAATCCACCGGACCGCAGCCATGGTATACTCATTCCATCACACAAAGAAAGCGCAGGTGTATCCTATGTTACATGTAAAAAATCTTTATAAATCCTATCGGTCGGGAAGCAAATCCTACTCCGTATTGAAAGGCATTGATTTAACCGTTGCCTCCGGGGAATTCGTGGCTGTCATGGGGCCTTCCGGCTCCGGCAAAAGCACCCTGCTAAACTGTATTTCCTGTTATATCCCCTTTGATGAGGGCACGATTACACTTGGTTCACAGGAACTGAAAGGTCTGGATGAAGATACCCTTGCCAAAGTCCGGAATGAAAAGCTCGGCTTTGTCTTCCAGGATTTCATGCTTTTAGACGGACTTACCGTCAGGGAAAATATCCTCGTCCCGCGTATCATACAGGGTCATGTGGGAAAAGACGCGGAAGCCCTGGCTGACCAGATGCTTTCGCTGTTCGGGATTGACGCCATTGCCGACAAATATCCGGCAGATATCTCCGGCGGCGAGAGACAGCGTACCGCCGTTGCCAGGAGCCTGATTAACCAGCCCCTGCTTATTCTTGCCGATGAGCCTACCGGTAACCTGGACAGCAAATCCAGCCATACCGTAATCGAATCCTTTGAAAGCGCCAGAACCGAACTGGGCGCTACCGTCTTCATGGTAACCCACGACAGCTTCGCCGCATCCTTCTGCGACCGCGTGATTCTGTTAAAGGATGGCTGCATATGGAAAAATTTAGAAAAAAAGGAGGAGAATGGCGCTTTTCATGACAGACTGCTGTCTGAAATGAAAGCCATGCGCAGGGAATGAATTTACTCTGCGATTTGTCCGAAAGTTTTACGTATTGGTTATGATTTGGAAAGGAATGGATGTAAAAATGCAAACTATCATGTCAATCAAAGATTTAGAAAAAAAACTGGCGCAGGGGGACCGGAAACAGGCTGTCCTTTATCTGTTCTGTAATTTTGTTTCGCTCCTGCTTATTACCGCGTATTCGGCCATGATGTTTTCCCCCACGGTGCTGGAAGTACTGCCCACGGGCGGGGACAGCAGGAAACAGATGATAGCCGTCTTTGTACTGGCGCTTTTCGGCTGCGTCGTATTTACGGTTTATGCGTCTGCTCTCTTCTTCCGGAAAAAATCCAGACAGCTCGGCACACTTATGGCTTTAGGCGCTTCCCGGAAAAAACTGGCGCCGGGATTATATAAGGAAGTGCTCACGCTAAGCGGAGTATCCTCCTTTGCCGGTGTCCTTGCCGGACTTCCCTTTGTCCGTATCCTTTGGGGATTCTTCCGGCTGTTTATTGTTGACAGCGCTCAAATGGTTTTAAGACTGGACTACCGTTTCCTCTTCCTGTCCTCCGCTTTTTTCTTTCTAGTGATAGCATCTTCCTGTTTTACCGCACACCGTTATTTAAAACGGACCAATATCATGGATGTGGTACATGAAGAGCACAAGAACGAACCGGTAAAAGAACTGGGACGATGGTGCGGCCCCGGCGGAATCCTCCTGACTTTTGCAGGCGCTGCCTGCGGCTATATGGCGCCGTCTGTATATGAAAAACTGTACAGTGCCTTTCCCGGCGCATGGATTAATCTGTTTTATATTCCCGTCTTTTTCGGGCTGTACATGATTATGCTGCATACGGTCATCCATGGCTGGCGTTCCCGTAAAAAAAATCCCTATAAAAATCTCATCGCCCGCAGCATGATGAAATTCCAGGGCAGACAGACCGTCAACAACCTGCTGATATGTACTGTCCTGATTGCAGGCGCCTCCTTCGCGCTCTTTTACCTCCCGACCATAGGCGTCAGCTCCTATCTTGAAGTAAAATCACGCAGTTTTGATTATTACTTCCACTACCGTCTTGACCAAAAACAGGTGCCCACGCAGTCCGATATCGCCGCCATGGCCGCCGGGTATGGAATGGGTATCAGGGATTACAGGGAAAGCCCGTATGCATCTCTGGCACTGGACGGCTATACCTATCTGTTTGACGATGAAAAAAACTATCACATCGGGCATGTGGATTTGTGCATGGAAGGAAAATTTTTTTCGGAATCAGCTTACCGCACCCTTACAGGTGAACAGATTACGGTAGCGGACGGTACTTACTATGCGGTCACCAATACAGATGAAACCAACCTTCCTTTCCTTGAAACAAATGCCACATTCCTCACCAATATGGTCACCCGCAAGACGCTTCCTGTCCGTTTTGCAGGATTTGCCCACTATGATATGCTGGCTGATTCCTTCGGATATTATATCCTGAACGATGAGGACTATGACATCATCTGCCGGGGACTTACCGAAGACTGGCTGGGAAGCGCCGCTTTCTTTAATGCAGACGGGAAAGACAGTCCGGCATTTGCCTCCGGCTTTTTCTACACCTTCGTGGATTCCTTCGGACCGGAATGCGAACATACCGTTCAGTTCAGCAGAGTAGTCCAGACACGTCATGAGGAAGCCGGGGAAGAGTATTTCTACTGGAATGACCCGATGTTCCGAATCAGCTATGACCGGCCGGATGATTCCAATTTCCGGGCATGGTGGAGCTATATGCCGAAAATCCGTCTGCTGGACCGGGGTGATTTTCTGAAAACCTATGCGGTATTCCTGATGATGTTCCTCTTTATTTCCATCATCTGCATACTGGCAGCCGCCATCATCAGCTACACCCGCTGCATGACCATCGCACTGAATAACCGCTATATTTTCGATGACCTGAAACGCCTCGGCGCTCCTCCCGCCTTTTTAATGCAGGAAATCCGAAACCAGTCCGGCAATGTCTTCCGGATACCGGCGCTGATTGGCATGAGCATCATATATTTGCTGTATACATTGATTCTGTATGTCAACGATGGAAAGATTACCTTTGGCGAAGCCGGCGGTATGGCGGCCAGTTTCCTCCTTCTGCTGTGTATCGGCAGTCTGTTTTTCTTTCTTTACCGCTATACAATCAGACAGATGGCAAAACAACTGAATATTTCCGTTCCGAAGCGGAAACACTATAAACATGAGAAAAATAATCCATAATTTTATCCACTGCGGCATCCTCGGCTGGTGCCTTGAAATTACATTTACCGCTTTAAATTCCTTCCGCCGGAGGGAATTTAAGCTGACGGGGAACACCTCCATCTGGATGTTCCCCATCTACGGCATGGCATCGTTTCTTGCCCCTTTGTGCAGGCTGATGCGCAGACAGCACTTCCTCCTTAGAGGCGCCGTCTATGCCGCCTTTATTTTCATCGGTGAGTTCATTACCGGTTCTCTCTTAAGCCGCCGCGATTTATGCCCCTGGAACTACGAACGTTCCCGCTGGCACATCAAAAAAATCATCCGCCTGGACTACCTGCCCTGTTGGATTCTGGCCGGTCTGCTGTTTGAGCGGCTGATACGGGAAACCGACGAAGCCTGCCGCTAGAGCTCCATCCGACTAGTACATCGAATAATAATTAACTAGCTGTATTTTCATTCGATTTGACACCGA
>CAMXQE010000014.1 GCA_947246015.1 uncultured Lachnospiraceae bacterium | reverse complement strand
TTGATTCAATCTGTCTAATGGAATGTTACAAGTGAAATTATGGTGTGAGGTTTTCGAATAACGTAAAGGAATGGTTATTGATATGAAAGATATTATAGCAAAGTATAGAGGAAATTATATAGCAGAGATGCGTAAAGTAGTAGGACATGCGCCGCTTAGGACAATAGGGTGCGGAGTTATTATTGAAAACGACAAAGGGGAAATATTACTTCAAAAGCGACGCGATAATGGACTTTGGGCAATCATTGGCGGTTCTATGGAGATTGGGGAAAAATTTATAGAAACGGTAAAAAGAGAAGCATTTGAGGAAGCCGGAATTGAAATAAAAGAACTGACATTGTTTGGTATTTATTCAGGTGAGGATAGAATTATCACTTATCCGAATGGAGACATTTGCTGTGGAACGGGTATCATTTTTAAGACAACTGCGTATAGTGGGGAAATACAAAATAATACAGAAGAAGCACTGGAACATAGGTTTTTTGATAAAACAAATCTACCTGATAATATTAATAAATACGATAAACAAATAATTATTGATTGGACAAAAAATTTTCAACAAGTAATTGTCGATTGATTACCTTCCCCATAGCTATACTGTGGGAAAGGTTGTATTAAATGATATTTTACCATAAATCCAGAGAATCTTCCGCATCCACCCACATTTGCATATTTCCTTCAAGATACAATCTTACATATTCAAGAGGTTCATCTATTGCCAAAGCATTTAAGGCACATTCTGAACAGGGAGTAGTTTTCAATCCATCCTCTGCTTTATTGCAGTCTATCCGTAAGAAGTAACCTGCATGGGTGTATACGTCAATGCTGTTATGGTGGATATTGTATGTTGCGTAAATCATATTCATTTTATCTGTCCTCTTTTCATTGATTTTTTGAAAGCATTTCAATCAGTTTACCAATTCCCGTATATTTTGTGTTATAATGTTTTATGTGATTTTGTTTCCCTCATTTTTTCCCTTATTAGGATTCGTAATGTCCTGTGGGAAGGTGTAACACGAGGGAAACTTTAAGGGAAAGTTCACCTGCGACAAATTTAGTGTTTTCAAGGGTTAGCGGAGATTTTAATAACAAAATATAACAGCTAATGTTTCACTTGAAAATCATCAAATCACAATCAGGATTTGGAGGATAAAACATGATGAAGGAAAAGAAAACTATCACGGGCACAGATGTTGCTTTTATTTGTTCTGCGATAGGAGTGATTGCAAGTATTATTCTTATCATAATGGACATTATAGACTACGAAAGTACGATAGCTGGGATTGGCTTATTCTGTTTATGCATGACGCAGTTATTGGTAAACGTGAAAAACAAAAAGGATGCTCAGTAGTTTAACTTCCCGTTTGTAGGAATATGCAAATCGTAAAAAGGCGGAGATAATTATGTCTGAATTAACATCAATGATGAATATTGGTAAAGAAATGGAGAAAAAGCTAACATCTGTTGGTATCGAATCTTCTGAAAAACTTATAATGATAGGCGCAAAAGACGCATTTCTTAGATTAAAGCAGAAATACCCGAATGTGTGTCTTGTGCATTTATATACATTAGAGGGAGCAATTCGTGATATAGAGTATAACAGGCTTTCAGAAGATACAAAAAAAGAATTGAAAGAATTTAGCGATTTCCTGAAAAAGTAATAATAACGCAAGTTCAAAATCAGATAATAATTATAAACAAAGCAACGTCAAACAGCGGTAAATCTATCACAGTTTTACCGCTGTTTTTACCAAAATCAGACAGCACAAGTATATATGTCACTCTCCCGTATTGTCAGCACTGAACTTGTACCCAATGCCTAACACTGTTTTCAGATAAGTCGGGTTGTTACTGTCCGGCTCAATCTTTTTCCGCAAGTTATATATCACATTTACAACGCTTGAATGACAGCTATCGCTTTCCATGCTCCAAACAGCTTCAAATATTTGCGACTGCGTGAATACCCTGTTCGGACTGGACGCAAGAAAGACAAGCGTACCGTACTCAAGACGGGTAAGAAGCACATCTCTCCTATCCCGTACACCCTGCGCTGATGTTGCCATATTTCCAATCCATGAAAGGACAAAACAGACGGAGAAACGGATTGTTGCACCACCTCAATCCGTAATTCGTCAGCCAAGAGCGAAACCGCCCTCTGAAAGACTGTTTCCTCACTGTCCTCAAACGTCAGCACTATCATTTTTCCCATGTTCATTACCTCGCTTATCCGTTGCGTTTATACAACATTTTTTCTGCCATGATTACCTTTTATTTGACAGTAGGGAAATTAGTACTTTATTGTAATTGTCGGAAAAAATGTGTATAATAATTTAAAAGCAAAGTCAGGCAAATGACCTCAAATAGAAGTCTGCGGAGTGGAAAAAGAATGGAAAATTTAGCTCTAAATTCTGAAACGATAAACCATGTAAAAGTGGAAGTAACTGAAATGGTAAAAAAGCTTATAGGCGCTGATTTGGTGGAAGTGATTCTATATGGATCTTGTGCAAGAGGGGATTACACGCAGGATTCAGATATAGATATTGCTCTTCTTATGAGATGTAGCCGCATAGAGGCGAAAAAGTATGATGATATATTGGCAAAAATCGCATCTGAGTTCGCCATGAAGTATTTTGCTATCGTTAATTTTGTCAGCTTACCATACAATGAGTTTGTTGAAAAAAGAGAATGGTATGGATATTTTAGAAATATAGATAGAGAAGGGGAAGTATTGTATGGATAGAACATATAGCAGGGCGTTTTATGCAATGGAAAAAAGTATTAAGGCATTGTTGGCGACAGCAGAAATGGAAGTTTCTACACATAATGGCGGATTAAAACAGTTTAATTATATTTTTATCCATAAAGGGGATGGAAGCTTTACAATAGAGGATTATCAAAAAATAGCGAAGGCGGAGCAAATAAGAAACGTATCTGATTATGATGATTTTTACATTGCAGGCAGGGAGGAAACGAAACAGCAGATTGATAATGCAGAATATATTGTCAATAAAGTGGAGAGATATTTAGGGAATGAAATTATAAAGGTATCGGAGAAGCAGGAGTAAAAATATTTAGTTGATAGGTCAATCCATAGGTAAATTGCGCGGAAACACACTGCGGAAACCGCATAAAATCAAGGAAAAACTGACCATGACTAACGGACTCTGACTCTGTCATTTCAGGGTTCGAATCCTTATAGCCCGGCGAATGAGACCCGGCAGAATTAGTCTGCCGGGTTTTCTGTTGTCTGAAAATCCAGTGTTCGTACGGTTTTGGCGGATGCGGTGTCTTTGGGGATGAAATTTTCCTGATTGGTCGGGAAAAAGCTTTTTACTGAAAAAATCTGGATTTTGAGGTATTTTTTTAATGGACAGGTCAATTCACAGGTCAATTTGAAAATGCTTCAAATGGGCATAAATAAGAGATTTGCATGTCATAACGGCGTATTATCCGAGTTTTGACGAATGGGAAGCTGATTTTAAAACAAGAAAGGGGCGTTGAATATGAATTGTTTTACTTGTGGCAGCAGCCATATGGTGGATTTAAGGAGTATGGATAAACTGGAGTATTCTATAGAGCTTATAAATGGGCTGCGTGATAATATGATTCAGCTTCCGGTAAAACAGGGTAAAGAATTATCAGCGATTGTCCTTTGCGTATTTGAAGCTGTACTGGAAAAAATCAGTTTGTTATTTTGTGAAATTGAAGAAAGCGCCTGCAGAAATACAGAAGACGGCTGCAGATATAGAAAGTGCAATTGAATCGCTGATAGGGACAGTTCCCTACACAGATATGTCCTTATCGGAATTGGGGGAGGAAAGGCTGCAAAAATATGAAAATATTAATTGATACGAATGTGGTGCTGGATGTGCTTTTAATGCGGGAGTCTGAATGCCTGAGTTGTTTAGATAGTTAAGAAAATATGGAAAAGTATGTTCCGGTCATAGAAAAGATATCTTACGGCAGATCGGTAACAGGAGTAGTCGTATAAGCCAGTCCGAAGTTGAGATAAGGCAGACCGACGGGCATGGAACAATCACAGCGAAAGAGGAACCGGGCAAGCCAGATGATGATTGAACGAAACAGGACAAAAGAAGATGAAGCAAAATTTAATAGAATTGCGAGTGTGCCTGTAGTAAAATATCTGCATTGAACTATTCAACAAAACGTAATTTGGAGGGAAAATGAGAGAAGATATTATAGACCTTTTGCATAGTGAAATAGAAAGAAGGTGCAAATTACCGACGAATTTCTTCGGAATGGGATGTTATTACCATATTGAATCAGTTGTAAAAAATGCGGAACTATTGGCTAAACAATATGGTGCAGACATCGAAATAGTTATTATTGCTTCATGGTTACACGACATAGCTTCGATAACAGATTATAGCTTATATGAGAATCATCACATTTATGGAGCGCAAATTGCTAAGGAGCTGTTAAGCTCTTTTGATTATGAAGATTGTAAAATTGAAAGAGTTCAAAAATGCATATTCAATCATAGAGGAAGTGTAGAACATGATAAGCTGACACTTGAAGAAGTGTGTGTTGCAGATGCAGATGCGATTTCTCATTTTGATAATGTACCCGGTTTATTATATTTAGCCTATGTTAAAAGAGGATTGGATATTGAAACTGGTAAAGTTTTTGTGAAAAAAAAGCTTGAGCGCAGCTATCAAAAATTATCCAGTCAAAGCAAAAAATTTTATGAGTTAAAGTATAATCAGGTGATGATGATATTTGAATAAAATTTTGAATTTTCATTTGCCGGAAAGAAACGGCATTAAGCATTACTTTATCTATAAGCATTAAAGCTACAAATAACCGATAAAGCAGTAAGTCGGTGAAAACGGGGAATAGGTTTTCCCGATATTAACACTCTTGAATCATTGGCGGACGCACTGGAAATAAGTGTTCTGGAACTTATGAAGTTTTTGGAACTGTGAGAAGTCAGCAGAAGACATAGTATGCAGTGGTTAAACATATGTCTTGAAATTTTAATCATTATTGTATATGCTGTTGATATAGAAGCAGATTTGGGAAGTGGCTGTGTCTGCATTGCAAAGCATATGTAAAAATAACAGGAGGAAAGTGCATTGAAAAAGCAGGTTTACAATCCATATTTGCCATCTTTTGAGTATGTGCCGGATGGGGAGCCGCATGTGTTTGGCATTCTGCCTGAAGCGCCGGAGGATTTGAACCCTAAAAGGAAATATCGTTGCAAACAGGTAATGAAGACGTTGAATGAGTAGAGAAATGGAGATGCGGTATGGTACTTGAAAAAGATTATCTTCCACAGTTCAGAGAGGCGGACAGGGACGGTTATGTAGGGCTGCGGGGCTATATGAATTATTTCCAGGATATGGCTACCCATTATATGCACAATATTCATAAAGGAAATGATACTCTTCCGGAAGAATACGGGCTTGTCTGGATGTATACAAAATATAAGCTTCATGTGAGCAGAAAAGCAGATTTTACCGAAAAGCTGCATATGAAAACATGGATTCCGGAAGGAAAACTGACAGCAGTTATGCGCCAGAACCTGATCATTTCCCAAAATGGGGAAGAGTGTGCAAGGGGATGTGTAGAGAGCTGCCTTTATCATATTGCCAAAAAAAGATTGGTCAGGCTTAAAGAGATTGACTTTCCGGCAAATATATCGGAGCAAATAGAATTTGACATGTGTGGTTTTCAGAAGCTGCCAGTAGAAACAGATGGCATGGAGTATGCATATGAACATCAGGTCAGGTATACGGATTTGGATAAAAGCGGGCATATGACAAATCTGAAATACGTGGATTTGTTTCTGAATGCTTTTAGCAGTGAATTTTGGGATGGATTCCAAATTGGAGAATTTGAACTTCATTTTTTAGACCAATGTTTTGAAGGTGAGGTTATACATGTTTATAAAAAAGTGGAAGATAAAATGATTATCTTGCTGGCAGTACATGAGAATATGTCTGTCTGTGCTGTCGCAAGCATTTTAGGGATATAATAATATAATAAGAGAAGTTAATGAATGTCGGTATGCAGGGAAGTGAGGTATTTCATATATTGGTCAAAAAAGATGTGAAAACACTTATGGGTGCAGAACCAGAATAGAAAGGCGGCAGAATGAAAACAGAAAAAAATCAGGTATGGAATTTTAACAGTAATATTGACATGGAGGGATGCGGGCAAGGTGTCCAAAGGAAGATTTTGGGATATACCGATGAATTGATGTGTGTGGAGAACCATTTTGAAAAAGGGGCGGAGGGTGCGCTGCACCATCATCCGCATACGCAGATTACTTATGTGGTATCAGGGAAGTTTGAGTTCACCATCGGAGGGGAAAAGAGGATAGTATGCGCCGGTGACAGTATGTTGAAAAAAGATGGTGTGGAACATGGCTGCGTCTGTCTGGAAGAAGGGATTCTTTTGGATATTTTTTCACCGATGCGCGAAGAATTTGTATGACATTCCATGGAAATGCAGTGTATGGTTCTATGTTAAAACCGGCAGCTCTGGGGATTTTAGACTCCCCGGTGCAGCCGGTTAACTTTGTTCCGTATTTTTTTCTGCAATCTTCAGGACTGTAATAATCGGTACGATTAAGATTCCACAGAAAAAATTGCTGACGCCGTGGAGAAAATCCCATGGCAGTCCGGCTATAATCCATGAAATGGTTCCTTGCAGGCTCAATCCATACAGTATGGCCTGTACCGGTGCGTACAGGGTTCCGAACAGAAAGCCGTGTACGGCACATGCCGACATGTATACAAGCGGCCGTATTTTTTTCGGCATTTTCTGAGGGAGCAGCATAACGATACCCCAAAGAACTGTCCATAAGTACAGATAAGGAATCCACCATGCCGCAAAACCGGAGAAAAGCCCGTTTAAAATGACATAAATGTAAATGGGATACAATGCTTTTTGACGGTAAACAACTGTATAAGCGATGGTAAATACGCCCAGCAGGTGGATGTTGGGCGCAAATTCCATGATAATCTTGGAAACATACATGACGGCTCCGAGCATTGCAAATACAGCGGTTTCCCTGACAGTGAGCTTCACGGTCATTCCACCCTGAATGAGTAACTGTCATCTTCTGCTATGGTGGTGGAATCAACGCCTGTCTGTGCGTATTCACCGTTGATATAAAAGGCCCAATATACGCCGTCTTTGTCGTAATCGACAGTTATGCCGTTGACGGTCTTTACATAAAGCCCGTATTCGCTCTCTTCTCCGGCAATCACTCCGAGTTCTGTCAGCGCTTCTCCTACTGTTTCCCTGTCCGTATGGATTTCCAGTTTTGTTTCGCTGCCTTCCTTATCCACAACGGTCAGTGCGAATTGTGTGCTGCCTTCCCCCAATACGGCGCCGTCAGCCTGGATATCCGTTTCCTGTCCGGCTGCGGAATCCGTTCCGCTGTCCGTGCTGCTGCCGCAGCCTGCGGTAAACAGCGTCATAGACATAATGAGCGCCATGCAAAAGATAAGCGCCGATGATTTTCTGGTATGTTTTTTCTGCATGTTCTTTGTTCTCCTTTGCTGATTGTTTTTGGAAATTGCCTTTGGAAGCTGTTTCTTCCGGACAATCCGGTTTCTATCATAAACTTTCAGGGATGTTCCGTCAATAGGGATTATTTGTAACAGTTCGGCCCAGGACTTTGCACTGGCTGCAAAGTCCTGGGCTGAACTGTTACGATTATTTTTAATTGGTTAGGTGAAATGATTGCGGTCTGGGTAAGGATTGTGGTATAATAACACACTAAAGAACAGGTATAATGCCGTCAGATTCAGGGCAGAGACCAGTACAGAACGGAAAGGCACGGTAACAGCATGTATAAATTCGACAGCCGCATACGATACAGCGAAGTAGACAGCGAAGGAAAGCTTTCGATGGAGTCTTTGCTGGATTATTTTCAGGATTGTTCTACCTTCCAGTCGGAAGACCTGAATATAGGAATAGAGTATCTGAAGGAAAGGAATATGGCATGGATTCTGTCTGCATGGCAGATTGTAGCGGAGAGATATCCAAAGCTGGGAGAAACAGTATCAATCGGTACGATACCTTATGAGATAAAGAATTTTATAGGATACAGAAATTTTTTGATGGAAACGGAATCCGGAGAACGGCTGGCCTATGCCAATACCATGTGGATGCTGATGGATATGGAGAAGATGGAGCCGGTGAGGGTTACGCAGAAGATGATAGAGGCTTATGAACTGGGCGAACGGCTGGAAATGGATTATGCGCCGCGAAGGATTAGGATTCCGGACAAAGCAGGTGTGGAACAGGAGATGGTGGAAATAAGGCATCATCATCTCGATACGAACCATCATGTGAATAACGGACAGTATGTGCGCATAGCCATGGAATATCTGCCGGAGGGATATGAAATCCGTCAGATGAGGGCGGAATATAAGAAGCAGGCGCTGCTTGGTGACAGGATGTACCCTGTGGTCTATGCAGGGCAGGATGTTACGACGGTTTCACTGAACAACGGAGAAGGACAACCTTATTGTGTGGTAGAGTTCCGGCAGAATATGGAGAATGGAAAATAGCAGCCGAAAGGGGGTAAGTTATGATTAGGTTAGGTGAGAGACAGGATTTGACAGTGGTGAAGACGGTAGATTTCGGAGTATATCTCGCATCGGAAGAGGAAAAGGAAGAGAAAGTGCTGCTTCCCCGCAGGCAGGTGCCGGAGGGAACAGCGGTGGGAGACACGTTTCAGGTGTTTGTTTACCGGGATTCCAAGGACCGTCTTATTGCTACGACGAATGATGTGAAGCTTACACTGGGGGAAGTGGCGCTTCTGAAAGTATCGCAGGTGGGAAAAATCGGCGCCTTTTTGGATTGGGGATTGGAAAAAGACCTGCTTCTGCCGTTTCGGGAACAGACGAAACCGGTGCAGGAGGGGGAAGACTGCCTGGTGGCACTCTATATCGATAAAAGCAACCGCCTGTGTGCGACGATGAAGCTGTATCCATACCTGAAGACGGACGGGGATTACCGGAAAGACGACCGGATTATGGGACGTGTGTATGAAATCAGCAGGAATTTCGGAGCATTTGTTGCCGTGGATGACCTGTATTCCGGATTGATTCCGATAAAGGAAATGTATGGAAAAATCGAAGTCGGAGATATGGTTGCAGCGAGGGTGACTGCGGTGAAAGAGGATGGTAAACTGGATCTCAGCATCAGGGAAAAGGCATACCTCCAGATGGGGAAGGATGCCGAAGCCGTATTGGATGCAATCAGAAATCATGACGGTGTCCTGCCTTTTAATGATAAGGCATCGCCTGAAATCATTAAGAGGGAGATGCAGATGAGTAAAAATGAGTTTAAGCGTGCCGTAGGGCATTTGTTGAAAGAAAACCGGATTATTATTGGTGAAAAGAGCATCCGGCTAAAATGACCGGAAGAGCAGGTGGCTTAAATAGTTAGCAGCAGGTGCAAAGTCCTGCGCTGAACCGCTGCCATAGTTTTACAAAAAGTGCATAATTTTCTTGCAATCGTCCTATGATATTAGTATAATCATGAATTGAAACGACAGCATATTATCAATGCAGAAGTGGAAAGCCTGAAAGGAGTCAGATATGAAAGTACAGAATATCAGGGATATTGATAAATTTTTTAAAGTAGTAGACAGTTGTGCCGGTAAAGTAGAATTGGTTACGGGTGAGGGAGACAGACTGAATCTGAAGTCCAAACTTTCACAATATGTTTCTTTGGCCAATATTTTTTCCGACGGAACGATTGAGGAACTGGAATTAATCGCATACGAACCGGAAGATATTACAAGATTAGTCAACTTTATGATGGAGAGTTAAGTTTACAGATGAATAGTAAAAAGGTAAATCGGATTTTTTTGGCAATTATATTGATGCATTTTGCAGCGGTGGCAGTTATTACCGTACTGGCCCGGAATTATGCATTCATATTGGATATCGTTCCGAATTTTATAATGAGCCAGAGCATTATTTTGGTGCCGGCTCTTTTGGGAGTTTTCATTTCGAAGGAAAATCTGCTTGGACTGGTCGGTTTCCATAAAATAAAGATTTCTTCCGTTTTTAAGATTTTTCTTTTTACATTTCTTTCCATGCCGCTTACATCATTAATTAATATGATATCCATGCTGTTTGTAGATAATGCGGTGGTGGCGATAAGCGGAGAGGTACTTGAGGTACCTTTTCTTATTATGCTGTTCATTATCGGGATTTTCGGACCGTTCAGCGAGGAGTTGGTGTTCCGCGGGATTGTTTATCAGGGGTATAAGAGAACCGGGACTACGTTATGTGCCATGGTACTGTCCGCCCTGCTGTTTGCGCTCATGCACATGAATTTTAATCAGGCGGCTTATGCTTTTGCGATTGGTTTAATCGTGGTAATGCTGGTGGAAGCGACCGGCAGTCTGTGGAGTTCCGTAATTTTTCATATGTTCTTTAATTCCCAGCAGGTGTGCCTGATGTATCTGTATGATGCTGCGTCATTTGGGAGTGGAGGACTGGAAGAGGCAGAAGAAATACTGACGACGGACATGCTGCTTCTTGCAATAAGCGGCTGGCTGATATTAGCGGCAGCGTCAACCGCTTTGGCGGCCTGTGTCCTTGTATGGATTGCAAAGGGAGAAAACCGTGAAAATGCCCTGCGTGCCATTTGGAAAGACAGAAAATGTAAGAAAGAGATAAGGCTGCCGGAGAAAACTGACGAAATGGACGAAGAGAATAAAATAAAAGAAAACGCAAGACAAAACAGGATGGTTACAATTCCGCTTCTGGTAGCGATTGTGCTTGCGCTTTCTTATATGAGTTTGGAAATTATACTGCCCCGTCTGCTTGCATGACGCAGGACGGTATTTTGTGCCATCGCCTAAACATACATGTCGATATTAGCGCCTACTGCCGGATTGACGGAAAGCTCCATAGAGGATTTCATCATATCCACCATTTGGTCTCCGGTAGATTCCATCATATCCAATGACTTGGAAAGAAGTGCAATGCCGACATTATTCATAGTCTGGGTCTGAGCGAGTGACATTGATAGTTCAGGAATATTCATACTCTCACCTCCGTTTTTCTTCCTTATATTGCAAGTATATCATATTTTTGATATAATTGGCAAGTCAGCGAGGAAAAATGGGCCGTTTCGGGGATACGTTATTCTGCGGGTAAAATCGCGCTGTATGCGGTTTTACAGGTTATGCAGGCACTAACGGCTTTGGAGCATTTTGTGTGCATCAGGCGTGACAGTGAAGCCGAAGGCTGAATTGTTACATTTCGGGACTCGCGGAGTTGCGCGGAGTGAACAGCAACCTTACGGATAGATTGGAATCGGATATGCAGAAAATAAACATATTGGGAATCGGGCTTACGGATCATTCGCTGAAGGAATCTCTGGTCATATTGGACGGATATGTCAGGAATGGCGGCCTGAATACCATTTTATACGTCACGACTCCCATGCTTATTAAAGCAGGGAGCGATGAGGAAGAGAAAAACAGTATAGAATCCATGGATATGACTTTATGCGGGGATGCGGATATCCTGCGCGTGGCTAAAATCGATTCGGCAGGAAGATTATATGAGGTGGAAAACCGGGTCTTTTTTAAGGAATTTCTGCGCCGGCTGGTGCGGGGAGGCAGAAAGGTGTATCTGCTGGATGATTCGGAGGAAGATATGGCATTGCTGAAAGCGCAGCTGGAGTCATATCAGAGAGGTATTCTGATAGGCGGGAGCGACCTTCTTACCGAAAGCGATGAAGATATGGAAGAAATCATAAACAGAATAAATGACGTTGCGCCTACTGCGATTATTTCCCGCATTTCAAGCGGAAGGCAGGAAAAATGCATGGCCCGTTTCAAAGCTTTGATAAATGCAGGGGTGTGGCTGGGCATTTCAAAGGATATGGCGTTAGGAACGGGAAAGGAATCATTGCGTAAAAGAGCAGCGGATAAGGTATACCGGATGATATTCCGCAGGCGTGTCAATCATTTCAAGGATGAAAACGGAGAGTAGGCAGATTTGGGATGGAGAGCATTTCAAATCTGCCTGCTTTATGCAAATGGGCGCGTGTTGTACAAGTTGTCTATATTTTGATAAATATTAAAATTCTATAAAAACATAAAAAATATACAAATAGATAAGTGATGAGTATGGATTTTTTTGTGATTTTGAATTAAAATGGAAAGAGGGCGTAGAAAAAAGGATTTGTGCCGGCTTATAATATTGTACATTTTGTATAGGGGATAGGAGGAGAGGGGATATGATTTCGAATCAGATACTGCAGAATACAATAGATGGTCTGAAAGCGATAGCACGCGTGGAATTATGTGTTATGGATACAGACGGTAAAGAAGTGGCCTCCACGACAGCTGATATGGAGAGCTGTGCCGGAGCCGCGGTGGAATTTGCAGCTTCCCCGGCAGATTCCCAGGAGATACAGGGATATCGGTATTTTAAGATATTTGATGAACAGCAGTTAGAGTATATTTTGATTGCCGGAGGGGCCGGTGAGGACGTATATATATTGGGCAGGATGGTGGCTTACCAGATACAAAGCCTTTTAGTAGCATATAAGGAACGCTTTGATAAGGATAATTTTATTAAGAATCTGCTGCTGGATAATCTGCTGCTGGTGGATATTTACAGCAGGGCGAAGAAACTGCATATCCAGACGGATGTGAAGCGCATTGCCATTATCATTGAAACGGAAAACAGTAAAGAGAGCAATGTTTTGGAACTGATGCGTACATATTTTGGCAATAATAGCAAAGATTTCATTACCGCAGTGGATGAAAATAATGTTATAGTAGTGAAAGACCTGTCGGAGAGCGAGGCGGGAAAAGAAGTAGAAAAAACAGCGAAAAGCGCAGAAAACTATCTGCGTAAAGAGGGCTTACGCGGAATACGTATTGCCTGCGGAACGGTAGTCGGTGAAATTAAGGAGGTAAGCCGTTCCTATAAGGAAGCGAAGATGGCGCTGGATGTAGGCAAGATTTTCTTTGATGAGAGAAATATTGTAGCATACAGCGAGCTGGGAATCGGACGTCTGATTTATCAGCTCCCGATTCCGTTGTGTAAGATGTTCATCAAGGAAATCTTCGGTGGTAAAAGTCCGGATGATTTTGATGAGGAGACGCTGACGACCATTAATAAATTTTTTGAGAACAGCCTGAATGTTTCCGAAACATCAAGACAGCTTTTTATCCACCGAAATACGCTGGTTTACCGGCTGGATAAGCTGCAGAAGAGCACCGGGCTGGATTTGCGTGTCTTTGAGGATGCGATTACCTTTAAGATTGCGCTGATGGTTGTAAAATATATGAAATACATGGAAACTTTTGAATATTAGTGATTTTAGGTGGGTGAAATACATTGACGGAAAAAGACAGGAAGAGACGAAGAGGAAGAAGGACAGCTGATTTAGGCAATGAGATTATTACGTTGGAAAACGTAAGCAAAGCATATGCCACAGGAGCGCCGGCATTAAACGGTGTAAGTTTACATATTAACAGAGGGGAATTTGTTTTTATTGTTGGTGACAGCGGATCGGGTAAGTCCACTTTAATCAAACTCCTTCTTCGCGAACTGACTCCTACTTCGGGATATATAAATGTAATGGGATATGATTTGGTGAAAATCAAGCACAGGAAAATTCCGAAATTCCGAAGAAATCTGGGAATTGTATTTCAGGATTTCCGTCTTCTGAAAGACAGGAATGTTTATGAGAATGTGGCGTTTGCCCAAAGAATCATACAGGTATCAAATAAAGAAATCAAAAGGAATGTGCCGAGTATCCTTGCAACGGTCGGACTGGCCGGTAAATATAAGGCGAAGCCAAGGCAGCTTTCGGGCGGGGAACAGCAGAGGGTGGCGCTGGCAAGAGCGTTGATTAACAGGCCGACCATACTGCTGGCGGATGAGCCTACCGGAAATCTGGATCCGAAGAATTCATGGGAAATCATGAAACTGTTGGAACAGATTAATGAAAATGGCACTACGGTCCTTGTCGTAACCCATAACAGGGAAATCGTAAACTCCATGCAGAAGCGGGTGGTTACGATGAAGAAGGGCATCATCGTAAGCGACGAAGAAAAAGGAGGCTACATCGATGAGGATTAGTACATTTTTTTATACGATAGGGCAGGGGTTCCGCAATATTATACGGAATAAATGGTTTTCCCTTGCCTCCATAGCGACCATCGGAGCCTGTTTGTTCCTGTTTGGTTTATTTTATGCAATTTTATCCAATTTTGAGCATATTGTTAAAAAAGCGGAAGAAGGTATATATGTATCGGTATTTTTCCAGGAGGGAACCAGTGATACAAGGATTGCAGAAATCGGCGATATGTTATGGAGACGGGTAGAGGTATCCGAGGTGGAGTTTGTATCTGCTGAAGAAGCATGGGAAGGTTTCAAGGATGATTATCTGGGTGAGTACTCGGATGGTTTTACGGAGAATCCGCTGGCAAATTCCGCACATTATAAAGCTTACTTAAGTGATGTATCCCTTCAGCCTGCGCTTGTGACCTATCTGGAATCCATAGAGGATGTCCGCCGGGTGAATAAGTCTGAGATTACGGCGACGACTTTAAGCGGTATCAATGCGCTGATTGCCTATATTTCCATTGGAATTATTGCCATATTATTTGCGGTATCCATTTTCCTTATCAGCAATACGGTCACTATAGGTATATCTGTCAGAAAAGAAGAAATAAATATTATGAAGTATATCGGCGCTACGGATTTTTTTGTCAGGTCGCCGTTTGTCATTGAGGGAATTCTGATTGGCGTAATCGGCTCCCTGATTCCTATGGGAATTATTTATGTTATTTATAACAATGTCATATCATATGTGACAGAGCGTTTTTCCATGCTTACCAAGCTTTTGGATTTTCTTCCGGTAGAGACGATTTTCCATATTTTGCTGCCGGTTTCCGTAGCTATGGGTGTAGGAATCGGTTTTCTCGGAAGTATCGTAACAGTAAGGAAGCATCTGAGGGTGTAGGGCAGTATTGGTGTATAGGCATATAGGTGTATAGGATGGAAAGGCGCGGCACATGAAGAAGTGGAGGAAGTACATCTGTAGCATACTCTGCATTTTGCTTATGGCAGTATGTCTGACAGGATGGGAAGGTACGCCGGACAGAGTACAGGCGGCGGAACTTACGAATGATCTGATAAAGGAAAAAGAGGCGGAGATTAGTGACGCAAAGGAACTGAAGCAGCAGCTGCAGTCGAACCTGACGGATATTAAGAGAGTAAAGGAAGAACTGGAAAAATCAAAGGAAAATCTCAGACAGTATGTAGTGCAGCTGGATGGGGAACTGGAAACGATTCAGGAAAAAATAGAAGAGCTGAAAGGAAAAATCACAGAGAAGGAAGAGGAAATCACCCAGACAGAGGCGGAACTGGAAGCGGCAATTGCAGATCAGGAGAATCAGTATGAGGCTATGAAAGAGCGTATCCGGTTTATGTATGAAAAGGGGGATAACCTGTACATGGAGCTGATTTTTTCATCTGACAGTTTCGGGGATATGCTGAATAAGGCCGAATATATCGAGATGCTTTCCGCATATGACAGGAAGATGCTGGATCAGTATGTGGCGACAAGAAAACTGATAGAACTGTATATGGAACAGCTGGAGGAAGACAGGGCATATCTCGAGGAAGCAAAGGCCGGTGTGGAGAGCGAGGAGGCGTCGTTAAACTCCCTGATTGATGAGAAGAAGAGAACTATTGAGCAGGTGAGCGACGATATCAACGCGAAGGAAGCGGCGATTGCGGAATATGAGGCGTATATTAAGGAACAGAACGAAACGATTGCCATGTTGGAAAAAGTGGTAGCGGAGGAAAAAGCAAAGCTGGCGGAGGAAAACAGGGTCCGCTATGACGGGGGCATGTTTACATGGCCGGCGCCTTCTTATACGAGGATATCTGACGATTACGGCAACCGTATGCATCCGACGCTGCATGTGGAGAAGTTCCATAATGGAATCGATTTGGCGGCTCCGGGTGGTTCGGCGATTCTTGCAGCTTATGACGGAAAAGTGGTGGCTGCGGATTACAGCGGTTCCATGGGAAATTATATCATGATTGACCACGGCGATGGTTTATATACTATTTACATGCACGCATCTGCACTGTATGTTTCGAAGGGAGCATGGGTGAGCAAGGGGCAGAAAATAGCGGCAGTTGGTTCAACGGGACGTTCTACCGGCAACCATCTCCACTTTAGCGTCAGATTAAACGGAAGTTATGTCAGTCCGTGGAATGACTTAAGCAAATAAATTTTTGGAGATGAAAGAAGTGGAATATAATTTGAATAATTACCCAAATGACTATCCGAACAACGCGAACAATAATAGGAGAGAACCGCCGGGGAAAGAAAGAGGAGGGTTTGTCAGCGGTCTTCTGACCGGTGTGCTGTTGAGTTTGCTGGCGGTATGCTGTGTCTATTCAGGAATAAGGTTTTACCGTATTTATCAGGAACGTATCGAGAATCAGGCGGTACAGGCTGATAACGGGGGGGAAAGCCTGGTAAACGATATGACGATGAGCAAGCTTCAGGTCATAGAGGAAACCATCTCCAAGTACTATTATCAGGAAGATGTGGATACGCAGACATTGGTAGACGGCATGTATGACGGTGTGATAGCGGCTTTGGGAGATCCTTATTCTACCTATTATACGGAGGCGGATTTGTCGGCGCTGATGGAGCAGACGGAGGGTATCTACTATGGGATAGGTGCATATGTAGGGATGGACACCCAGACGGGATTGGCGCATATCAGCGGCGTGATAGAGGATACTCCGGCACAGGCAGCAGGGCTCCGCGACGGCGACGTGATTTATATGGTAGATGATAAGCCGATGCAGGGACTGGAACTTTCGGAAGTGGTGGGCAATATTAAAGGCGTGGAGGGGACTCTGGTGCATCTCACCATATACCGGGAGGGCGAGAAGGATTATCTGGAATTTGATGTGGAGCGGAAAAAGATAGAGAGCCCGACGGTGACTCACGAAATGTATGACGGTGGAATCGGATATATCCAGATTACAGAGTTTGACGATGTGACGGTGGATCAGTTTACGGAAGCTATGGCGGTATTGCGCGGACAGGGTATGAAAGGTTTGATTCTTGATTTGCGGGCAAATCCGGGAGGAAACCTGAGTGCGGTAGTGGAGATTGCGCAGCAGCTGCTGCCGAAGGGACTGATTGTTTATACGGAGGACCGGGATGGAAACAGGACGGAATATTCCTGTGACGGAACGAAGCGTTTTGACAAGCCGTTGGTAGTCCTGGTGAACGGCTATTCGGCCAGCGCCTCCGAAATCCTGGCCGGTGCGATTAAAGATTATGGTATCGGAAAATTGATAGGGACTACAACATTTGGAAAGGGGATTGTCCAAAGGGTTATTTCTTTATCGGACGGTACGGCATTGAAACTGACAGTCAGTTCATATTTTACTCCCAATGGAAACAATATCCATGGAATCGGTGTTGAACCTGATGAAATATATGAATTTGACGGAGAAAGATATTACGACGACGGATATGATAATCAGCTGGAACACGCGAAGGAAGTAGTGGCCGGGGAGATTGAATAAAAGAAATTAGAGAATTGGTTGAAAAAGAAATCTCTGATTTTCAGGAGGGAAGTTCTGAATATATCCGCTCAAGAGAAGAGATTACCAAGTCCTTTATCGCTTATTACAAAAATTTTGAAGCGGACGATGATGAGTGGTGATATAATTTCCGTTTTGTATAGTGGCGTAAAACAATGAATAACTATTGTGTTTATGGTGCAATACACTGAAAGCAGGGAATCAAAAAGGTTTCCTGTTTTTTGTGTCGATTTTTGGTGTTTCCGACAAACGCCGGAAAATAAATACTAAATTAAAAGGAACATTGTGCCTGGGGGCAGGAAGAAAGGTTAAGCAGAATTGGACTTGTGAGAGTGTTTGTGGTAAGATAACAATATTTAACAATTCAATGAACAGGCAATTGCGGGAGGAAAAATATGAGCGATAATTTAGTTCCATTTTGGGAAAAATCATATCAGGAATATGATACTATTACATTTTCCAACAAACCTAATTCGACCGTTATTGAATTTGAGCACTTAATCAACAATCCGTCAAAGGTATTGGATGTAGGATGCGGAGAGGGTCAAAATGCCATATATTTAGCCAGGCAGGGACATCATGTTGACGCGTTTGATTTGTCTGAACATGGGATTGCAAAGTTAAAACATATTTGTGAATTATTCAATGTACAAGTAAACGCATTTGTAGCAGATTTAACTACATATCAGTTTGGACAGTGTTATGATATGATTACTTGTTTTGGAACATTGCATTTCGTAACTAAGGATGAGTGGAAAAAGTTTGTAAATAACGCAAAAAAACATACAAATACAGGCGGTATTCATTTAATTCAAATATTTACAGACACTGTACCGGCATCTCAGGATATTGCATCATTTGCAATTGGTCTGGCAAAAGATGAGGAAGTCAAAGAATTATATGCTGATTGGGAAATATTGCAGTTTAAGTCATATGTGTTTGAAGACGAACATCCAAATGTGCCGAAACATTTGCACGCATCGAACAAAATTGTTGCCAGGAAAGTAAAATAGCAAAATTCTAAAAATACAATATTGTTTATCTATGGTGGCAGTAATCCTAACGGACGACTTGCCGCCATTTTTATGCACAGGGGCATCCAAAGGAAGTGTGTCAGCAGAGCTGACGGATGCCCCGCGCGGCGGGTAGGGAGAGAAACCTTCCCGACTCGATTTCCCGTGAGCAACGAGCCAAGTGGCTGCTTAAGAGATAAATGATTGAGAGTAAGCAGGAAATCAACAAGGACTTAGAAAAGCATGGCAGATATTGGAACAAACAAAACAGCGTGTAGTCATATAAAAGCAGAACGAGAAGAAACGGAATGCAGGTGTTGTGAACAGGCAATCAATGTTTGCTTTTATGCACTTATCAAATTCTTTAATCTTCTTTCCATATGCCTTATAATAGCAAAAAAAAGGAGCGTGATTTTTATGAACGTAAATATTATATCAAGATATTTACAATTCCTGCGTAAAAGCCATAATTACACACAGGAGGACTTAGCAAAAAAATTGGACATATCAAGACAGGCAGTTTCAAAATGGGAAACAGGAATAACAATTCCTGACTTAGAAGTTTTATTGAAAATTTCCAAGTTATACAATGTGACCATAAATGATATATTAGAGCCCAATATACAGCCACAGCGGATAACTGATTTTGAGCAAATATCTACAATCCCCGAAAAGGATTTGGAAGAAATAGTAAAGCAGTTTGACATTAATTCGCTTGTTATAGCTTTAATGGGAGCGTCACCCGAAACGAATTGTTTGTGTGAACGACTGCTTCCCGATGTAGATTTTGAAATGACAAGAAATAGTATTGGCAGGGTAAGGATTGAAAATGTTGAGGAAATGCAGAACCAAATGATTGCTATGATAAATTTGCAGTCGGTTGAAAGGGAAATATAGTATACAGAAAATTCAGACCACTATCACAGGGCAGACAATGCCCTGCATACAATAGAAGATTGACAAAACAAGGTATTTAGCCGAGGTACACTTTTTTGGCATGAAGTTAATGAAATAGAACGAATGTTCTAAAAATTTGCGGTTTCGTCTGTACAAATAAAAGGCCATGTGATATAATCAGAGTTACTTTTTGGATGGATAGGAAGCTGAAACAGGATAGCGAATGTATTTCAGAATTTGACTGTATTTATATAGGAGAAACAGAATGGACCATTTTGAATGCTACAGTGAATGACACGAAAGCTGCCGGAATGAAAGTAAACCAACAAGCAGACAATATAAAAGTTGAAGAGCCGCTTGATATTACCTCTATAACCTAGAGGTGATTTGGTTTAAGATGTAGCAAATTGGCTACACATGTGTAGCCAATTTATTTGGAGGATGCTGTGAATAATAAAAGTGGAACAATAATAAAAGATCATATGGCTGTTAGGCCGGTAGAAGAAAAACAATTATATGAAGATGTTCGGAAAATATTGTATCAAGCGAGAGAACAAACCTACAAAAATGCAAATGGTATTATGACATATGCATATTGGAATGTTGGACGGCGAATTGTTGAACAGGAACAATATGGTGAAAAAAAAGCTCAGTATGGCTCCTGTCTGATAAAAAATCTATCAAAGAAATTGTCAGATGAATTTGGGACGGGTTTTTCAGTGGCTAATTTGAAAAATTGTCGTCGATTTTATTTAACATTTCCTGAAAATTCGTATGGATTTTCAATGGCCGGTAAAGTCCCGTGGTCTCATTTGAGAAATATAATGCGTATCTCTGATGAAGATGAAAGAATTTTTTATTTAAATGAGGTAGTAAATGAAAATTGGTCTGTAAGGGTTTTGGAACGCAATATTAAAAGTGGTTATTATAAAAGGATGCTTTCCACACAGTTACCCGATAAAGAGAATAAAGCATTAGAGTTTGTAAAGGATCCATTTGTGTTAGAATTTATGGGGGTCACGCCAGGCATCAGTCAATTAGAAAGTGATTTAGAGACAGCCATTATAAATAATCTTCAAAAATTTCTTCTGGAAATGGGAAAGGGATTCTCTTTTGTTGGAAGACAGATGAGAATATGTACAGAAACCACAGATTTTTATATTGATTTAGTTTTTTATAATTATATTCTGAAATGTTTTGTGATTATTGATTTAAAAACAAAAAAGTTGACACATCAGGATATCGGACAGATGGATATGTATGTTAGAATGTTTGATGATTTAAAAAGAAGAGAAGATGATAACCCAACAATCGGGATTATTTTTTGTACGGATAAGGATGAAACAATTGTAAAATATTCTGTGCTTCATGAAAGTCAGCAGATATTTGCTTCAAAGTACATGACGGTTTTGCCAACAATTGAAGAATTGCAAAAAGAATTAGAAAGAAACCAGTTGGTTTATAATTGTGATAAATAAAAATGTGGTTGGTTAGTATGATATATAGCTATTTAACAGAGTACTTTGTAAACAGTTATGATTACAAATTTGTGACTTTTACTTGTGTAATTGCAAAAGCTTGCTTATGGGCCGCCTCAAAATAGAAATTTACACGAACGTTTTCAAAATTATACGAATTACAGGCCTATAGTAGTCGAAGTAATTCCGTGAAAGAGAGGTTTTTATATGCCAGAATTCAAATTACACGCCCCATACAAGCCCACCGGCGACCAGCCGCAGGCGATTGCCGAGCTGGTAAAAGGCTTTCAGGAGGGCAACCAATTCCAGACTTTACTAGGGGTTACGGGATCGGGCAAGACATTTACGATGGCAAATGTCATTCAGGCTTTGCAGAAGCCGACGCTGGTTATCGCCCACAATAAAACCCTTGCGGCGCAGTTATACGGAGAATTCAAGGAGATGTTCCCTGAGAATGCAGTGGAGTACTTTGTCTCCTATTATGATTATTATCAGCCGGAAGCTTATGTGCCTTCTTCGGATACCTATATTGCCAAGGATTCCTCCATCAACGAGGAAATAGAAAAACTGCGTCTTTCATCGACGGCATCCCTGACGGAGCGGAGAGATGTGGTAGTGGTTGCCAGCGTTTCCTGTATTTACGGACTGGGAAGTCCGGATGATTATCAGGAGATGATTGTGTCGCTTCGTCCGGGGATGGTGAAGGACAGGGATGAAGTGATTCGGGAATTGATTGATATCCAGTATGACAGGAATGATATGGAATTGAGCAGAGGCTGTTTCCGGGTGCGGGGAGATGTGTTGGAAATTTACCCGGCACAGGGCGGGGAGCATCTGATTCGCGTGGAGTTTTTCGGGGATGAGATAGACAGAATCGTGGAGGCTGAACCGCTGACGGGACAGGTACATGCTTCACTGGAACATATTTCCATTTTCCCAGCGTCCCATTATGTGGTGTCGCAGGAAAAAATCAAAGAGGCGTGCAGGAGAATTGAAGAGGAATTAGAGGAGCGGATACAGTATTTCAAAGGGGAAGACAAGCTGTTAGAGGCGCAGAGGATAGCAGAACGAACGAATTTCGATATCGAGATGCTGCGGGAAACGGGTTTCTGTTCCGGTATCGAGAACTATTCCCGGCATTTGAACGGGCTTCCGGAAGGAGCCACTCCTTTGACCCTGATGGATTATTTTAAAGATGATTATTTGATTATCGTCGATGAGTCTCATATGACCATACCGCAGATAAGGGGCATGTATGCGGGCGACCGTTCCAGAAAAACTACTTTGGTGGATTACGGATTCCGTCTGCCCTCGGCACTGGACAACCGTCCGATGAATTTTGCTGAATTTGAGGAACACATCGACCAGATGCTGTTTGTATCAGCGACCCCTTCCGACTATGAGAGTGCGCATGAACTTTTTCGGACGGAGCAGATTATCCGTCCTACCGGACTGCTGGATCCGGAGGTGGACGTACGTCCGGTAGAGGGGCAGATTGACGATTTGATAGCAGCGGTGAATAAAGAGACGGAAAAGCACAATAAAGTGTTAGTGACCACACTGACGAAGAAAATGGCGGAAGACCTGACGGATTATATGAGGGATGTTGGAATCAGGGTGAAATATCTCCATTCGGATATCGATACATTGGAACGGGCTGAGATTATCCGGGATATGCGTCTGGATGTATTTGATGTACTGGTGGGTATCAATCTGCTGAGGGAAGGATTGGATATTCCGGAAATTTCCCTTGTTGCGATATTGGATGCAGATAAGGAGGGGTTCCTGCGTTCTGAAACATCCCTGATTCAGACCATAGGGCGTGCGGCACGGAATGCAGAGGGGCATGTCATTATGTATGCGGACAATATGACCGATTCCATGAAAGCGGCGATAACGGAGACAAACAGGCGGCGTGCGATACAGAGCGAATATAATAAGGAACATGGCATCACGCCGCAGACCATAAAGAAGGCAGTGCGTGATTTAATCAGTATTTCCAAGGCTATTGCCAAAGAGGAAATGAAGTTTGAGAAGGATCCTGAATCCATGAGCCGTGAAGAATTGGAGAAACTGATAGGGAATATCCAGAAGAAGATGAAGCAGGCGGCGGCGGATTTGAATTTTGAGGCGGCGGCGGAACTAAGGGATAAGATGACGGAACTGAAGAAGCAGCTGGCGGATATGGAGAAGCAGGAATGAACAGAGGATTATGATATAGAAAAAGTGTGATGCAGATAAGCAGGAGGATGAAATGGAGAGCGAGAATAAGAAGATGCTGCCCCGCAGGGAATATATTAAAATACGCGGGGCCAGCGAACACAATTTACAGGCGATAGATGTGGATATACCGCGGAATGAATTTGTGGTATTGACCGGATTATCGGGTTCCGGCAAATCATCGCTGGCTTTTGATACCATTTACGCGGAAGGACAGAGGCGGTATATGGAATCACTGTCTTCTTATGCGAGGCAGTTTCTTGGGCAGATGGAGAAGCCTAATGTGGAAAAAATAGAAGGATTGTCTCCGGCGATATCCATTGACCAGAAGTCCACGAACAGGAATCCCCGTTCTACGGTAGGAACCGTGACGGAAATTTACGACTATTTCCGTCTCCTGTATGCGAGAATCGGAATCCCCCACTGCCCGTCATGCGGCAGGGAAATCCGTAAGCAATCGGTAGACCAGATGACGGATCAGATTATGGAGATGACGGAAGGTACGAAAATCCAGCTGCTGGCGCCGGTGGTCAGAGGGCGGAAAGGCGAACATGCAAAAATTTTCGACAGGGCAAAACGAAGCGGCTATGTGCGTGTGCGCGTGGACGGAAATATGTATGAACTGTCTGAGGAAATCAAATTGGACAAGAATATAAAACATAATATTGAAATCGTGGTAGACCGCCTGGTGGTGAAGCCGGGAATCGAAAGGAGACTGACGGATTCCATCGAAAATGTGCTGGTTTTGGCAGAGGGCTTGCTGGTGGTGGATATAATCGGCGGAGAACCGATGAATTTCAGCCAGAGTTTTTCCTGTCCCGATTGCGGTATAAGTATCAGTGAGATAGAGCCGAGAAGCTTTTCTTTCAACAATCCTTTCGGCGCCTGCCCGGAATGCTTTGGCCTGGGGTATAAGATGGAATTTGACGTGGACCTGATGATACCGGATAAACGTCTCAGCATCAATGAGGGGGCAATCGCAGTGACAGGCTGGCAGTCCTGTAACGATAAAACGAGTTTTACCAATGCTATTTTGCAGGCGATGTGCAAGGAATATAATTTTGACCTGGATACGCCTTTTGAGGACTATCCGGATAAGGTAAAGAACGTACTGCTCCATGGAACCGGGGGGAAAGAACTCAGTGTGCATTATAAGGGGCAGAGAGGGGAAGGTGTGTATGCGGTAGCTTTTGAAGGACTGATACGCAATGTGGAGAGGCGTTACCGTGAGACGGCATCGGATATTATGAAGCAGGAGTACGAATCCTTCATGCGCATTACTCCCTGCAAGGTCTGCGGCGGAATGCGTCTGAAGAAGGAATCCCTTGCAGTGACGGTGTATGATAAGAATATTTATGAAATTACTTCCATGTCTATAAGGAATCTTCATAAGTTTCTTCAGGATATGGAGCTTACAAAACAGCAGCAGCTGATAGGAAAGCAGGTACTGAAAGAAATAAAGGCAAGGGTTGGTTTCCTGATTGATGTCGGGCTGGATTATCTGTCGTTGTCCAGAGCGACAGGGACACTTTCCGGCGGAGAGGCACAGAGAATCCGTCTGGCGACCCAGATTGGTTCCGGGCTGGTCGGAGTCTGCTATATTCTGGATGAACCCAGTATCGGTCTGCATCAGCGCGATAATGACAAACTGCTTAATACACTGAAGAATCTGAAGGATATGGGTAACACCCTGCTGGTAGTGGAGCATGATGAAGATACGATGCTGGCGGCGGACCACATCGTTGATATCGGGCCGGGTGCAGGCTCCCACGGCGGGCGGGTGGTTGCACAGGGGACTGCGGAAGAAATCATGCAGGCAGAAGAATCGGTTACGGGACAGTACTTAAGCGGCAGGCTTCAGATACCGGTTCCGGAGAAAAGGCGTAAGCCCACAGGCAGACTGACTGTCCAAAAGGCTGCGGAAAACAATCTGAAAAACATTAACGTAGATTTTCCTTTAGGGGTAATGACCTGTGTGACCGGAGTATCTGGTTCGGGCAAGAGTTCTCTTGTGAATGAAATTCTGTATAAACATTTGGCGAGAGACTTGAACAGGGCCAGGACTATACCCGGAAAACATGCGGGGATTAAGGGGATGGAACAGCTGGATAAAGTCATAAACATTGACCAGTCTCCTATCGGCAGGACACCCCGCTCCAATCCGGCCACTTATACGGGTGTTTTTGACCAGATTCGGGATTTGTTCGCATCCACAGCAGATGCAAAAGCGAAGGGATATAAAAAAGGCCGTTTCAGCTTTAACGTAAAGGGCGGAAGGTGCGAAGCCTGCTGCGGTGATGGTATCATCAAAATAGAGATGCATTTCCTGCCTGACGTATATGTTCCGTGTGAAGTCTGCGGCGGTAAAAGATACAACAGGGAAACGCTGGATGTAAAATATAAAGGAAAGAGCATTTATGATGTTTTGGATATGACAGTGGAGGAAGCAGTGGGATTTTTCGAAAACGTTCCCTCTATCCGGCGGAAGATAGAAACGCTGAATGACGTAGGATTATCCTATATCAAGCTGGGACAGCCTTCTACTACCCTGTCCGGCGGTGAAGCCCAGAGAATTAAGCTGGCGACGGAACTGAGCAGACGAAGTACCGGCAGGACCATTTATATTTTGGACGAACCCACTACCGGGTTGCATTTTGCAGATGTGCATAAGCTTACGGAAATCCTGCATAAATTAGCCGATAGCGGTAATACGGTAGTGGTGATTGAGCATAATCTGGATGTTATTAAAACGGCCGACTATATCATAGATATCGGACCGGAGGGCGGCGATAAAGGAGGAACGGTTATTGCCAGGGGAACGCCGGAAGAAGTTGCGGAGAACAGGGATTCCTATACAGGGATTTATGTGAAGAAGATGCTGGAAAGATACCGTTCTGCTGTAAAACCGTAAATATTGTTTAAGAATCAGCCGGAAATCTGAAAAGGAATCCGGCTGATTACTTAATAGTAAATATTTTCCGTCCTCTAAAGTTATCTGTCAAATCAACCGATAATATATAAATAATATACAAAAAGAGAAAAGCAGGTTTCCAAAAAAATTAATATTTTAAAAATTTATTAAAACCCCTTTGAAAATAACGTACTTTGGGTTATAATGACCTTGTATGTTTAGTTTACCGACCAATTGGAAAACATTTAAGATAGATTGATGAATGAGCATTGACCATAGAAAGGGGTTCATATATGCAGTATACGGATATAGGAATTGATTTGGGGACAGCAAGTATTTTAGTATATATAAGAGGCAAGGGTGTTGTTTTAAAGGAACCTTCAGTAGTAGCTTTTGACAGGGATACAGATAAAATTAAGGCAATCGGCGAAGAAGCAAGGCTTATGCTCGGAAGGACGCCGGGTAATATCGTGGCAGTCAGGCCGCTGCGGCAGGGGGTAATTTCCGATTACCGTGTGACAGAGAAAATGATGAAACATTTTATCCAGAAAGCGCTCGGCAAGAAGACGTTCCGTAAGCCCAGAATCGCAGTATGTGTACCAAGCGGAGTAACGGAAGTAGAAAAGAAAGCGGTTGAAGATGCAACAATTATGGCCGGTGCAAGGGATGTTTTCATTATTGAAGAGCCCATAGCGGCGGCAATAGGAGCAGGAATTGATATTTGGAAGCCCTGCGGCAATATGATTGTAGACATCGGGGGAGGCACCTCCGATATTGCAGTTATTTCTTTAGGCGGAAGGGTAGTCAGCGCATCGGTTAAGATTGCCGGCGATGATTTCGATGAAGCCATTGTACGTTACATGAGAAAAAAACATAATCTGCTGATTGGTGAAAGAACGGCAGAGGATTTGAAGATAAAAATCGGTTCCGCGTATAAACGTACCGAGGTGGATTACATGGATGTAAGGGGGCGTAATCTTGTAACGGGGCTGCCAAGAACCGTAAAGGTATCTTCGGAAGAGATGGAAGAAGCGCTTCGGGAAACTACGGCTCAGATTGTAGAAACCATTCACGGAGTTTTGGAGAAGACACCGCCCGAACTTGCAGCTGATATTGCCGACAGGGGGATTGTGCTTACCGGGGGCGGCAGCCTGTTGCGCGGGTTAGAGGATTTGATTGAGTCCAAGACGGGAATCAATACAATGACTGCGGAGGACCCGATGACCGCAGTTGCCATCGGAACCGGAAAGTATGTGGAATTCCTTGGCGGATTTAAAGAAGAGTGAAATAGTGTGGGGTGTGCTGCCGGATGAGGAGTGAAAGGCAGCAGAAAATGAAAGAAACGGCTAAAGAGGAGGAACATTATGTTAAAAGGGTTATATACTGCTTATACAGGTATGCTCAATGAACAGTACCGAATGGATGTGATGACAAATAATCTGGCTAATGCGACTACGAACGGTTATAAGAAAGAAGGAGCAACCAGTCAGGCTTTTAATGATGTGCTGACATATAAAATCAAGGATTTGTCGGAAGGACGCGGAATTGCGAAACCGTTGGGAAAGAATAATTTTGGTGTAAAGATAGGAGAAGGATATACGGATTATTCCGAAGGGCCGATGAGGGAATCGGACAGTGCGTTCGACCTGGCAATATCCGGACCGGGATTCTTTGAAATATCTTATACGAATAAGGCGGGAGAAACTTCCAGAAAGTATACGCGTGACGGAAGCTTTACAATGAATATGCAGGGATATCTGCTTACGCAGGACGGTGACTACGTAGTGGGTACGGATAACAGGAATATCCGGCTGGATCCGTTGCTGGATTTCAGGGTGGATACCAGCGGGAATATTATGCAGGGTGATGATAATACTCCGGTAGCTACAATCCGGGTTCGGGATTTTGAGGATTATAATTATTTGGAGAAATTCGGTGAGAACCTTTATCAGGCTGTAGAAGGCGCAACCGCAGTAGATGCGGAGGATGCGAAAGTATATCAGGGCTATTTAGAGGGTTCCAATATATCGGTAGTAACTGAAATGGTTAATATGATTAATATTTCAAGGGCATATGAGACCAATCAGAAAGTAATCCAGACATATGACAGCACTTTGGATATAGCTGTTAATCAATTAGGCAAGTTATAGGAGGGATAAAAGATGGTTAGAAGTTTATGGTCCGCAGCGACAGGTATGAATGCACAGCAGACAAATGTAGATACAATTGCGAATAACCTTGCAAATGTAAATACGGTTGGTTATAAAGCACAGGTTGCAGAGTTTAAGAGCCTGCTTTATCAGACGCTCCAGACAGCAACGACTACGGCGAACGGGGATCCGAAGCCGGTTACTTCACAGGTGGGTCTGGGTGTAAGGACTGCGGCGCTTAATCAGATTTTTAAACAGGGAAGCCTGCTTGCCTCCGAAAGCGATACAGCATTTGCCATTGAGGGAGACGGATTCTTTGCAGTACGCAATGCAAACGGTGAAACAAATTATACGAGGAACGGTGATTTTACATGGGCAATGTCACCGACAGGCGGTATCATGCTGACAACTACGGACGGACTTCCGGTTTTGGATACAAACGGAAGAAATATCAGCCTTGCAGGTACGTTTATGGCGAATCGGATAACCATCAGTGCTGATGGTACTTTGAACTATCCGGATGAAAATAACAATCCTGTATCGATGGGAATTGCAATCGGTACTTTCCAGTTCCGTAATCCGGCAGGACTGGAGAGACAGGGAGATACGCTTTTTGCACCGACCGGGGCGAGCGGAATCGCACTTAACGAGGCAACGAATGCAAACCTGGTCAGAAGTAAAGTGGTTCAGGGCTATTTGGAAGGTTCCAATGTACAGGTAGCGGATGAGATGGTAAACCTGATTGTGGCACAGCGTGCTTATGAGATGAATTCAAAAGCAATCACCACATCGGATGAGATGCTTCAGCAGGCAAATAATCTGAAGCGTTAGTATGGGCTTGATAGCCGGATAGGAGTACATATATGAATATAGGCGGCGGAGTTTCATCAGGATATACGAGTTATATTGCGTCACAGGCTGCTTCCAAGCTGGATAGCCGTATTAAGACAAAAGATTACAGCAAGTCTTCGGATGAGCAGCTTTTGGATGCCTGTAAAGAGTTTGAGGCTTATTTTGTAGAACAGATTTTTAAAGAGATGCAGAAGACGGTGGATGTCTTTAAGGATGGGGAAACGAATCCGAACGATTCTCTTGTAGATTTCTTTAAGGATAGTACTATACAGGAACTGGCTTCCACTACAACGGAAACACAGGGATTGGGATTGGCGCAGATGCTTTTTGAACAGATGAAACGTAATTATAATATGGAATAGACAATAGACAGGTTCTCAGATTTTCAGTGTGGAATCATATTGCATATACAGGCTGCTTACACAGGCAGCCTGTTTGTGTTAATGCACAGGGGCGCAAAAGCAGCGTGTGCCCCGCGCGGCTGGCAGGGAAGATATTCTTCCATGATTGATTGATAAGGGCGGCTCATGGATGCGCGTTCTGTTGTCCGGCATGGGATATGGAAGGAATGGGAATGGAACAGATTAAAGGATATGTGGGACATATAATTTACCGCAATACAAATAATGGATATACGGTGCTGGAACTGGTGAGCGGCGGAAGCGAGATTGTATGTGTTGGCAGTTTCCGGACGCTGGATGAGGGGGAAACGCTGGAAATCAGCGGGAATTATGTGGAGCATCCGGTGTACGGCACACAGTTGAAGGCAGAAGATTACCGGATTGTAGAACCGGATGATGTTGTAAGTATGGAACGCTATCTGGGTTCGGGAGCGATAAAAGGCGTGGGAGAAGCGCTGGCGGCGAGAATCATTAAAAAGTTTGGGGAGGATACGTTCCGTATTATCGAGGAAGAGCCGGAACGTCTGGCAGAAATAAAGGGAATCAGCGAAAGAAAAGCGAGGGAAATCGCGGTTCAGATGGAAGAAAAGAAGGATGCCCGGGCAGCTATGCTGTTTTTACAGAAATACGGAATATCGGGGGCTTTGGCAGTAAAGATATATAATACCTATGGTACCGGAATCTATGGGGTGATGAAGGAAAATCCTTACCGGCTGGCGGAGGATATAGGGGGCATAGGCTTCAGGACGGCGGATGAAATAGCCAGAAGGGCAGGGATACATGTGGATTCGGATTACCGCATCCGCAGCGGGATTTTGTATACATTGCTGCAGGCTTCTTCGGAAGGGCATGTTTATCTGCCCGAACATATATTGCTGGGACGGTGCGCAAAGCTGCTGGAGGTAGGGGAGGAAGCGATTGAACCGCAGGTTTCCAATCTCGCTATGGAAAGGAAAGTAGTCATTAAACTGGTGCAGAGTGAACCGGATAGTGAAAAACGGGTGTATGCTGCTTCTTATTATTACGAGGAGCTGAATTGTGCGAAAATGCTGCATGATCTGAACCTTCCCCTGCATGAAGGAGAAACTTTGTCTGAAGAGAGGAACCTTGCCGACAAGATACAGAAGCTGGAAGAAACACAGGGAATCCAACTGGATGAATTGCAGAAAAAGGCGGTTTTGGAGAGTGTAAGGAATGGTCTGCTGATTCTTACAGGGGGGCCGGGAACCGGAAAAACCACGACAATCAATACGATAATCCGGTATTTTGCGGAAGAGGGAATGGATATCTTCCTTGCAGCGCCTACGGGTCGGGCGGCAAAGCGTATGACGGAGGCGACCGGCTATGAAGCGCGGACCATCCACCGCCTGCTGGAATTGAACGGGGCGATTGCAGAGGAAAACCGAACTGCAAAATTTGAAAAAAATGAAGAAAATCCGCTGGAGGCCGACGTTATCATTATTGATGAGATGTCTATGGTGGACATTCACCTGTTCCAGTCCCTGTTAAAAGCGGTTGTGCCGGGAACCCGGCTGATTATGGCAGGAGATATCAACCAGCTTCCCTCTGTAGGACCGGGGCAGATTCTAAAAGATATGATAGACAGCGGATGTTTTCCGGTGGTCATGCTTCAGCGGATTTTCCGGCAGGCGGAACAGAGCGATATTGTCGTAAATGCGCATCGGATTAATAAGGGAGAGCAGATTGCGCTGGACAATAAGAGCAAGGATTTCTTTTTTCTGGAAAGAAAGGATGTCAACGTCATTTATAAGCATATGATACAATTAATGCGTGAAAAGCTGCCGCCTTATGTAAATGCAGAAAGCTATGATATCCAGGTCCTGACACCGATGAGAAAAGGAAATCTGGGTGTGGAGACGCTGAACGGTATCCTGCAGGAGTATCTGAATCCGCCGGATGAGATGAAAAAGGAACATCCTTATGGAGACGGTGTTTTCCGTGAAGGGGATAAGGTTATGCAGATTAAGAATAATTATCAGGCGGAATGGGAGGTGGTAAGCAGGTACGGGATACCCATTGATAAGGGAATGGGGATATTTAACGGTGATATGGGGATTGTAAAGGAGATTAATGAATTTTCACAGGAGATGATAGTAGAGTTTGATGAGCACCGGCGCGTGACTTATCCGTTTCACCAATTGGACGAAATAGAACTTGCTTATGCGGTGACGATTCATAAATCTCAGGGAAGTGAATATCCGGCAGTCATCATGCCGCTGCTATCGGGTCCAAAGATGCTTTTTAACAGGAACCTGTTATATACGGGAGTAACGCGGGCAAAGTACTGTGTGACGATATTGGGGAGCAGGCAGTCGGTGAGCAGCATGATAGCCAATGAGCAGCAGAACAGACGGTACACAGGCCTGTGCGACCGGATAATGGAAATGGATAATAAAAATGCATAATAAAAAAGAGCAATGATGAATCAGTGATGCAGAATCCTGCCCGGAGAAACATCACGGAGAAGAGAATGAAGCAGAGGGAAAAAATAACAGAAACCTGCATAGAATGGCTATGGGACGTACTTTTTCCGAGAAGGTGTCCGGTATGTGACAGAGCATTAAGATTCCGTAAAGAATTCATTTGTCCGTCATGTTTGGAAAAAGTCAGGTTTATTCAGTCTCCAGCCTGTATGAAGTGCGGAAAGGGGTTAGCGGAGGAGGAGGAATATTGTCAGGACTGCGGGAGGAAAAAGCATTTATATGTGCAGGGGGCCGCAGTGTTTGAATATAGTTCCGTGGCTTCTTCCATCTATCGCTTCAAGTATGGCGGGAGGCAGGAATATGCCATGTTTTTCGGGAGCTGCATGGCTTCTGTCCTGGGGGCGAGGATGAAGTACTGGCGTGTCCAGGCATTGATTCCGGTTCCCATCCATCCTTCCAGGAAAAGGAAGCGGGGATATAATCAGGCGCAGCTGCTGGCAGAGGTGATAAGCAGGCAGACAGGCATACCAGTCCGGAATGATATTATAGCGAGACGGAGGAAAACTGTGCCCCAAAAAGAATTAGATGAGAAACAAAGACAAAATAATTTGAAAAAGGCTTTTAAAATCCTTAGAAATGATGTAAAATTAGATACGATTGTAATTATTGATGACATTTACACAACAGGAAGTACAATTGACGCTATGACAACTACATTGCATACTGCGGGAATAAGCAAAGTATATTTTGCAGCACTGGCAATAGGCAACGGGTTATAACAGGAGGGATTGTATATGGACGTTAGGAATTGCAGAAAATGCGGAAGACTTTTTAATTATGCCATGGGACCGATTATCTGTCAGCATTGCAGAGAAGGTTTAGAGGAAAAATTTCAGGAAGTAAAGAAATATGTCTATGAGCATCCGGGATGCGGTATTGCCGAGGTGTCTGAAGAATGTGACGTGGAAACCAAGCAGATAAAGCAGTGGCTGAGGGAAGAGCGTCTGCAGTTTTCGGAGGATTCTGCCGTACTGCTGAATTGTGAATCCTGCGGTGCACCTATCCGCTCCGGACGGTTCTGTGATAAGTGCAAGAACAATATGGTGCAGACACTGGGGAACACATATAAAAAGGAAAAACCGAAGGATGTACTAAAGAAAAACGATACGAAGGAAAAGCCGAAGATGCATTATCTGGACCGGTAGGAGATAGGTATGTTAAACAAGGAACGAGTCATTTTGATGACCAAGATGGCATCTTATGAGGAAAACGAAGGAAGGAAGAACCGATTGATTATGAGTTACTTCCGGGGGGATTATGTGTGGTTTCAGGTGCTGAAGTCGTTAATCTACGGGACCGTAGCATTTGGAATCATATTTGGCATGTATATATTTTATGATTTTGAAATCTTCATGATGGATATTTATAAGATGGATTTGCTGGAATTTGCGAAGTCTGTCCTGAAAAAATATTTACTTGCGACAGGGATTTATTGCATAATCTCGTATGCCGTGTATAGTTATCGCTATGCGAAAGCAAGGCATGGAGTAAGATTGTATCAGAACAATCTTCGCAGGCTGAGCGGCATGTACGATAAAACATAAGCCAGAGCCGTTTGGGTTCTGAAAGGAAGTTACTATGACATCATTACTTGTAGCAAAGCAGTATTTGAAAAAATTTTATGGTAAATTTGAGGTGTATCTGATACCGCTGATGAAGTTTCTGCTTTCTTTGATAAGTCTTTCGATGATTAACGGAAAGCTGGGATTTATGGAAAGGCTCAATAACACGACCGTCGTACTGGTGGTAGCGCTTATGTGTTCTTTCATGCCCATGAATTTTATGATTATCGCAGCTGCGGCCTTTGTGCTGCTTCATGTATACACATTGTCGCTGGAATGTGCGGTAGTAGTGTTGGCGGCATTTCTGCTGATGTTTTTGCTGTATTTCCGGTTTTCACCCAGAGATACAGTGGTAGTAGTTTTAACCCCGATATGTTTTGCCATGCATATCCCTTATGTGATTCCCATTGCACTGGGATTGCTCAGTACGCCGGTATCAGCGGTGTCGGCGGCTTGCGGGACAGTAGCCTATTATCTGCTGGTGTATGTGAGTGACAGTATAGCGGCTTTGACGGCTATGGAAGCGGAAGAAACGACAGCGAAGTTCCGGTTCATCATCGACGGTATGCTGAATAACCGTGCGATGGTAGTGACGATTGCAGCATTTGCAATTACCATTTTCCTCGTATATCTGATTCGAAGGCTGTCTGTTGACTATTCATGGACAATTGCCATTGTGGCAGGGGCACTGGTAAATGTGATGGTGCTTTTGGTAGGGGATTTGATGTTTGACACAAATGTGTCCATTACAGGGGTTATCATGGGGACGATTGTATCGGCTTTGATTGTACTGGTGATACAGTTCTTTACATTCCATGTGGATTACAGCCGGACAGAGAAGGTTCAGTTTGAGGACGACGAGTATTATTATTATGTAAAGGCAGTGCCGAAGGTAACGCTGGCGGTACCGGAGCGAAAAGTAAAAAAGATTAATCAACAGAAGAAAGCACGTCCTTCGCAAAGAAGTACGGAGGACAGAAAAGTGGGTAGATAATAATTAAGACTGGAATGAGTTGATATGCAGCAGATTCAAGAAATTATAGGAAGATATTTCTGGCGTATGCCAAGCATCATATGGACGGATATCGTGGAGATAGCAATTATCTCTTTCCTGATATACCACATATTGGTATGGGTAAAAACGACGAAAGCGTGGTCTTTGTTAAAAGGCGTTGTGGTTATTGCGGTATTTTTATTGATAGCAGCAGCTTTCGAAATGAATACCATTCTTTGGATTGCCAAAAATGTGGTGGGGATAGCGGCTACAGCGATTATTGTAATTTTACAGCCGGAACTCAGAAAGGCACTGGAGGAACTGGGAAGGAAAAATATTATTTCTTCTCTTATTCCTTTTGATTCAGGCAAGACCGAGACCGGACTTTTTTCAGACCGGACGGTAAATGAAATTACAAAGGCATGTGTGGAAATGGGTAAGGTAAAGACAGGTGCGCTTATTGTAATGGAACGGGCCCAGTCTTTGGCGGAATATGAGCGGACAGGAATTGATATAGACGGCATTGTTTCCAGCCAGCTGCTGATTAATATATTTGAACATAATACGCCGCTGCATGACGGCGCTGTTATTGTACGTGGAAACAGGGTGACTTCTGCAACCTGTTATCTTCCTCTTTCCGACAATATGGCATTGAGCAAGGATTTGGGAACAAGGCACAGAGCGGGAGTGGGAATTTCGGAGGCGACCGATTCCCTGACAGTTATCGTATCGGAAGAAACGGGGAAAATCAGCGTGGCTATGGAAGGACAGCTGGAACGCAATCTGGATGGGGAGGCGCTGAAAGAGAGGCTGCACAAGATACAGGATAAGCAGCAGCCGGAAGAAAAGAAGGGTAAGCGATGGAAGGGAAGGAAAAAGAATGGGAAAGAAACTGACCAGTAATCTCGGATTGAAAATAGGCTCTATTCTTTTTGCAGGCATTCTCTGGCTGCTTGTGACGAATATCAACAATCCGTCCACACCGGTTTATTTCACGGATGTACCCGTGCAGATTTTGAACGCAAACCTTATTACCAGCCAGGGGAAAATGTATGAGGTGCTGGATGATACGGATGTCATTGATTCTATTACGATTATGGTTCCGCGTTCCCTGACGGATAGTATGAGCAGTGAGGATAATATCGTGGCAATCGCAGATATGAATAAGCTGACGAATCTGAACACGATTCATATAGAGGTATCCACGAGACGTAATCAGAATTCCGTAAGCAGTATTAAGACCAGCAATGATATTCTCAAGCTGAATATAGAAGACAGGAAGAGTATATCCATTCCGCTGACCACGACCACATCGGGAACTCTCCAGGAGGAATATATCATTGGGAATGTGACGCCGGATCAAAACCTGGTGCGCGTTTCCGGACCGGAATCGGTAGTTTCCCAGATAAAGACTGCGGAAGTGAATGTGAATGTAACCGGATTTACCAGTGATATCGGTACCAGTGCAGAGATTAAGCTGTATAATGTGGATAAGAGTGGAAATAAAGTAGAAGTACCAAAGGATAAGCTGACATTGAATATCAATAACGTGGGAGTCAAAGTAGAGATTCTCGCTACGAAGTCAGTACCGCTGAGATTCTCGGCATCGGGTATACCGGCTGCAGGATATCGGGCGACAGGGGCAGTAACAGGCTCTGTGGAATCAGTATCTTTGGCGGGTAAAGCCAATATACTGAACAATCTGTCCGTAATAGAGATACCCGATACAGAAGTGGATTTGACGGGAGCTGATGGGAATATAGTGAAAGTAATTGACCTTGATAAGTATCTGCCGGGCAGTGTGGATTTTGCCGATTCCGGATTTGATGGAAACGTGACGGTTACGGCATATGTAGAAAGAGAAATCACAAGGACATTTACCATAGCGGAGAGGGATATTACCGTAGAGAATCTGCCGGAAAGCTATAAAGCGGAAGTATCGACTTATGAAGAGGAATTTACAGTACAGGTGCGCGGACTGGCTGCCGATGTAAACGCAATCGATGCGGGCCAGCTTCATCCGGCGGTGGATATTGACAGTCTGATAGCTTCCGGTGCGCTGGAAAAAGTACAGGAAGGATATTATGATGTGAGACTATCGTTGAATCTTCCGGAAGAAGTAGAACTGAGGGAGAATGTTACGGTACGGCTGACCATAGAGGAGGAAGAATAAGTGACAGGGTAAGGCAGCAGAGAAGAAGGCTGCGGCATAGAAAGGAGTAAAGAAGATATATGGGCAGATTGTTTGGTACAGATGGTGTAAGGGGAGTTGCGAATGAGGAATTGACGCCGCTTTTGGCTATGCAGCTGGGGCAGGCAGGCGCCTATGTGCTGACAAGGGAGAAGGCGCATAAACCTACAATCATGGTAGGGTGTGATACGCGTATTTCGGGTGATATGCTGGCCAATTCACTGATGGCGGGGGCCTGTTCCGTGGGAGCGAATTGTGTATATGTAGGGGTGCTTCCTACGCCTGCAATCGCTTATCTGACAAGAAAGTACAAAGTCGATGCGGGAGTTGTTATTTCGGCTTCCCATAATCCGGTGGAGTTTAACGGTATTAAATTCTTTGACGGCGACGGGTATAAACTTCCGGATTCTTTGGAGGACGAAATAGAAGCTTTGATTAAAAGCGGAATGAAAGATGTAAAGTTTCCGGTCGGCACGAGGGTAGGCAAGATAAAATACCGTACCGATGCGAGGGAAGAATATATTAACCATTCCATTAAAGCAGTCAATGTGGATTTGCGGGGATTGAAAATAGTAGTAGATTGTGCAGAGGGCGCGTCCTATTATACATCCATAGAAGCATTGAAGGAGCTGGGCGGCGAAATCGTGGCAATTCACAATAATCCGGACGGAACGAATATTAATGCAAACTGCGGTTCCACGCATATGCAGGAACTTCAGGCAAGGGTAGTTTATGAAAAGGCTCAGATAGGTCTTGCTTTTGACGGAGACGCTGACAGACTGCTGGCAGTGGATGAGCAGGGGAATATCGTGGACGGCGACCAGATTATGGCGATTGTCGGAAATCATATGAAGAACAAAGGAAAACTGAGTAAGAATATGATTGTAGCGACGGTTATGAGCAATCTTGGATTTTTCATTATGGGCGAAAAGAACGGCATTAAGATGGAACAGACCAAGGTCGGAGACCGTTATGTTTTGGAAAGGATGAAAGAAATCGGCGCCAGTTTGGGAGGAGAACAGTCGGGACACATCATCTTTTTGGATGAGAATACGACAGGCGACGGATTGCTGAGCGCACTGCATCTGCTGCAGGTTATGGTAGAAACGGCACAGCCGCTTTCAGAACTTGCCAAGGTGATGGAAGTGCTTCCGCAGGCATTGGTGAACGCCAAAGTGCCCAGTCATAAGAAAGAGAAATATATGGATTATCCGGAGATTGCTGATGCGATAGCGGAGCTGAACAGAAAATTTGCCGGTGAGGGAAGGGTGCTGATCAGACCTTCGGGAACAGAGCCATTGGTGCGTGTTATGATTGAAGGGAAGGATAAGAGGCAGATTGACGAGGAAGCTAAAAAACTGGCTGAGTTGATTCAGAATATTATGCTTTAGGCTTCACAAGCGCAAGAAAAGGTGATATAGTAAATATTAAGTAATATTTGCGTAAGATAATGGGTATATGAATTTGGAGGAGAAAGGGTATGGTAAGCCAAAAGGTAGTTATTAAGAACCCCACGGGGCTGCATCTACGGCCGGCAGGCATCCTATGTAAAGAAGCAATGCAGTTCAAGTCATTGATTACGTTTACATTCAGAGAGAATACGGCAAATGCAAAAAGTGTGCTTAGTGTATTGGGTGCGTGTGTGAAGTGCGGCGACGAAGTGGAGTTCGTATGTGAGGGCGAGGACGAGGAAGAGGCGTTGAAGACTTTGGTTCATGCCATTGAAAGCGGACTCGGGGAATGATAGTAGCAGCTTTACGATAGGATACCGCATAAGCGTGGTTTGATTGTGACAATATGCCGACTCTTCTGAGTCGGCTTTTGTATGCACAGGGGTGCGTAAGGAAGTTAGCTGCTCTGCAGCACGCACCCCGCTTTAAAATTGATAATGGAGGAATGGAATTATGTTGAATTATAGCAGATACCGCAGGAATCCGGTGGTGGATTATCCGGAGAGGGAATGGCCGAATAAGGAAATTGCGAAGGCTCCCGTATGGTGCAGTGTGGATTTGAGGGACGGCAATCAGGCGTTGATAGATCCGATGGTAGTGGATGAAAAAATAGAGATGTTCCAATACTTAATAAAACTTGGCTTTAAGGAAATTGAAATCGGATTTCCTGCGGCCAGCCAGATTGAGTTCGATTTCCTGCGTCAGCTGGTGGACCGCAGGATGATTCCTGACGATGTGGTGGTACAGGTGCTGACTCAGTGCAGGGAGGAGTTGATTGAACGGACCTTCGAGTCTATTGCAGGCTGTAAACAGGCAATTGTACATATTTATAATTCCACTTCTACGCTTCAGCGGGATGTCGTGTTCGGTATGGACCGCGCGCAGATTATTGATATTGCGGTGCAGGGAACACGGATGGTGAAGGAGAGGGCGGAGAAGTTTCCGGGAAAGATTATTTTGGAATATTCGCCGGAAAGTTTCACCGGAACCGAGCTGGATTTTGCTTTGGAAATCTGTACGGCAGTGCAGGAGACATGGGGAGCCACAAAAGAAAATCCGATTATTATCAATCTGCCTTCTACGGTGGAGATGACTACGCCCAATGTGTATGCAGATCAGATAGAGTGGATGAACAGGCATTTTAAGGACAGGGAAAGTATTATTTTGAGTGTGCATCCCCACAATGACCGCGGTACCGGTGTGGCAAGCGCAGAATTATCAATGCTTGCGGGTGCACAGCGTGTGGAGGGGACGTTGTTTGGCAACGGAGAGAGAACCGGAAATGTGGATGTCCTGAACATTGCGTATAATATGTTTTCACAGGGCATTGATCCGGAGCTGAATATTGAGAAAATTAACGAAAGTATAGAAATATATGAAAGGTGCTGTAAGATGCCGGTTCATCCGAGACATCCTTATGCCGGCAAAATGGTATTTACTGCATTCTCCGGTTCCCATCAGGATGCAATCAATAAGGGTGTCAAGGCGATGAAGGAGCGGCAGAGCGAGATATGGCAGGTGCCTTATCTGCCGATTGATCCGGCGGATATCGGCAGGGAGTATGAACCGATAGTGCGTATTAATTCACAGTCCGGAAAGGGCGGTGTGGCCTTTATTATGGATACATATTTTGGCTTTAAGCTGCCGAAGAGTATGCACAGGGAATTTGCCAATGTTATTCAGAAGATTTCGGAGAAGCAGGGAGAGGTATCTCCCGACCAGATTATGGAGCAGTTCCGTCAGGAGTATCTGGAGCGAAAAGAGCCGCTGCATTTCAGAAAACTGCGTGTAGATGATTTGAGTGATGAGATTACGAGTGAATTTGATACAAGGGTTAAGGTGATATATACAGAGAACGGAGTGGAGAAGAATTTTGAGGCAGTGGGCAACGGGCCTATTGATGCGGTAAAGCGCGGGCTGCAGGAGGAACTTGGAGAGGAAATGAAGATTCTGGATTACGAAGAGCATGCACTGCAGAGCGGTTCCAATTCCCAGGCTGCAGCTTATATCCATCTGCTGGATGTAGATACGGGAAGCGTCACATATGGCGTCGGGGTAAGTTCCAATATTACAAGAGCTTCCGTGAGAGCGATTTTCTCGGCTGTGAACCGTTTGGGGATTGGAAATAGAAAATAGGGAATAGAAATAGAGAATAGAAAACTGTATATAAAAAGCTTTCGGGAACTGTTCCGAAAGCTTTTTCATATACAGAGGGCGCGTAAAGAAGTGAACTGCTTTACGCGCTCCGCATGGCGGGTAGGGAGAAGAACCTTCCCTGTCCGTTTAATAAATATTCAGTTCTTATAACTTTAATTTTTAACGGAAGATTTATAAGAAGTTCCGTCTACATCGAAAGAAGCGCCTTGTTTTACAATACAAATCATGGTCTTTCCGGTGTTTACCTCTACTTCGTTTCCGTCATCATCATAATACTTCGTGGGCTCATAATCGGTCGTCTTTTTCCATGTTACGTGGATACCTTTTCCGTTTGTGAAGAAATAGCCGTCCCGCTTGGTATCATGTACCTGGAAAGCAAGATAATCTTTGGCATCTCTTACCTCATGGTATGTAAACTGGACAAAAACATTTTTAAAGGAAAGCTGCTCATTGTTGTTTGCAGCATCCACATCTGCTTTTCCATACATGGAGCGGTAGTATAAACCGTCGGATTCATTATAGGAAAAGGAGGTTTTGGTTACCGGATAAGCGGATGTCATATCGATTTCCTTTGCGGTAACAGCATTGCTGTACTGTTCCAACGTGTTCGGTTCCTTATAGGAAGCGAATTTGAAATGGTCAGGGTTATAATATCCATCCCGGTAAGTCTTGGAAATCTTAAATTTCTCAATTCCTTTATTGATTCCGTCTGCGCTGGCATATGCGTTATGGGGCGCTTTTTTGTCGGTAGCACGGTAGAACGTGTTTTCGTAAAGTCCGTCGGTTCTCTTATCGCCATAAGCACATCCGGTAATATGGTCGGTATCCGATCTTTCTACAAGTTCATTAATATAATAAGGACCGCCAAAGTGCAGGTATACGGCATCCCATTCAAAAGACCAGTATACAAAGTAATCACGGCAGCTTCTTACATTGCCGATACGGTCCAGGTTTTCCCAGTCTTTAATGACAGCCATGGTTCGGGTAATACCGCCTTCCACCGGGCATTCATACAGAATATCCGCTTTGGAAATATTATAATGCGGCAATGCGGCGGAGTCGTTCGGTACCATGATGGCAATGGGGCGGTTCTTTTCTATGTCGCCGCTAATCCATTCATTTGTCAGAGTGCTTCGAACCATTCCCTCTTCCGGGGGTTCTTCGTCATCCACTTTTTCTTCCTGTGGCTTGTCGGATTCATCTAAGGTTTGTTCGCCCTGACTTTCTGTTCCTGATTGTTTTTCAATAACCTGTGAAACTACGGGTGCGTCAGCTTCTTCTTCTTTTCCACAGCCGAACAGTAGGAGTGTGGAGGATAATGCGATGAGAAGAAGTACTTGTAATCGTTTCATGTATAATCCTCGCTTTCATATTTAAAATATTTATGTTGGTAACACATTCATTAAAAATACCACAAACGCAATTATATCATAGAAAATCTTCGTCGTCACTAGAAAAGAAAGGAAAAAATTCAACAAAATTCTTAAGAATTTATGACGGAATTGGTATAGTTTTGTTTATGGCTTCCCCAAACAGGTCTTTTGAGAGGATTTTTGAAAGGTACTTGCATAATAAAAGTGAGGGTTGTATGATAAAAAGAACAATATATATGGAGGATTTTGGTTATGAAGAAAATCATCGTTACCGGATGTAACGGACAATTAGGGGTTGCGATAAACAGACAGTATGCAGGAAATACGGATATTGAATTGGTGAATACAGATGTGGCGCAGCTGGATATTACAGATATTGATAAAGTGCTGGAACTTGTGCGGGAAGTCAGGCCCTATGCCATTATCAACTGTGCGGCGCATACGAACGTAAATGCCTGTGAGACAGATGTGGACAATGCATACCGCATCAACGCCATCGGGCCGCGCAATCTGGCAGTGGCGGCATCAGAGGCGGGTGCAAGACTGGTGCAGGTATCGACGGACTATGTCTTCTCCGGAAAAGCGGACAGGCCGTATCTGGAATTTGACCGGACGGATCCGCAGGGCGTGTACGGAGCTTCCAAGCTGGCCGGAGAGAATTTTGTGCGGGATTTTGCCCAAAATTATTTTATAGTGCGGACGGCATGGCTGTACGGTGAAGGTAAGAATTTCGTGAGGACCATGCTGCGTCTGTCGGAGACACATGATAAGGTAAGGGTTGTAATGGACCAGATTGGCTCTCCTACCAGTGCGGATGAACTGGCTAAAGCGATTGTGCATCTGCTTCCTACGGATAATTACGGAATTTTCCACGGAACCTGTGAGGGGTATTGCAGCTGGGCGGATTTTACAAAAGAGATTTTCAGGCTGGCAGGAAAGAGTACTGTGGTGGAAGCGATAAGTACGGCTGAATACGAAAAAGACAATCCGGCTTCTGCTCCCAGACCGGCTTATTCGGTATTGGAGAATTATATGTTCAGGCTTACTACAGATTATCATTTTGCGGACTGGCATGATGCGATAGCAGAATATATCAGAGGTTCGCAGGTATAAACGAACCGTGGAGGGATTGGAAGCAAGATGGATTTTATATTGGATTTAATACACAACCGGATTTTTATGGCATCTATAAGCGGCTGGCTGGTGGCACAGGTACTGAAGACGCTGATTCATATGTGGTTTAACCGGAAGTTTGTGGCGGAGCGTCTGGTGGGAAGCGGCGGTATGCCGAGTTCCCATTCAGCGACCGTATGTGCGCTGGCAACTGCGGCGGGTATCGAATATGGCGGAGGCAGTTTTCAGTTTGCCATGGCAGCGATTTTTGCCATTGTGGTTATGTATGATGCGATCGGTGTCCGGCGTGAGACAGGGATACAGGCGAAGGTGCTGAATGAAATGATGGAAATGTTCGATAAGATGGGGAAAGAGATGAGTGTGGAGGAAAAGCTGAAGGAGTTTGTGGGACATACTCCGCTTCAGGTATTGATAGGGGCTTTGCTGGGTATAGCTATTGCAGCGGCGGTATATCTTTAGCATTCCCCGGTTACCATTTTCTGCGATATTCTAACGGTGTCATCCCTTCTGATTTCCGGAATACTTTGATAAAGTATCCCGCGTCCTGAAATCCGCAGTTCTGGGCAATGGATTCTATGGAATCACTGCTGAAACGAAGCATGGATTTGGCATGGGAAATACGTTTGGCAGTAAGGTCGTTTAACAGGGTAGAACCGAAAGTTTTACGGTATTCCCGTGACAGATGGTATTTGCTGATGAAAAACTGGCTGGAAAGTTTTTCGAGCGTGATTCGTTCTCCGTAATGTTCTTCCAGATAAGTGTGTATTTGGTTTAGTTTTTCGGGGATGGAATATTCCCCGGAGTGTTCTGTTCTGCTTTCGGTGAAGCAGAGCGTGATGAGGTCGGTGATATATTTGTTGGACAACAGCTCCATAAAGGAGGATTTGTCCAGCTGGGTCTGATAGAGCTGGGAAAGGGTATCCGTAAACAGGACGAGGTTCCGGGGGCGGAAGAGGAAAGCGTTGCCCTGCTGTTCAAACATTTCATAATAATCTGTGGCAGCTCTGCCGTTAAAATGTACCCACATAAGGCTCCAGGGAGCGTCGGCGCTGCTTTCGTGCGAGTAGGGGCGCGTGCAGTCCAGCCATATGCAGTCGCCTGCGGATATGGGGTGGATTCTGCCCTCATAGGATACGATTCCGTTTCCGTCCAGCACTACAAAGAAAAGATAAGAGTTCAGATTCTGGCGTTTGCTGATGTGGGGTTCCAGGCTTTGCAGGGTGCCGACTTCCTGAACATAGAGGTAATGTTCTTTGGCGTAATGGGATGGGGTCGGAATGATGCGGTTGGATGTTGACTTGGCCATGGTTTTGATTCCTCCTGACATAGCAATATTTTACCATTTTGACGCAACATTATATGTTGATACTTGTATTATACAATAGTATACTCCCTAGAGGAAGAGCAAAATTAAACGATAAGAGGATATATATATGCTTTCAGTGTGTCTGATTTTTATATGTGTATTGCTGAGTGCATATGTCATCGGTTTTTTGGTGGTGTCAGGCATAGGGCGTGTATATGGCGGCTGTTGTCTCAAAGCGGATGGTTATGTGATGGCAGGGCTGGTAACGGTGACGGTGTATGCCCAGTTTTTCAGTCTGTTCCATAAAGTGGGACTGGCAGCGTTTTTTTTATTGGCAGGGGTCTGCATTATAACGGCGCTGGTGTTCAGAGGGCAGCTGGCAGGGGAAATCTTCCGGCAGTACACCGGTATAAGCAGGGGCAGGAAGTTTTTTTATCTGCTGCTTTTTCTATTGGCGGCTTATGGGACGTCGAGGGGAATCATCCACTATGATACCGGTTTATATCATGCACAGAGTATCCGGTGGATAGAAGAGTACGGAGTGGTAAAAGGACTTGGGAATCTGCACTGCAGGCTTGCCTATAACAGTTCTTCCTTTGCTTTGTCAGCACTGTACAGTTTCGGCTTTTTGGGCGGACAGTCTTATCATTGTATGGCAGGGGTATTTGCGCTGATTCTGGCGAAAGTCTGCAGTGAAATTACGGAGGCATGGCGGCGGAAGAAGCTGCTGTTGTCGGATGTTGCAAGGCTGATGGGCATCTACTATCTTTTGATTATTTTTGATGAAATGGTTTCTCCGGCTTCCGACTATTTTATGGTATTGACTGTTTTTTATCTGGTCATCCGTTATTTGGAACTGGCAGAAGAGGGAACGGAGTCGTGGCTTCCTTATGGGCTGCTGGCGTTATTGTGTGTGTTTACCATAAGTGTGAAGCTGTCGGCGGCGTTTGTCATACTGTTTGCGCTGAAACCTGCGGTGCAGCTTATAAAAGAAAGAAACGGGAAGGGGATTGCCGGTTTTTTGGGGATGGGACTGTTCATCATGCTGCCGTTTCTGATAAGGAATGTGCTGATTTCGGGATGGCTGGTCTATCCTTTTACGGCGGTTGATTTTTTTCCGGTGGATTGGAAGATTCCGGTGGAAATCGCGGATTATGATGCAAGAGAAATACGGGCATGGGGCAGGGGAATACATGATGCGGCGGAATATGGAAGGAAGTTCAGCGAGTGGTTTCCGGAATGGTTTGCCGGTCAGGGTATGGCAGGTAAGCTGTTTGTTCTGTCCGGAATTGCGGCAGTTCCGGTATCGGCGGCTGCGCTGGTTATGGCATGGATAAGGAAAAACAGGATATGGCGGGATGTGATGCTGGCAGCTGTATGGATAAACGTTTCTTTTATGTTTTGGCTGTTATCCGCGCCGCTGTTCCGGTATGGCTGTGTATACGTATGGCTGGCGGCGCCGCTTACGTTCGGCGGACTGGCCTTGTGGCTGATAAAAGACAGGGGGGCAGGACGGATTTTCTGGCGGTTTGTATACGGGGCAGTAATTCTGGCCGGCTGCTATAAGGCTGTAATGTTTGGCAGGGAGATTGCGGCGGGATATACGGCGGAATATTTTATACGGCAGAAAGATTATGAAAATTTCGAGGCGGAAATTTATGAAATAGACGGGGTTGTTTTTTACTGCCCGAAGGAAGGCGACCGGATAGGTTATGAAGCGTTTCCGTCTTCTCCTGCAAAGGCGTTCATAGAGCTAAGAGGGAGCGGGATTGAGGACGGATTCAGATATAAAAAGTAAGGAACCTGCATGAAAAGAGGATGCAGGAAGCGGAAAGGTATGGATAAGGTATGAATAAAACGGACAAAATTTATGTAGCAGGACATAGGGGGCTGGTGGGAAGCGCGATTGTGAGGAATCTGCAGGCAAAGGGGTATACGAATATCATAGGGCGGACCCATGCGGAACTGGATTTGACCAATCAGGCGGCAGTGGTGCGTTTTTTTGAAGAAGAGAGACCGGATATCGTGGTGCTGGCGGCTGCGAAAGTTGGGGGCATCAATGCCAATAATACGAAGCCGGCGGAATTTGCCTATGAAAACATGCAGGTACAGTGTAATGTGATTAAATGCTGTCACGATTATAAAGTGAAGAAACTGTTATTCCTCGGAAGCACCTGCATTTATCCGCGTATGGCTCCGCAGCCGATACCGGAGGATGCGCTTCTGACAGGGCCTTTGGAGGAGACCAATGAGGCGTATGCCATAGCAAAGATATCGGGGCTGGAGATGTGTAAGTTTTTTAAGCGCCAGTATGGGGACGACTTTATCAGCTGTATGCCGACCAATCTGTACGGACCTCATGATAATTATGATTTGCAGGATTCACATGTGCTGCCGGCCATGATCAGGAAGTTTCATGAAGCGAAGGTAAACGGGGATGCCGTTGTGGAACTGTGGGGAACGGGCAGCCCCCTGCGTGAGTTCCTGTATGTGGATGATATGGCGGATGCCTGTGTATTCCTTTTGGAAAATTACAGTGGAGAGCAGCATGTAAATATCGGTACCGGCAAAGAGGTGACGATTAAGGAACTGGCAGAGACAGTCTGCCGGACAGTAGGGTTTGAAGGTGAAATCGTATGGAATCGGGATATGCCGGACGGAACGCCGAGAAAGCTGACAGATGTAGGGAAACTTCACGAATTGGGCTGGAAGCATAAGGTAGAACTGGAAGAGGGTGTGAAACTGGCATATGACTGGTTTAAGGAGAATATAGACAGCGCCAGAATGAACGGAAGATAGGACGAGCGGTAAGGGACAGGAAGGAGCATGGCAGAAGATATGAACAGGTATGGTGTGATAATGGCAGGCGGAGGGGGAACGAGATTCTGGCCCCTGAGCAGAAGGAAGATGCCGAAACAGTTTCTGAATCTGACCGGCAGGGATGCGCTGGTGAATGAGACGATAGACCGGATTGCGAAAAGCGTGCCGAAAGAAAATATTTACATTGTGACAAATGTATCGCAGGCTCCCATGATGCAGGAGGTCACGGAGGGAAAACTGGCGCCGGACAGGATTCTGGAGGAGCCGGAAGCGAGGAATACGGCAGCCTGCATCGGGTATGCTGCGGTGACGCTTCAGAAGAAATACGGTGACAGTATTATGTGCGTGCTGGCTTCCGACCATTATATTAAAAATACGCAGGTATATTCCGAAGTCATGGATTTTGCCATGAAACTGGCGGAGGAAAAGGAGCGTCTGGTAACAATCGGTATCCGTCCTACGGGACCGGCCACCGGATACGGTTATATCAAATACAATAAAAGGGTAAGGGAAATCGGTCATACGATTGGTGCGGAGAGCCGGAAACGGATAACTGCGTATCCGGTGGCTGACTTTGTGGAAAAACCGGGATTATCCACAGCGAAGTCCTATGTGGAGCAGGGGTGCTATCTGTGGAACAGCGGGATGTTCGTATGGAAGACGTCGGTAATACTGAAATATTTTGAGGAATTGCTGCCGGATGTATATGAATGTCTGATGGAAATAGAGCGGGAAATCGGGACGGAGAAAGAGAAGGAGACAATAGAGCGTGTATATCCTTCCATTCCGAAGATTTCGATTGATTACGGCATTATGGAACGGGCAGACGATGTGATTATGCTGGAAGGGAATTTTGGCTGGAATGATGTGGGAAGCTGGGATGTGCTGGATGCCCTGTATGAACCGGATGCATATAACAACGTAGTCTATGGAGACCAAATCCATATCGGTTCCAAAAACTGTGTCGCTTATGCGAAGGACAAGCTGATTGCTACGATAGGGCTGGATAATGTGGTTATCGTGGAGACGGAGGATGCGGTGCTTGTCTGCGATAAGGACAGAGCGCAGGATGTAAAGAAGGTGGTAGAGCTTCTGGAGGAGAGAGGACGTACGGAATATTTATAAAGCCGGCGGTCTGTTATGCCGGCTTATGATTCCCCTGCTCATTTGTTTTCCGGAACTGCATCGGGGACATTCCAGTGGCGCGTTTAAAGCAGTCGCTGAAATAGGAGCTGCTGGAAAATCCGGCTTCAATGGCAATCTCGGTCATATTCATTTTAGAACCCAGCAGCAGTCTTTGTGCATATGCGATTTTCTCGTTTAACAAAAACGATGAAAAAGGGGTATGCAGGTGGCTGATGAATATTTTGGAAAGGTAAGAGGAAGATACATTCACCTGACGGGCAGTTTCGTTCAGGGAAGGATTTTCCCGCAGGTGTGCTTTCACATACTTGATGGCATTGGCAAGGCAGTCGCTTTTCTTCTCCAGATCCAGCATGTGGATGCCGCTGACAATCCTTTCGTTTAAGCAGAGGATGATGAGTCTGTTCAACAGTCCTTTCAGTATCAGCTCGGAATATTTATTATAGGAATTCCATTCTCTCTCCATCTCTTTCAGGATGGAGAGAATTTTATTTTGTGTCTGTTCCGTAAAACGTATGACATGTTCTTCACAGAGTTCGTTGTATTTTTCGGCGCCGATGGTTTGGAAAAGGTCGGCAGCCATTGCATCTGAAAATTTTATGAGAATCCGCTCATAAGGGGCATCTGAAATGTAGGTGGTACGCCGGTAACGGTTTCTTGGAATGAATACCATCTCACCGGCCTGTACGATGCTGGTAAAATCAGAAGAATATATCAGGCGGTTTCCGCTCAGCATATAGAAAATCCCATAGAAATCCGTATACGCTTCCGCTATCGTCATTTCATAATGGGATGGACGGGATGTGCGGTCGTAATTGAAATTGTATCCGGGTTTCAGTGGAAGCGGCATGATGTGTTCTCCTTTCGTATTCTTTACCTCTTTTTTATGAAATCTTCTTAAGGTTTTCCGTTCAATATCATTTGTTTTTTTCAGACAATCTGGTTCTTTTTCCGGAACTGCAGTGGTGATAAGCCGACTACGCGTTTAAAACAGTCACTGAAATAAGCGCTGCTGGAAAATCCGGTTTCTTTTGCAATTTCACCCATATTCAGTCCGGAATCCACCAGTAACTTTTGTGCACAAAGGATTTTCTCATTGAGTACAAAGGTGGAAAAAGGAGTATGCAGATAATCCATGAATATTTTTGACAAATAAGAAACAGAGATATTCAGGTTCGATGCAGTTTTTTCCAACGAAGGATTTTCGCATAAATGTACTTTGACATACTGTATGGCATCGTTCAGATAACGTTGCTTTTTTTCGTGAATGGAAGGTGAAAAGCCATTTACGGTTCCTTCCTGTAAACTTGTGATAATCAGTTTGTGCAGCAGACCTTTCAGAACAAGTTCGGAATATGCATTATAAGAATTCCATTCTTTTTCAATTTCCCGCAGGATGGAAAGGATTTTATCCTGTGCGTTTTTTTTCAGATGGATGGAAGGATACTGGAAATAGAAATCATTGAAATTCTCAAAGCCCAGCATTTCCATTAAGTCATCAATCATACAGTCCGTAAACTTCAGGAGGATGCATTCCCGCGGTACATCCGAAGTATAGCTGGAGCGTTCATAGATGTTTTTGGCAGTGAAGACAATATCCCCCGGACGGGTAATGTATGTGGAATTATAACAATAGACAAGAATCTCGCCGCTTATCATATAGGTAAGGGCATAAAAATCCGTATATGCTTCCGAAGAGGCCATCTCAAAACACGGCGGACGGCAGATATGGGCATAGTTAAAGTTATATCCGGGCTTTAATGGAAGCGGCATGGTTCTTTCTCCTTTGCTCCTTCTTTTGTTTTTTCATTCTGTCATTATTTGACTAAAAATATACCATAAGAAAAAATCAGGGTAAATGTTTGAAATCTAAAAAACAGAAAGAATTGGAGTTCCAAAAAGAAGAAATCCAATTTGGATAATGTTATGCTGATAATGAATTAAAATTCCATAAATTTATGGAAACAAAAGCAAAACAGGAGGTCTATGTTTATATGAAAAAGAAATTAGTATCCATGCTTTTGACGGCCGCCATGGTGGCGTCATTGGCAGCATGTGGCGGCGAATCCGCCGAACCGGCAGCAGACAGTGGCAACAGTGAAACAGCAGCACCGGCAGAAACCCAGGAAGCGCCTGCACAGGATTCGGCAGCGGAAACTCCGGCGGCTCCGGCAGAGGGTGGTTACAAGCTGGAGAAAATCAATATGGTAGTTGACGGTAACCTGTCGGCAACCCTTGATAATGGTCAGGCGGACTTTGAGAAACAGTGGGAAGAGGCAGTAGGTGTGGATATCCAGATTCAGCAGCTCGACCATTCCGGATATACGGATGCGGTAGGAAGGCTTTTTGCCAGTGGAGATTATCCGGATGTAATGATTATGCCTGCTGATATTTTAGGGCAGTATCTGCCTACGGTATTGCTTTGGGATATTACAGAGGCGTATGACAATGCAGATTTTCAGAACAGGATGCTTTTGCCGGCTATTAATGAAGCGCTGAGGGTGAAAGGGAGCGGCAGGCTTTACGGTTTTTCACCTACATACGGGAACGGATGCGTTACTTATGTGAAAAAAGCATGGATGGATGCTTTAGGGATTAATGTTGATGATATAAAGACATACGATGATTATTATACCATGTTAAAACGGTTTCATGAGGAGGACCCGGACGGAAACGGTATAAACGGCGATACTTACGGTGTAGTTGCGGCAGGTTTTATCGGGAATGAAGCACCTTACATCAATTATCTTCCGGAATTCTGGCAGGATGCTTATCCGGCGCTGATACAGGGAAGTGACGGCATATGGTATGATGGTTTCCAGACAGAGGAGACGAAAGCGGCTCTTTTAAGATTACAGAAAGCATATGCGGAAGGTTTGATTGACCCGGAAACCCTTACGGCATCTACCAAGATTGCCCGCGAAAAATGGTACTCCAACGACCAAAAGGGTTCCTGCGGCGTATTTACTTATTGGGCAGGCAGGTGGTACCAGACGCTGACAAACAATTTTGTAAAAAATGATGTAGACCCGGAACTGGTTCAGCTTCCGCCCATTGAGGAAGTAGGAGCGTATATCAACAGGGAAGCGCCTGTATGGGTTATCATTGATGACGGGGATGGTGACAATGCCCGTGAGCAGGCTATCTTTGATGCATTCTTTGAGACGATGATGGATGGTGATGTGGTTCAGACGCTTTGGACATATGGCGCCGAAGATGTTCACTGGTCCATTCATGCAGAGGAATTTGTAACAAATCCGGATGACCCGGAAAAGAGAAAAGAATACAGCTACGAAGAAGGAGTATTCCATTTAAAACCTTCGATTACCGACCCGAATTCATTGTGGGCGAAGAATCTTTTTGACCCGAATCTGGTAGTCTGTGAACTGACTAACGGATACGGCGACCCCAGCGACCTGCTTGTAACAGGCAGCAAATTTTTCTCTGAACACAGCAAGGATGCACCTATGTCGCCGGTCAGCGAAACGTATACAAATGAATCTGGTACGATTTACGATGCGAAACTTGCGGTCATTACGTCAGTGGTAATTGACGGCGGTGATGTGGATGCCGCTATGCAGACTTATGTATCCACGGTCGGAAGTATTATTGACCAGTGTCTGAGTGAACTGAACGGATAATAAAGGTTGAATAGGATGAAACGGATAGCTGTCCTGCCGCAGCAGGGCAGCTATCTTTTCAAAGAAGAAAATACGGGGTATGTATGGGTTCTGGAAAGGAAGAGAACGGTATGAGGAAAAACAAGCAGGTGATTACGTCGACAGGCGTGGCCGTGCGCGAGAAGCCGTTAGGGCTGCGTATTTGGAATAATCGCGGATACTATTTGATGTTTCTGCCAGTTTTTATATTTGTTATTATCATGAATTACTGGCCAATGCTCGGTATCCGGTATGCATTTTATGATTATAAGCCGGTGGGACAGCCGGATTGGGTCGGATTGGAACATTTTTCGAAAATGTTTTCCACAAGCGCTTTTTGGACTGCGTTTAAAAACACTTTGGAACTGAGTATTGTCAGGCTTTTGATTACTACGTTTGCATCGGTCATCATATCGGTGTTCTTAAACGAAATGGGAAATCTCATGGCAAAGAAGACTCTGCAGACTGTCATTTATCTGCCCCATTTTATGTCGTGGGCGGTAGTGGCATCCATTTTCAGTCTGCTGCTTTCCCCCTCCAGTACGGGTATGGTCAACGGCTGGCTGAAGGATTTGGGTTTTATTGCGCAGGAACAGTCGGGTATTTACTTCCTGGCGGATTCCAAGTGGTGGAGACCAATTTTTTATGGCATTAATATATGGAAGGAAACCGGGTGGGGAACCATTATATTCCTTGCAACGCTTTCCGGTATCAATCCGGAACTGTATGAGGCGGCGGACATCGATGGTGCGACACGTATGCAGAAAATCCGCTATGTCACATTTCCGGCGTTAAGCAATACAATCATTACCGTACTGATTCTGAATCTGGCAAAAGTTATGAATATGTTTGAGCCGGTATTCGTGCTTTATAACAATGCGGTATATGACGTATCAGATGTTATTTCCACTTATGTTTACCGGCAGACATTTGCAATCGCCCTGCCGAATTACGGTTATTCTACGGCGGTCGGTCTGTTCAAGTCACTGGTTGGCGGCGCGCTGGTTCTGATTTGTAACTGGGCAAGCAAGAAAACCCGCGGCAGAGGCATTGTATAGGAGGGATTGTGGAATGAAGCCGAAAAAAAGAATAAAGACATTTGATATCGTCAACTATATAATATTTATTTTTATCGGACTGATGGTCTTGGTTCCGATATGGAAGGTATTGGTGGATTCCCTGAATGCGGTGGGCGTCTATCAGTTTCAGCTTTGGCCGAATAGATTTACACTGGATGGTTACAGGACAATCATTAATACGAAGTTACTGTATCAGCCTTTTATGAATTCTGTTATAACAACGGTTTTCGGTACGCTGCTCGGTTTGGTGCTTTCCACCCTGTCCGGCTATGTACTTGCACAGGAAACGATGCCGGGACGTAATTTTTTCGCTTTCCTGCTTTTGTTTACCATGATTTTTTCGGGCGGTATGATTCCCGAATATTTAGTCATGAAGAAACTGCATCTGGTAAACAATGTGTGGATTTTAGTATTCCGGCACGGAGTAAATGTATATAATTTTGTACTGATGAAGAACTTTTTTGAAGGGATTCCGGGAAGCCTTTATGAAGCGGCTAAGATTGACGGATGTTCGCCGATGGGGATTTTTTTCAAAATCGTACTTCCGCTGTCCAAAGCGGCGCTTGCTTCCATCGGCCTGATGTTTGCCGTAGCGGTATGGAACGATTACTCTACGGTTAAGATTTATATTGCAGACCCCCAGCAGGTGAATTTCCAGTATAAGCTGAGAAATATGATTATGGACGGTGACACGCCTCTTACGGAATATAATGTGTCGCAGACGACACTGTTTAATGCCGGTATTATTGCGGCAGTCCTTCCATTCATGGTATTGTATCCGTTTTTACAGAAATACTTTGTAACGGGTGTGAATGTAGGAGCCGTGAAAGAGTAGGGAAAACAGAGAAAACTAAATAATTGGAATAATCAGAATAAGTAAACCCGGCTCCCGCAAAATCGCGGGGGTTGGGGGGATGTGCGGGACTTCCGCGGAGGGATTTTTCCTGATGCAATGTCTAAAGCCCTAATGGGGAACCGGCTTAGACCACCGGTTTGGTCTGCGGCATTTATGTTGCTGTCATATATGCCGTTCCGCGTTTGTGCTGCTGTACACGGATGCCCCGAAAAAATAGATAGACTTCCTTATACTGTCAGGAAAAGTTTATCCCGGATTCCGCACATACCCCCAATCCCCATGATGCTGCGGGAGTTTTTTGGCAGTCAGGTGTTAAAAGCAGTACGGAAGCCTGAATGGATTTTTGCGGCATCCAAAGGAAAAGATTGTATTCGGGCTTTATATAGTGCATAATGAAATTAATCCGCGGGCAGGATAAGCCGGCGCTGTGATGTAAGGAGACAGTTGGACTATGGTAGAAAAGATTCTTGAAAATATGAATCGGATAATGGTCGGGAAAGAAAATATTTCAAAATTAATCCTGACGGTGATGCTGGCGGGAGGACATGTGCTGATAGAAGATGTGCCGGGAGTAGGGAAGACTACGTTTGCCAATGTGCTGGCGAGGTCGGTGGATTGTAAGTTTACAAGGATTCAGTTTACGCCGGATACGATGCCGGGCGATATTACCGGCTCATCTGTCTACAATTATGAAAAACACCGGTTCGAGTATGCGGAAGGTGCGATTATGAGCAATATCATCCTTGCCGATGAGATAAACAGGACTTCTCCGAAGACGCAGGCAAGTCTGCTGGAAGCGATGGAAGAGGGACGGGTGACGGTGGACGGAAGGAGCTATGAACTTCCCCGGCCGTTTATGGTAGTGGCAACGCAAAACCCGGTCATGCAGAGAGGGACATATTATCTGCCGGAATCCCAGCTGGACCGGTTTATGATGAAGATAAGCGTGGGATATCCGGACAGGGAGGATGAAATCCGGATTGTGAAACATATGATTGAAGGCGTTACGGTATCCGAAATTGGGAGTGTCATCAATGTAGACGGGCTGAACCGGCTGAAGGGGCAGGTGCAGGGAGTAATCATCAGTGACAGCCTGATTGCATATGCAGCGGAATGCGTGGATGGGACAAGGGAGCACGAAAAGGTACAGCTGGGGGCAAGTCCGCGTGCGCTTCTGGCATGGGTGAAAGCGGCAAAGGCATATGCGTTTATCGAGGGCAGGGAATATGTGACGCCGGATGATTTAAAGATATTAGCGCCCCATGTACTGGCCCACCGTCTGATACTGGTACAGCATTCGGCTAAGGAGACAGCGGGAGCGGCGGCTGTTGTACAGGAGATTCTGAGAAAGGTAAGAGTGCCCATTGGAAAATAAAAAGATTTTCATCGGAAGACTGGTCTACGCGGCATTGTTTGTTCTGTCTTTGGTTTTCATCAGTTTCAGGGGAGGAAATCTTCCTTATATGCTGTTTTTCCTGATGGTGGTGAATACGGTTCTGTCGGTTGTTTATATACTTTATGTTTTTTCGACAATTAAAATATCACAGGAGATTCCGGAACTGCGGGTGACGAAAAAGGAGCCGGTTCCATACAGGCTGCACCTGTGCAATGAGGGAGCGGTGGCCTGCCGGGATGTAAAGCTGCAGTTTTTAAAGGGATTGTCGGAAGTGAACGGACAGGATGCTTTGGGGAACCGTGGACTGGAGCCGGGAGAGAAGACAGGAGCGGATATGGAACTGTATTGCAACTATTCCGGTATTTATTATGTGGGAGTGGATACGGTTGAAATCATGGATTATTTTAAGATTTTCCGAATCAGGTTTCCTATGCCGCAGAAGATGAAGGTCACGGTGAAACCAAGGCTTTTGAAACCGGATAATATTGCGTTTATTACGGAAGAGGAGGAATGCCGCAGCAGCGGGCAGACAGGAAAAGAGGATTTTTTGGCGGACAGCGAAGTAAGGAAGTATCAGAATGGGGACAATAAACGGCTCATTCATTGGAAAAATTCTGCAAGGCGGCAGGAACTTATGGTACGGAAGATGGCAGTGGAGGAGTTGTCGGAATTCGTGGTCATTATGGACGGCAGGGTGACGGAGAAGGAGTTTGAAAGCAGGATTATAGTCTGTGATAAACTGCGGGAAGCTGTCCTTGCGCTGGTTTATTATATTTACAGTCTGGGTTATCAGGTGCTGTCCGTACTGGATGTGAAGTATGAAAAGGAAATTGGTTCCCAAAGGGATTTCAACGAATTTTACCGTATGGTGACAGATTATGTATTCGATGAGGAAACAGGATTTGAAGAACGTCTGGCTGCTTTGGACCGGGAAATACAGGAGGACATTCCTTTTGTCATAGTATCTGCGAAGCGGGAGGGGATAGAGAGCAGTATGCAGGCAAAAGCGCAGGGAATACGGAATGTCTATATAGCAGATATGGAAGCTTTTCAGGATATGGAGAGAACCGGATGAAAACAGAATGGACGAAAACGAAACGGACGAAAACGGAATGGACGAAAACGGAATGGAAAGCCGAATGGGTGAAGAAGTTTTCTGGCAAGAGGGTTTTAGAAAGCGTCCTGCTGCCGCTTGCGGCATATCTGTTGACAGGAACCATGATAGTGGATATGGGCAGGATTTCCGTTCCTTATGCCTACTTTATAGTCTGGGCCGTGATGGCAGGCATCCTTGCGGGAGTAAGGGAAATTTTTCAGGCGAAGCCCGTGCTGGTTGGAACAGGGATTTATGCGGCCGTTCTGCTTATATGGTTTCTGAGGTTCGGAGAGGAAGACGGAAGGGTTCATGCCGTACTGATGGCTGTGGCATTGGCTGCGGTCTTTCTGCTGCGGGTAATATTCCGTATAAGGACGGTAAAGATACTGTTCGGTTATGCGGCTCTGGCTTTGCTGATTGGTTTGGAAATAGCAGGCATCGGTTTTTCAAAAGGCGTTATTGCGCTGGCAATCATACTTTTTCTGCATTCTGCTTCGGAAACCGTTTCTTTTTTTCATTCCGCCCAGGCGCCTTCTTTTCTTGTGATTTATATCATGACAGCATGTCTGACGATGCTTTTGCCGGCGCCGGAAGAGGCATATGACTGGGGGTTTGTAGTGAAAACGGTTCGTTCTGTCTGCGGATTTGCAGACCGGATGCTGTTCGAAGTGCAGTACCGGTGGGCGGCAGGCCGGACGGACGGGGTTTTCCATTACAGATTTACGGGATATGGGGAGGATGCCTCTTTTCTTGCATCGGGCCTGGCGGACCGTGATATGGTTCAGCTGGTCATCAGGGGGGAAAGGACGAAGCGGAATCTTTATCTGAGGGGTAATATCTGTGACAGTTACACCGGAAGCCGGTGGGAGACGAAAGGAACGGAAGAGACCATGGGGTATCAGGCAGATACGCTGATGACGCTTTATGCAATTTTTGAAAAGGTGCAGGATGAAGAGGAGTTGGACCGCTTTATGGAGGTGCGGCAGCAGAAGGCAGCGATGGAGGATATCAGGACATATTCCCTGTTCCATCCGCTCAAACTTTTGGATATAAAGGTTTCGGACGGAAAGGCGGAAGGCGACAATCTCAGGACGGAAAAAAAGATGAAGAAGGGGGATGCGTATTCTTATTGCTTTCTCGACATGGATTATGCCAATGGAAAGCTGAAAGAAATCATACAGTCGGGCGGAAGTACGGTATATGAGGAAGAAACCTATCATTTGATTTATGATAAGCTGGAGGAATATTACGGTGTTGTAATGGAAGAACTGCCTTTTTCCGTATTTGTGGACGAAGTAGCGGAAGGGAGGGAAAGAATCAGGGAGCGTTATACGGATACGGGACCTGCGGTATCGGAAGAAGTAAGGCAGCTTGCGGGGAGGATTACGGCAGGATGCGTAAGCGATTATGAAAAATGTAAGGCGCTGGAAGCATATTTGTACCGGTATCATTATAATACGCATCCGGATGTGCCGGAGAATGAAAACATACTGGACTGGTTCCTGTTTGAAGGAAAGGAGGGATATTGTGTCCATTACGCCACGGCATTTGCTTCCATGCTGCGCTGCGAAGGGATTCCGGCCAGACTGGCGGAAGGGTTTCTGGTGGATTATGAAGATAATCCGGATTTGCATACGTTTTCCGTGCACAGCAATACGGCCCATGTATGGGTAGAGGCTTATTTGGACGGGTTCGGGTGGATGCGTCTGGAGCCGACGGCGCCGAATGCAGAGGATGCCAATCAGGTGTGGTATGAGGAAACTGAAAAAGAGGATGAGGAGAACGGGGAGGAAAGCAGTCAGGAAATAAAGGCGGATGCGGGCGGCGCTGCGGATGCATGGGATGAAGCGGATGCGGAGGGCGCGGAAGAAGAACACAGGGAAGAAAATATGTGGGGGATTATATGGAAGCTTTTTGGGGGAATGGTGGTCTGCATGGCAGCAGTGTGTTTCGGACAATTTCTTTATGTGAGGCTCTATATCAGGAGGAGCAGCCAGCCGGATGTGGCGTTCCGTTATCTGATGACGGTTTTGGCGAAGCGATATTCAGCACGTGGGGGAGGAGAGACGGTGCGGGAGTATTTTGGGCGTATTTCGGAAGAGGAGAATCTGACGGAAGAAGAGACGGAAAGGCTGAGAGCGGTAGAGAAAGTTATGGAGGGGTACTGGTATGGGAGGAAGAATGTAGGAGGGGATGAGGTGAGGATGCTGAAAGAGGTCAGGGATGGTTTTTCGCGGAAAAACATGCTATGATAAAATCATGGATAATGAGTCTGCGGGTGAGGAAATGGAGGGTCAGGGTGAAAGAACAGAAGCCATTGCCGATAGGAATTGATAATTTTGAGAAATTGATTCAAAAGGGATGCTATTATGTGGATAAGACATTGCTAATCAGGGATTTACTGGATAAGGTAAGCGATGTCAGCCTGTTTACGCGTCCGAGGCGTTTTGGAAAGACGCTGAGTCTGAGTATGATTCAGTATTTTTTTGAGGATGCAAGGGATTTGGAAGGAAGTAAACTGGATTACAGGCATCTTTTTGACGGATTGAATATCATGCAGGCAGGTGAAAAGTATCTGGAAGAGATGGGGCAGTATCCGGTTATCCATCTGTCATTGAAAGCTGCCAGACAGCCGGATTTTGAAACTACGTATGTGATGCTGAGACGGCAGATTGCCGATGAATATAAACGCCATGTGTTTATTTTGAAGGATAGAAGGATGGAAAGCGGCAGGGAGCGTTATCAGCGGATTATGGAGGAAAAGGCGGAGCGGAGCGATTATAATGATTCGCTGCGTTTTTTGTCCCAGTGTCTGGAATTATATTATGGGAAAAAAGTCATCATTTTAATTGATGAATATGATGTTCCGCTGGAAAATGCTTATATCAGGGATTTTTATAATGAAGTCGTTGACTTTATGCGTTCTTTGCTGGAATCGGCCCTGAAGACGAATGACAGTTTGGAGTTTGCCGTTATGACAGGCTGTCTGAGAATCAGTAAAGAAAGTATTTTTACAGGATTGAACAATTTAGAGATTATTTCCATACTGAATCCGAATTTCGGTGAATATTTTGGATTTACACTCAGGGAAACGGTGAAGATTCTTGAAGATTACGGGATAGCGGATAAGCAGGAAGAGATAAAAACGTGGTATGACGGATATTTGTTTGGATTATCAGAGGTATACAATCCATGGAGCGTTGTCAATTATGTAAAAAATATCTGTGCGGATAAAAGTTACGGACCGAAGGCTTACTGGTCCAACACTTCATCCAACAGTATTGTCAGGGATTTGATAGAGCGTGCCGACCCGTCTACCAGAATGGAAATAGAGGAATTGATTGCGGGCGGCACGATAGAGAAGTGCGCCCATGAGGAGATTACCTATGATGATATAGATACAACGCAGGATAATTTATGGAATTTTCTTTTTTTTACTGGGTATTTGAAAAAAATATCGGAACGTATGATAAACGGGGATATTGTTCTGAAACTGGCGATACCGAATGAGGAAGTGAGGTATATTTACCGGAATACGATTCTGACATGGTTTGACCGGAAGATACAGGGGATGGATATGACGCAGCTGATGGACGCCATAGAAAGAGGGGATTGTGAGAGAATTTCCTCTTTTGTGAGCGGTCAGCTGATGGATACCATCAGTTTCTATGATTATAAAGAGGATTATTATCACGGGTTTCTTACCGGACTTTTAAAATGCCAGAAGAAATATGCAGTTGTTTCAAACAGGGAGAGCGGAGAAGGAAGGTATGATATCGCATTAAGGGAAAACAGGTTCAGAGGTGATGCCTATATTCTGGAAATGAAGACTGCGGGATGTATTGAGGAAATGCAGGAGAAGTGTGAGGCGGCATTGCAGCAGATAGATGAGAAGAAATATGAAGCAGGACTGATAAATGACGGTTATGTCATAAAAGGAAAATTCGGATTCAGTTTTTATAAAAAGGGATGTATGGTCATAAAAGGGAGACAGGCATGAAGGTGGACATAATCGTAAAAAGCATAGCAGAGGGAAGGAACGGATTGGCGCCGTGCAGATACGATTATCCGCCGTATGTAAGCAGCGGGGAGGAACTGATACGGGAGACGGTGAAAATCTGTCTTGGCCGGTACAGGGAAAGGATGGAGGGAAATGAGCGGGGGGACGCCGTTTCCCTTGCAGACAGGGCGGCAGCGGGAAAGGCAGTATACGGGCTGTATTCCAACCGGAAGCCGCCGGATGCGGAAGAAGCGGTAAGAAATGCGCTGGAGGCTTTTAAAGACGGGACGATAGCGGTATTTGTGGATGGAAAAGAACTGGAGTCCCTGACGGAGAAGACAGGGCTGAAAGAAGGCAGTGAGGTGGTATTCGTGAAGTTGACGGCGCTTTCCGCTTCCTGTATGCTGCTGGATTGGATGTGCTGACTTTTGGAGCGTGTTTGTGAGCCGGAGGGAAATGGAATATGGGGCAGGTAAAAGGAGATGGGTGACGGGATGAGGTATGATTATGAGTCGCGTAAGAAGCTGGCTGCGGAGTTTCAGGAGAGGTGGAACCGGAGACTGGCCGGGGTATCGGAAGAAGTGAAGGATTTGGCAGAGCGCATGGAACGGGCAGAGGGTGACCGTAAAGGACTGGTTGAGCCGCCGGAAGAAGCCTATTGGCTTATAAAGGAAGAGGGAATGCTTCCTTCCCGCATGATGAGGGAGCATTACGGGGAATTGGTCGGGCTGTATGTGCCGGAGGAAAAAAGAGAGGGATATTACTTTTTCATAGATAAGATAAAACGGTTTAATTGTACTGTTTCAGGCACCCAGGGAAATTTTTACCAGAGAGAGGATTATGCTTTATGCCTGCGGAGAATCTTTCAGATGCTGTCTGATTATAAGGTGCTGGATTTTTACGGAGGGAATCTGGCGGCTTATCTGAAAAAGGAACTGCCGGAAGAACTGCTGGACTTCCGATACCATACAAACATTTATCAGGCAGACAGCATATCCGATTTGGTTGCGGCGGCAATTGACGCGCAGGATGAGGAGGTCATCCGGACGCTGGAAGAGATGTTCGGCGGGCGGAGACGGACGGGAGGGGAACTGCCGGAGGCCGGAAGGGAAGGCGGCGAAGCAGAAACAGAAGCGGCGGGAAAGAAACGATATGCACAGACCGGTCTGCCGGTAGAAATAGACCGCGATGCCGTGTGCGGCATCGCGAAGAGTTCGGACGTATCGCTGTATGAACTGCTGGGACGATTTCTGCTGTCGGCGGGGATGCAGGACGGAATCCGGGAGAAGGTATGCCGCTGGGCGAGTTGGGGGACGATAGAAGCTTTTTCTTATATATTCGGCTGCATCTGTGAAAATCAACTGTACCGGTTCGGTTCCATCAGGATTATGCTGATGGAATGGCTGGATGTCTGGGACAGCAAGGGACTGGATTTCCTGATGAAGCAGTATGGGAAACAGCTGCAGGAAGCGCTGTCTGACAGGGAACGGGCAATGGAGTTTTGCCGTTCTTCGGACAGGATTCTGATTTATATCGGGCTGTGGGGATTGGGAAAGCGCAATCGGAACGATACGATAGAGGTGCTGCGGGAATTTCACAGAAGCGGAACGAGGGACCAGTTAATGGTGATGGCATATTCCAATACACGTCAGTGGACCTGGTTTGCCTGCCGTTCCATGGCAAACCAGGTACTCTGTGCGCGGAAAGATAAGATTGATTTGGAACTGACGGCTGCATACTGGCGTTCCAGCTGCCTGACTTTGGAGACGTACCGGAAGTATGCGGAGCAATGGGACGCCGATGGTTTCGCCTGTTATCCGGAAGTCTCCCGGCCGGAGGATTTCTGTCTGCATTTCTTTCCGTCGGCGGAGGATGCGGCAGAGAGAATGGAATTCCTGCACTGCCTGTTAAAGAAGATGCCTGCGAAGGAAGTGCGGTTTGAACCGTGCGTATTTCCCTGGCATAGCGCGAAGATTACCGTATCGGAAGTGATGAAACAGCTTTGTCTGCTTGCCCATATGCTGAATGACAGGGAAGAGATGGATTATGTACTGGAGCATATCGGTGAAATAAGGAAGGCGGCAAACATGGGGAGCCGGGGCGATTATGTGAAAATGCTGCTGTATAATCCGTCCGAAAAGAAACAGGTGGACAGGCTGGTGGAACTGCTTGCAGATAAGGAGAGCGAGACGCGGGAAGCCGCGGCCGGGCTGTTAAAAGGATGCGTGCTGGAGGATTCCCATTATGAACGGCTGGAAGGCTATCTGAGATTAAAAAACGGAGAAATACGAAGATATGCCATTGAATTCTTAAAGGGGCAGAGGGAGGAAAGGATTCCGGGTACGGCGGCAAGGCTTTTAGAAGCGGGCGACGGAAAGATGCGGGAAGGCGGGCTGGACCTGATTCTGGAAGTCCTAAAGGAGAAACAGGAGGATACGCGGCTGGCAAAGGAGCTGCGCCGGCTGGCGGCGCAGGTGAGGGAACCAAAGGAAAACGAAAAGATTCTGCTGTGTCAGATTATGGAGGAAGCGGAGGAAGAAGAGCCGGAGCAGGAGGGCTTCGGACTGTACCGGAAGGATGCGGCGATTGCTTATCCGCAGGATAAGGCGGACCGTGCCATGACGGCTGCCTATTTTGACATAGACCGTCAGACTGTGGATGGAATGCTGGAGAAACTGGCGGAGCTGATACGTGAGAACGCGGATCTGAGTTATCCGGTTGGGGACGGAGAATCAATACGGCTGGATGATTATCTGAACCATGCCAACAGGGATACTTATGACGGGGAATATCCGTTCCGGAAACTGTGGAGCCGGTTTTATGAAGAAGAAGTAAAAGGGGTCAGGGAACTGACACTGCTGACGCTGTGTATGGAACATTCCGCGGATGAAGCGAAAGGGGAAGAGCTGGAGCGGGCGCAACAGCGGATGCGGGAGCTGCTGGGAGAAACCGTGGCGGGATATGTGCTGCCGGAGTCTGTCCGGCCGGTGCGGTATGCGCTTTGGAGTGCGGCACGGGTGCTCTCGGGAATATATGGAACCGGGGAACTGGGAAAAATCGGTATGGAGCTGTTCCGTCAGATTCTGGAAGAGGTTCCGGCAGAAGAGATATGGTATGAGAAAACGCGGTACGGCTGGAAAAGTCTGCTGGAATTTTCCAAGATGCGTTATATACGCCGGACGGTGGATGACTGGGACGGTGCAGATGGGTTCGCAGAGCGTTTTCTTCTCTATGCCCGGATGGACGAAACCTATCGGTTTCAGGAAAGTCAGGACAGGAAATATAGAAAATGGGGAAGCAATGAAGATTTGCTGGATGTGGAAGATTATGTCAAGGCATGTGCGCTGGATATCATCAGCGAGGAGATTGTTTTCCGGAACATATTTGAGAAATGGGGACTGGAATATGCGCTAGAAAAACTGGGCTATTTTGAAAGCGGAATAGAGACAGTCCGGTTCGAATACAGGGGAAAGAGGCTTTTAGGCGAAAGCGGGGAAGAATGCCGGAGTTTTATGGAAGCCGGAAAGCGCATCTATATCCGTCTGACAGACCGGATCATGGAAGAGGAGCTGAAACGGGGTGAGATGCCGACGGTCTTTTCGGAAGCCATCTGCAGGGTTTACCGTATATACGGCATGGATTATTTTGTGGAAATATTGAAAGCCCTGGGGGATGAGAAGCTGAACCGGAGCGGAGGAGAGAGAACCGGAAAGCGGAAGTGTCTCAGTCATCTGCTGGCTGTCTGTATGCCGAAGGAGGGGGAGAATGGAAAACGGCTGAAGGAACTGGTAAAAGATGAAAGGGGCAGGACGGTCATTCAGGATAAGCGGCTGATAGAGGCGGGAATGTATGCGCCTCAGTGGCTGGGGATTTTGGAGGAGTATTTCGGAATACCCGGATTCCAGAGCGGATGTTATTATTTTATTGCTCATATGTCGGATTGGTTCGGAGAGAGAAAGAGGGCAATGATTGCCAGGTATACGCCTTTGTCGCCGGACGAGCTGCGGGCAGGGGCTTTTGACTGCCAGTGGTTTGCACAGGTTTATGAAACGCTGGGAGAGGAGCGGTTCGGCTGGCTGTACGATGCGGCAAAGTATAGTGCGGACGGAAGCAAGCATATGCGGGCGAGGAAATATGCGGATGCAGCTTTGGGAAGAGTAACGGCGGAAGAACTGGAAGCAAAGATTGCGGCGAAACGGAACAAGGACCTGCTGATGAGTTACGGGCTGGTACCGTTTGGGGATAAAAGAGAGCTGCTTGGGCGGTATGAATTTTTACAGCGGTTTTTAAAGGAAGGGCGGAATTTCGGCAGTATGCGCCGGGCCAGTGAAGCGGATGCGGTGAAGATGGCCCTGCGGAATATGGCATCCGCAGCCGGATATGCGGATACGATGCGCCTGACGCTGGCCATGGAGGGTGAGGCGGTAAAAGAATACAGGAAGTACATGGAATGGCATGAAGTGGAAGATGTCAGGATACGGATAGAAGTGGATGCACAGGGAGTCTCTTCCGTTGCCTGCGAAAAGGATGGGAAAGCGCTTAAGTCGGTGCCTGCAAGGATTAAGAAAGAAGAGTGGACAGCGGCTTTGCTGGCGGTGTATAAAAAGCTGAGGGAGCAGAGCCGGAGATGTATCCGTATGTTTGAACAGGCCATGAAAGAGAGGGAGCGGTTCTGTTACGAAGAACTTTTGGAGCTGGGCAGAAATCCGATTGCGGCTCCGGTGCTGGAAGGGCTGGTCTTTATCCCTGTGAGCAACGGGTCGGATGGCTGCTTAACACTTGGCGGCCGCGGGGCTGCAGCCGGAAAGGGGAGCGGTTATTTTACAGAAAACGGATTGCTGGATGCGGAGGGAAACCTGACAGCGGTGGAGCCGGATACGGTTCTGCAGGTGGCCCATCCGGTGGATTTGTTTTACGAGGGGACTTTAGAAATCTATCAGAGGGGCTGTTATAAGGCCATTGCCGGGGGAATCGTTAAGAAGCAGCCGTTTAAACAGATTTTCAGGGAATTTTATATCAGGCTGGAAGAGGAACTGGAGCAGAAGCAAAGCCATGCGTTTGCAGGATATCAGGTGGAACCTGCAAAAGCCCTGGCCTGTCTGAAGAGTCAGGGATGGACGGCCGATGTGGAGGAAGGTATACAGAAGGTATGTTACGGTGAGAATATCATTGCAGGAATCCGCGTGCTGTCGGACTGGATAACCATGGAGGATTTGATGACGCCGTCCATAGACTGGATTGATTTTTACGACAGGAAAAATCATGAGGCAATGTATATAAAGGATGTGCCGGAAGTGGTTTATTCGGAGATTATGCGGGATGCGGACCTGGCGGTAAGTGTTGCCTGTGTGGGAGGTGTGGACCCTGAAACCTGCCGTTCCACAATCGAGATGCGGAAGGTGATTGCGGAATACAATCTGCCGCTGTTCGGGCTGGAGAACGTGGAATTGGTGAAAAACCATGCGGTGATACACGGCAGACGTGCGGATTATACGGTGCATATGGGCAGCGGCGTGGTGCATAGCAAGGGAGGTCCGCAGATTTATATAAAGGCTGTTCCGGCCCAGAGGCGGGGACGGATATTCCTGCCGTTTGTGGACGAGGATCCGAAGACGGCGGAGATTTTATCAAAAATCATCTTATTTGCGCGGGATGAAAAAATCAGGGATCCGGAGATTCTGAGGCAGATTCCGTAGCAGTGCAGGCGTTTGGGAGGCGGGAATGGAAAAGCGGAATGGAAACGGATTTCCGTGCAGGCGGAAAGTTGTTTGTTGAAATGGCGGTCATATTTTGCTATAATCGTAGCTATGTAAACAAACGGGGATGTTAAGAGCAGAGGATGAATGGGATGTTCGGGAAATTAATGGCTATTTTTAACCGGAAGCAGAAGGTACATTTGTGCTTACTGGGGATAATGATTTTTATCGGCGGTATTGTGGAAATTCTGGGAGTTTCGGCAATGGTGCCGGTTATTGTGGTAATTCTGAATCAGGATTCTCTTCAGAAATATGAAATTGTGGGACAGGTGATGGACCTTTTACATTTGGAGACGATGCAGTCGTTTACCATGTTTTTATTAGGAACGCTGATTGTGCTTTATGTGCTTAAGAATCTCTACGCAGTATTGCTGACTTATGAGCAGAACCGTTTCATTACGGTAAACAAAAATAAAATGATAAGCCAGGTGCTGCGGGAATTTCTGAACAGACCTTATGAATTTTATCTGGATGCGGACATTCCGACCGTGTTCCGGATGACGGATTCCGATATACCGAATCTGTTTCAGCTGATGCTGGTGCTTCTGCAGTTTTCATCGGAGGCAGTGGTATTTTTGTTCCTGTCAACTGCGCTGGTGGTGGCGGACTGGAAACTGGCCCTGCTGATGGTGAGTGTATTCGGGACGGTGACGCTTCTGATTAACAAAATCATGAAGCCCAGATTGAATAAACTCGGCAGAAAAAATCAGGAAATACAGTCGCGGATTGCCAAATGGAGAATTCAGGCTATCTATGGAATCAAGGATGTGAAAGTGCTCCACAGGGAGGAGTTCTTTGCATATAATTATGAGAATTCGGGAAAATACGGGGCGACTCTTTCCCAAAGGTATGCGGTGTTAAACTGTATTCCGAGGAATCTGATAGAAACGGTATTCATAGGCTGCCTGGTGGGATATATCATGGCTTATATCTCGTCCGGCAATGATGTGGACGCGCTGATTGACGGACTTTCCGTTTACGGGGTAGCGGCTATCCGGCTGATGCCATGTTTAAACCGGATTAATACGTATCTTGCAGAGATTGCATATCATCAGCCCTGTTTGGATTATGTGTATGAGAATATGTGTGTCAATAAAAGGAGCATGGAGGAAAACAAGCATCTTCAGACTGGTGATTATCATAAAAAAATGGGAATTCACGATAAAATCGAGCTGGAGAATATTACGTTTGCATACCCGAATTCGGAGAGGAAAATCTTTGACCATGCCCGCATGATAATCCCTTATGGGAAATCGGTGGGAATCATGGGAACTTCAGGAGCGGGAAAATCTACGGTGGTGGATATTATTCTGGGACTGCTCCATGTGCAAGAGGGCAGGATAACCTGCGACGGCAGGAATATTTTTGAAAGTTATGCTTCCTGGCTGGCGCAGGTCGGATATATTCCCCAGAGTATTTATTTGATTGACGAGTCCATACGGGAAAATATCGGTTTCGGTATAGCGGTGCAGGATATCGATGAAGAACGGATATGGGAGACGCTGGAGGAAGCACAGTTAAAAGAATTCGTAGAATCCCTTCCGGAAGGGCTGGATACAAAGGTGGGCGATCGGGGCGTAAGGCTTTCGGGCGGACAGAGACAGAGAATCGGTATTGCTAGGGCCTTGTACCATAATCCGGAAATACTGGTGTTTGATGAGGCGACTTCCGCGCTGGATAATGAGACGGAGATGGCACTGATGGATGCAATCAACAGTTTCCATGGGAAAAAGACGATGATTATCATTGCGCACAGGCTGAATACGATTGAGAACTGCGATATCATTTACCGGGTGTCGGAGGGGAAGATAGAAGAGGTGGAGAAGAGGGAGGTATTCCGTTAGGAGCGTATTTGAAAATTCATTTCCGCAATTCAGGATTTAGGATAAACCGTATGATTTTACTCATGTGAGATAAAGAAGTAAAAGAAGTGTAAAAAATTTTGCCGTTCCTATCCGGCTGACTGCCGGACAGGTCGGGCTTTATGATGATTTTTGCTCTACCCGATAAATGGAAATTTGCTATTTGATTTCTTTTTTATCGTAATACCCCACTAATAATAATACCATGGCAGTACAAGCAAGTATTCCATCTGCAATACCTGACGGTATCATAAACAACATAACGGTCATTGTTACAATACAATTTATCATAGCGAGGATAAATCCCCACATACGATTTTTTAATACGCCTACCGCGCCAATAACTCTTATAACACCAAATATCACTCCCATTGCCATCATTAAAACAATATTATCCCTAAAAAAATCAATAGCAAAAACATGCTGTTTTATGTTGCCGTTCGCCCCCAGTTTTAATACTAATGGCATCATAAATATACCTGTTCCCGCCTCCATTATCGCCCCATGAATAATCATCAATATGGATGCTATCTTAAATTTTTTGTTCATATGAATTCTCCTTTTCAAATCTAATTTGATGCCCCGCTGCTTCGGCGGGGTCTTTGACTTTTTCAAAAATACCCGTAAATATCTCTGTCATCATCATGCTGATTTCTTCGGGCGTAAAATGACACATTTTGGTGGCGCAAAGCGAAGCGATTCCATGCGTGTATATCCAAAGATGATGGTATAGTTTTTTCGCGGTAATCTCGCTGATTCCATAATCATTCTGAATTGACAATAGAATCTGCGCATAGCTTTCATCAATCAATGGCAACACATCTGATAAGTTAGTGATTTGCTTTTGCTCTGTCATAAACAAAAGCTGAAAAAGTTTAGGTTCATTGATAGAAAATAGAATATACTGTGTGCCTACACCTTTAAAAGGGTGTTCCTGCCTAAAGCCCTCATTGACATATTCTTTATAAAGTATTCTTGCTGAATCAATTACAGCTTGCTGTACTTCCTCCATATTTTTAAACACTGTAAATATTGGTCTTGCCGAGCTTCCGAGGTATGTTCCCAAAGCTCTGGAAGTCAGAGCTTCAAATCCGTCCTTTCGAACTATATTTATTGCGGCGTCTATAATTTGTTTTTTTGAAAATTTTGCTTTTGGCGGCATACTGTACTTCTCTTTCTAAATCATATGTTTTAAATCGTGCGATTTAATTATAATTAAACCGACTTAAAAAGTCAATAGGCATTTCAATGGAGAGCGCTCAGGAATTCGCCTGTGAGTTACAAAATACGATGTAACAAGCTTTTGCGGCTCAGAAAAGATACAAAATTATGCGTTTATCGCGTGGAAAAAGCGGATTTGATACAAAATAGCTGAGTTTCCCTAAATGGGACTTGACAACTAAATGTCGTTTAGATGTAATATTTTTGTTTTAGTTGTGGAGTTAACCGGGGTATGGTACAATACGGAATCGTAGAAACGTTGACGTGAACAGACACTTTGCGGCAAGGTGCAGTGTATCTTTGATGTATGGGAGGTTCCGCTCCTGGGCAGAAGAAAGTCTGGATGGAAAGAGGGATTTTTGCAGCCATGGTTTGTAGAGCAGTTTGAAAAGGAGAGGAAGAATGAGAGCGGTAAAAATCAAAAGTGTAAAAAGAAAACTGGCGCTTTTATTGACAACAGCGATGCTGTTCGGGATGAATATGGCGGCTTATGCGTCGGAGACGCAGGCGGATGTCGCAGGAATATCCACAAGGCTTGAAACAGAGGAGTTTTCTTTTAACAGAGGGCTGACAGCAGATAAAGTGAGTGTGGGCCGGGGTGGAGAAACGGCAGTAAAAATGAAGTGCCAATGGGTATATAACGAAGACAGATATGCTCCATATAGTGACAGGGATGGACACAGCTGGTATTTAGGGATGGAAAGCTGTACGGTATCGGGCAATACATGTGAGAGAACGAGGATAGAGAACAGGCATGATTATTCCAATACACGTTATCTTGTGGTGGATGAGGAAGAAGAGGCGGATGAACTCACTATAACAATGGAGTGCAGCAATTGGCATTATTGGGTGAAGGATAAGGTGACAAATGAGCTGCTTCGGATAAGTGGAGATAATCCGGAAACATTTACAATGACAATAAAAGTCGGGGAAGAAGCTTCTGACAATACGGGGGATGATGCAGCTGATACGGATGAGATAAATGGAACGGGAGGAACGGATAATGAAGAAAATATATACGAACAGCCTTCCATGGAGGTATTTTCCAATCAGGTGACAGGGCAGGATGGTAAAACAATAGTGTCTACGGTCGGAGGCGTATATCAGGCATCCAATGTTGCGGGGGTTGCGGTCCTGACGCCAAAGGAGCAGGTGGAAGCGGCAGTTGGCATTCAGGCTTCAGAAAGCGGTCAAAATGTCAGGTTTTATATCTGTAACAGTATTAACAGCACAGCGAAATCCGCTTTGGAACAGGCTGTGTCACAGGCGGGCAGAAATGTGGTAACGACACTGAATGTGGATATGTATGTAATCAGCAGGGAAGGGAAGGTAAGCAAAGCAGGGACGGCTTCTTCCAAGATTCGAATCGTGATAGGTCTGCCTGAGCGGTGCAGAAATACGGGTAGGGAATACAGGATAGGCATGATGGGAGAAGATGGAATATTCTATCAGCTGGAGGATTTGGATAATGACAGGGGGACAATTACGATTGAAACGGATAAATTTGGCGTAATGGCGTTGATGGAATAAGCGGAAGAGCGTAGGGGATATATGGAAAAATCCATTTTCGTCAGGAAAAGTACAGTTGGAAAGAAATGACGGTGTGAGTATGGAAGAAAGATTTGAATTTGGAGAAAACTGGAAAAAGCTGCTGGGGGTTCTGTCAAAAGAGAGAATTGCGGAAGCGGAAAAATCTTTAGCGGATTGGCTCGGAATGAGCGATTTGACAGGTAAAAGCTTTTTGGATATAGGTTCCGGAAGCGGTCTGTTCAGCCTTGCCGCAAGGAATCTTGGAGCAGAAGTGCTTTCTTTTGATTATGACCCGGAGAGTGTGGCATGTACCAATTATTTAAAAGAAAAGTTTTTTGCGGGAGACGATAAATGGAAGGTGGGAATCGGAGACGTATTAAATAAAGAGTATTTGTCCTGCCTGGATAAGTTTGATATTGTATATTCGTGGGGAGTGCTGCACCATACCGGAAATATGTACCAGTCATTTGAAAATGTGGATAAGCTGGTTGCAGACAATGGCAAACTTTTTATCGCTATATACAACGACCAGGGCAGGCACAGCAGGCAGTGGAGAAAGATAAAAAGAAGTTATAACCGGTGTCCGAAGGCGCTGCGGTTTTTGATTTTATTTCCCTGTTTTGTTAAATTGTGGTTCCCCACGTTTGCATATGATTTTCTGAAAAGGAGGCCCTTTGCAACATGGAAGACATATGTAAAGAACCGGGGAATGTCGCCATGGAGAGATGTAGTGGATTGGGTAGGAGGATATCCTTTTGAAGTTGCGAAGCCGGAGGAAGTATTTGACTTCTTCCATGACAGGGGATACATATTGGACAGATTGAAGACAGAAGGGAAGGGGCTTGGCTGTAATCAGTTTGTATTTCAGAAATAAACAGATTGGTTTTGTATAAAAGTGGCATCGGTTTCCATGCAGGAAGCCGGTGCCTTTTATGCGAAACTGCTTTATGTGAAACATCAATTGACCAATATATCAGACTAATATATTATATAAGAAGATTTGATACGGAAAGGTTAATTAGAGCGTGTTTGAAAATTGCTTTCTGCAACAGATTGCGGGAATGAATTTTCAAACATGCTTTGGGAAGGGGCTGAAATAATTATCCTGAAAAAGAATTTTTATGGAATTACTTGTGAAAGAAAGGAAAATGGCAATGGCAAATGAAAAAAAGATGGATTGTGTGATTTTAGGGTTGCTATGTCACGAAGAGCTGACAGGATATGAAATAAAGAAAAGAATAAACACAGCACTGAAATTTTTTTGGAGTGCAAGTTATGGCAGCATATATCCTGCATTAAATGACCTGGTTAACCGCGGACTGGCTACTAAAAGGGAGGATACAGGAAATAAAAGAAATAAATTGATTTATACCATAACAGACGAAGGGCGGAACTACCTTAAAGAATGGCTGGCATTACCTGTTGAAAAAGATGAACTTCGTTATGAAACATTGCTGAAATTGTTTTTTGGAAATGAACAGGGGGCGGAACAGACAATATCACATATAGATGTGTTTGAGGAAAAAACCAGAAAAGAGCTGCAATACCTGTTGGAAGCGGAAAAGAGCCTGAAAGATTGTCTGAGTGACGATGGCGCCCATAAATATTATTTACTCACAGTGGAGTTTGGGATAAAAACTTATGATGCATATTTAGAATGGTGTAAAGAAGCAAAAAAACTTTTGATGGATAATGGAGAATAGAAAAATGACAGGACATTTTGGATTTTCATATATAGGATTGATATTTTTGTTATTACTGTTTATTCCGAATATGATTTGGACAGGAAAAAAGCCGCAGGGATATACTTCTGAAAATGAAAATAAAATATTATTGATGTTCGAAAGAACAGGAGAGATTTTAACTGTAATATGTGCGATTGTCTTTGATGATTTTAATTTACACGGGTGGTCAGACTGGAGCTGGTGGCTTATTGCATCTTTTGTGCTAATGGCAATGTATGAATTATGGTGGATACGCTATTTTCGGAGTGAAAGAAAATTATCAGATTTTTATAGCAATTTCATGGGCATCCCGCTTGCCGGAGCGACATTGCCCGTACTTTCTTTTTTCCTGCTTGGCATATATGGGAAAGTTATATGGCTTGCAGCTGCTGCGCTGATTTTAGGTTTTGGACATATTGGAATACATATGCAGCATAGTAGGGAACTGGATTGCGAAAAATCCGGGTAAAGAGAGTTTGGGGTTTCTTTACATATTCAAAATAGAATGATAATATGAATTGCGGACCCCTGGCTCGTCGCCCGCGGGAATCAAAAACCCCGCTGCAAGCAACGGGGTATCAAACTTGCAGCGCTGCAGAGCAGCGGGGTTTTTGACCCTCGCGGCAGTCGCCAAATGTCTGCAAGCAGACACTTGGCTCGTTGCTCGCGGGAATAAAGCACAGGAAAATAATATGGAGGCAGTGGATGGATGACAGCGACTCATTGTGTGAAAAACTCGGATGGAAATATAATAGGATTCATCGTGGATGGTGTTTTTTATACGGATTATAAAATAAAAGAAAATATACAGTATATAGATAATATGTCCCTTGAAAAAGGCGGGGCGCTGGCAGCTGTGGAACAGCTGCTGGAAACCACATACAAAAAAGCGGTCAATGAGGCGGAATACAACCGGCTTATAAAAGAAAACGCTTCTGATTATTGATGAAATCCAGATAAGTCCTGCGGTTTATAATTCCATACGGACTATTTGTGCAAATCTGGATTGTGACCTGATTGTGACGGGAAGTTATCTGGGACAGACCCTGAACAGGGAATATTTCCAGCCGGCCGGAACACTCATTTATCTGTATATGTATCCGATGTCTTTTGGAGAGTTCTGCCGCGCCCTGGGCAAAGAGAAGATATTGGAAAATCTGGATTTGTATGGTGGAAGTGATGCGGCGGAATATGAAGAGTTATATGGCTGTTATGAATTGTATAAAAAGATAGGCGGATATCCTGAAGCAGTGAAAGCATATGTAAGAACGCATGACATACGGAAATGTCACGAAGTGATAGATAATCTGCTGATAACGTTTGAAAAGGAATCGAGAAATTATTTTAAGGAATCGAAAGAAACACTGGTTTTTAAAACGGTATATACGGAAGCCATAAAAGAAATGTGCCGAGAGAAGAGGGGAAGTGGGAACCGGTTAGTGGAATTGGTGACCAATATCGCCAGGAATTCACAGAAACAGATGATAAGCAGGGATGAGATATCCAATGCAGTGACGTGGCTGGTATATTCGGGGGTTGTGGGCGAATGCGGTCTGTATCGTAACGGGGATGTGAATGACTATATTCCGGCAAGGCGTTTGTATTATATGGACTGCGGGATTGCGTCCTATGTGGCGGAACAGACGGCTCTTCCGAAAGACAGTATAGAAGGGGTCATAACGGAGAATTTTGTTTATACAGAGCTGTACCGGCTGTATAAGATGCGTGCGGGCAGGAGATTGGTGAAAGGCGATACACCCTGTTTTTTCTGCTATAATGAATACGAACTGGATTTTATGGTGCTTGGAAACGACAATACGGTCTACGGGCTGGAGGTAAAGACGGATAGCGGTATTCCGAAATCGCTAAGGGTCTATATAGACAAAAAACTGGTGGATAAAGGGATTGTTGCAAAGAAGACGGCCGGCGGACGGGGAGAGAGATTTGATACGATTCCGGTGTATATGGCAGGTATTGGTTTTCCGTATGGCGGATGAAAAAATCCAGACATTGACAACCTTTCCCAATTCTTTATAATCCCGTCTTTGACAGTTTGTGGAAAAAGGAACCGCTATAACATCAGTAAATAAGCGTGTTGTAGCGGTTTTTTGCGTCGTTACGGACTTTAGTATTTTATCCTTTTCCTTTGCTTTTTTTGGATTGTCCTCATTTGATTTTTGGTGATGAATTCATAATCTGTGCGGAATCCGGTTTTATCCAAAGCCCATGCGCGATCCTCAGCCTGAAGTTTCTTAATAGATTGTGTTACGATAAACGCTCTTTCTCCCATATGGTTGTAGTTGCGGATGCTTTCTGCGCCTAACCCGGCATCGCTGCAGTAAATAAATTTCCGGCATCCGAAATCCTGAATCACTTTCTGTTCCAATGGTTTTAAGGATTTCTGTTCGTTCATATTCCCCGGGAAAAGAGAAAATGCAAGAGGAATGCCATCACCGTCCATGAACATTCCAATCTGTATGATTGGATTTGGCCTGTGTTCTTTGCTTTTGCCGTATTTCTTATCCCCGTCTTCCTGTTCTGTTTCAAAGTAATAGTTTGTGCAGTCGTAGTAAAAAATCCGGTCGTTACGCTGTATGGTAGTGGGCAATAATGTCAGGTTGTATATTGTTTGTATTGATTTTTGGAAGGATAGACAGTATAATATCCCGTAAAATAATAGAATGGTTTAAATGGACAATCAGGGCTTTTCAAAGCGTATATGGATATGAATACCAGGGTGACAATCTTCTGATTGGCAGAATCAATCTTTTAATAACATTTGTAGATTACTGCTAGATGGAACAGAGAAGCTGCTATTGACGAGCTGAAAAAGATTGTGAATATCATCGCATGGAATTTCTGACAGATGGATGGATTAACCGCCGGAAGAAGAAATTCATCAATATTCACTTTTTGAAATGTTCGGCAATGAGGAAAATAAACCGGAAGAAAAAAACTCCCAGATGCAGAATATTTGACTGGAGGGCGGACAAGTCAATTCTATATGAATTTATAAAAAAAGCAGGAGGGATAATGGTATGCCAATCAGAGTAGATGATTTGTTAAAACAATATGTAAATAAAATAAAGGGAATCTATGGTTCTCATTTAAAGGCAGTTATATTGTATGGTTCTTATGCGCGTGGTGATTACAGAGAAGACTCTGATATTGATATTATGATTTTACTTGATATTGAGGATACGGAAATTAAAAACTTTGGACGCGAACTTTCGTATATGACTTATGATTTTAATATGGATTATGATGTGGATATTAAACCGATTGCAAAATACAACGAACATTTCAGATATTGGTTAAAGGCATATCCATTTTACGCAAATGTGGAAAGAGAGGGGATAAAACTGTATGAAGCAGCATGAGGAAGGAAATAAAGCTGATTTGATGAAATACAGATTGGAAACCGCAGAAAGTGATTTGAAAGTCGCAAAATCATTGATAGAATCTGAAGAGTACAGAGCCGCAAACAATAGAGCCTATTATGCTATTTTCCATGCTATATCAGCAATTCATGCTCTGGATGGAAAAGCGTATAAAAGGCATAAAGATGCGCTGGGGAGCTTTAACAGAGAGTATGTAAAAACAGAGGTTTTCTCTAGGGAGATAGGAAGAAAAATTTCACGTGCAGAAGAAATTCGGCATGCAAGTGACTATGATGATTTCTATATAGCAGACAAAAGGGAAACACAAGAATTGGCAGAAGCAGCAGAAGAATTGATAAAAATGATTGAAAAGTATTGTGAAAGCAAAGTAGGAGAAATAGAATTATGATGTTTGATTCTGTTTGTTCCTGCTTGAGTTTTTAAATGGAGACAATACGGATTCAGCATGCCCATTCGGAGCGATGAATGACGGACTGGGAAATGTGTCTATTGAAACAAACATAAAGAACAGGAGAATGGACATAGGTGAGATAATGACATTCGTCTATGACTTCTCAAGGGATTGGTTACGTAAAGTTAAACTCATAGAAATATTATAGATATGACAGATAGTGAAATTGACGAATTGTGCAAATCTATGCAGCATAGTAGGGAGCAGGATTGAAAAAAATCCGGGTAAAGAGAATTTGGGGTTTCTTTACAGATTCAAAATAGAATGATAATATGAATTGCAGACCCTTGGTCCACTGTCCGTGGGAATGAAGCACAGGAATAAGTATGGAGACATTGACAACCTTTCCCAATTCTTTATAATAGAACATAGGAAGAGAAACAGATGTACCCATGCGCATAAAGGAACCGGATATAAATGAAGAAAATCCCACTGGAACAGCTGCTGAAAGAGAGCAGGGCAGAATCTTATACGGAGCAGTACCGCTATGTGTGTCATTTAATTGAACAGCATAAAATCAAAGCGGTAAAGAAATCTCCTTTAAACGGAAAGACCCCTGCCCTGCATACAAGCTACTGGCTGTTGGAGGATGCACCGGATTACGCGGAACAGATAGAAGAATTAAAATTCCGGATGTCACCGGCGATTAAAACGGATTATTACCTGAATCATCCGGAGGTATACCGCGAGGAGGGGAAATGGGTCCGGATGCTGAACCGATACCTTTTGGGACAGCCGGAATTGGAATCGGAAACGGAGCCGGAACTGGTTTCGCTGAATGAGCGGAGCTTTCAGATATGGGGACGGGAGAAATTCCTTCAGAGAGAGCAGGGAAAAAAGGTGCTGGCGCATTGCGGGATAGAGATGAAGCAGCTTGGCGTTTACACGACAACGGAACCGCTGGCATATTATTCCGGCAGCAGGAAAACGCCTCAGACGGTATTGATTTTGGAAAATAAAGATACTTTTTACAGTATGCGGCGGCATCTGATGACGGGGGCGGAGCGGATATTTGGGACGGAAACCGGAACGCTGGTCTATGGGGCGGGAAAGGGAATCCTGCGCTCGTATGAGGATTTTCGTTTTTGTGTGGAGCCGCATATCCGGGATGAGCGGAACCGGATTCTGTATTTCGGTGATTTGGATTATGAAGGAATCGGGATTTACGAGCGGCTGGCGGAATTGTTTGACACCGGAGGCGCGCACTATGAAGTAAGACCCTTTATCGAAGCTTATGGGAAGATGATAGAGAAAGCGGAGGCTTACGGGCTGGATTTTCTGCCGGAAACCAGTGAAAACCAGAACCGTAACCTGTCAGGGCGTTTTTTTCGTTATTTTTCAGGAGAAATGAAGGACAGGATGGAATATATACTCCGTGCAGGAAAGTATATACCGCAGGAAATCCTTCGCATTACGGATTTTTAGACTATATCCGGCGCAGAACTGGCAGTAATAGAATAAAACCCGAAGACTAAATGAGAGAAAAACGATGCAATATGAATTTTTAAAACAGTTCCCGAAGCGGATGAAGCATGTGGGAGCTTATGTGCTGCTTTTTGCAAACAGCAGCCAGAAGACAATCTGGAAGCAATTCGGATTTCAAAAACTGGATGAGCAAATCAATGTTATCTTTGCAGTCATGCTGTATCTGATGGAACAGTCCCTGAAAGAAGAGAACTGTACCATAGACGATATCGGTGCGTATCTGGACAGTCTGAACATGCGCTATTTTGAAAGAAATATGGGTTATGAAGACTGTAAAACCCTTGGAGATTTTATTATCAATGTAGTGCTTTCCAATGAGGGGAAAGCGATGTATTTTGACGGATTCGATTTCGAGCAGAGGGCATATCAGATTATGAATGTCAGCTATGTGGCGAATAAGATTGTCTATGTGGATTCCGAAGTGCGCCGTACTTCGTATTACCTGACGGAAGACGGATACAATCTGTTGTTGTCCACCTTGGAAATCGAGAGCAATATGAAACTGACCATCCATGAGATGATTTTTAAACTGCATTTGGAAAAGCAGAGTTATGACAAGGCAGTGGATGATATTAAAAATGTATTCAATCTCCTTCGCATCCAATTGCAGAAGATTGAAGAGGCGATGGGGCGGATACGCAGGAATGCGTTAAGTTATTCGGTGGCGGAATATGAGACGGTGCTGGAAGAGAATCTGGACACAATCAGCGATACGAAACAGAAGTTTCAGAATTACCGGGAACTGGTGAAAACGAGAGTCAGGGAATTGGAAGAGATGGACGTGAATGTCAGGCAGCTGGACGGGAAAGAGGAAGAAAAGCTTAAAAATCTCAGCATAATCGAGAACTATCTGAACCGTACCATTGACGAACACCAGAAAATCCTGAACAGCCATTTCGATTTGAAATCGTTGTATACGAGGGAATTGGAACAGCTTTCCCAAATGTCGTTCATCCGAAGGTTCTCCATGCGCAATGAACTGTATGAAAAAATACTGGAGCGGCCGGAAGGTTTGGAACGCATGGAAATTTTCCTGCGTCCTCTTTTCGGAAATGTGCCGGATAAAATTTATAATTTAAAGAAATCCACGGAATTACAGCGTCCGGTCCGAAGGAAAGAGCAGGAGGAGACAGGAGATGTGATGGAATTCGGGGATGATGCATGGATGGAAGCAGAGGAGCGGCGGCAGCGGGAAAAGCTGGCCAGGTATGAGCGGAGCCTTGGCTTTCTGCTGCGCAGGGCCATGGAAACAGAAACGGGAGAAGTTTCCCTTGAAGAGATAAAGGCACAGGAGGACTATTCGGAGCTGATTCCGAATGTGCCGATTTTCAAGGAAATTATGGTGGAACTGTTAAGGGGCAGGGAAATCGATATGGAGCAGCTTCGGGAAGAGCGCAGGAACTATATCAGCGAGGTTTCCGGCGGTTTCCGGTTAAACGAAATGCTTTTGGACCTGACGGAGACTGTCGCGCCGCAGATGCGCAGAATAGAGGTATACCGGATAGAGGACGGGAAAGTCATTACGTTTGAAAACGTACCGGATGAGAAGGGGAGCAGGAAGAATATCTGCTGCTCGAACGTGTTGATTCGTGTAAAAAGAGAATGAACTGCGCGCATGGCGGAAGGGAGGGCGTCCAAAGGATGGCATATGAAATAGAGGATATACGTATGGGACAGGAGATTTTTTATTATCTGCTGGAACACCATGAACTAGGGGAGGAGATACAGGAGCGGCTGTATCGCGGATATGCGGAGAATGAACGGATTCAGAATCTGGTGAAATCCCAGGGGGACGCGGCGGCGTGTGACATTGAGCGTTATGGAAATGTGATTTATCTGATTCCGCGGGAGGATAATGCATTTCTTGGTTTTTCCAAAGCGCAGCTGAAACAGGTGCTGTGTAAATCCAATGGTACGGATAAGGATTATTATCTTTCCCAGTTCGTCATCCTGACCCTGCTGGTGGAGTTCTATGACGGGCAGGGAGCAACGAGCAAAACGAGGGATTATATGCGTGTAGGGGAACTGCAGAACTGTGTTTCCGCCCGTCTGAAAGAAGGTGTGGAGCGGGTGGGCGAGGAAGAAGAGGAACGGGCAGGAATCGCATTTTCCAATATGGCTGAGGCATATGAGGCATTGAAATCCGATGAAAAGGGTTCGCGGGCTAGGACGACCAAGGAGGGATTTCTGTATAATATCCTGAACTTCCTGCAGAAGCAGGGACTGATAGAATATGTGGAAGAGGATGAAATGATTAAGACAACCAAGAAGCTGGACAACTTCATGGATTGGAATCTTTTGAACCAGAATCATTTCCAAAGGGTAAAGCGGGTGCTGGAGGGACGGAATGAGTAAGATTAATGCAGTACGTTTGATTAATTTAAACTACAATAACAATGCAATCCGCATCAGTGACGAGATATTTCAGCTGAATGGGGAGAGCACGCTGTTTTCACTGCGGAACGGGGGCGGGAAGTCGGTTCTTGTGCAGATGATGACGGCTCCTTTTGTGCATAAGCGTTATCAGAATACGAAAGACCGGCCGTTTGCCAGTTATTTTACCACGAATAAGCCTACCTTCATCATGGTGGAGTGGAAGCTGGACCAGGGGGCGGGTTATGTGCTGACGGGAATGATGGTACGCAGGAACCAGGAAATCTCGGAGGAACGGCAGGAAGAGCTGGAAATTGTTAATTTCATTGCAGAATATAAAGAACGCTGTCAGCAGGATATTTATCACCTTCCGGTGGTGGAGAAGACGAAAAAGGATGTTACTTTAAAAGGCTTCCATGTCTGCCGGCAGCTTTTTGAAACTTACAAACGGGAACGGAATGTGCCGTTTTTTTATTATGATATGAATAATCCGGCACAGTCGAAGCAGTACTTTGATAAACTGACGGAGTACCAGATTCATTATAAGGAATGGGAAACGATTATAAAGAAAGTGAATCTGAAGGAGTCCGGCCTGTCGGATTTATTTGCCGACTGTAAAGATGAAAAAGGACTGGTGGAAAAGTGGTTTTTGGAGGCCGTGGAAAATAAGCTGAACAAGGACCGGAACCGGATGAAGGAATTTCAGGGCATCATGGAGAAGTACATCGGACAGTATAAAGATAATAAGTCCAAAATTGAGCGCCGGGATACTATCCGTGCGTTTGAACAGGAAGCGGAAAGGATAAAGCAGAGCGCTTTTGCTTATCAGGAAGTATCGGCGGAGCTGGAAAGGCAGAAGTCGCGGATTGCAGACTTTATCCGCCGGCTGCATGAGATGGACGGGCAGGAGAAGGAGAAGGCGGAGGCTGTAGGAGAGCGGATAGAGGAACTGGTACGGCAGTCAGGACATCTGGAATATGAAAAATTGTCCGGGGAATTTCATGAAATCGCCGACAAGGAGCGGTTTTCCGGCAGTAATCTGGAGATGCTGCGGATGGAGGAGGAAGAACTGGAGCGCGGGCGGGAGGGAATCGCCCATAAGCTTCATGTGCTGGCCTGTGTGAAACTGCAGGAAAATGCGGCGGAATGTAAAGAGGAACGGGACAGGGAAATGCAGCGTCTGCTGGTCTGCAGGGAAAAAGAAGAGAATCTGGAGCCGGAGAGACAGCGGCTCGGTACACTGTTAAAGGGATATTATGAAGTACTGGGCGCGGAGAAGGAAGCAGAAAAGAAAAGGTGTGCCGCATCTGTACAGGATTGTGAGAAGGAGCGGGAAAACGGAAGGAAAAAGCTGGAAGAACTGCGTCAGACCGAAAGCGGACTGGCGGAGCAGGCGGGAGGTTTCAGTGCGCAGATAAAGGCTTTTGACAGTGTGGAAGACAGGTTTAATCAGGAATATAAGGAAAACTGGAACCGGAATATTCTGGGAGAATATGAAGCGGGCGCATTGCAGATTCGGCAGGCAGAATATGAAAAAGAGCTGGGAAGCCATGAACATGCAAAAGCAAAGGCAAAAAAAGAGGCGGAGCTGTATAAGGAGCAGCGGAAAGGGATGCAGCGTCTGTTGGAAGACAGGGCGGCGGACAAAATCCGGCTGGAATCCGCGAAAAAGGAAACGGAGCGTCAGTTGTCTGAGTATGGGCAGGAACTGGCGGAACGAAAGATTATTCTTCAATATTTCGGCATGGGGCAGGAAGATTTATTTGATACGGAAAAGATACTGGCCGCGGCGGCACGGAAGCTGGCGGATGCCGATTTGGTTAGGCAGGGACTGGAAAAAGAAGCAGCAGCGCTGGAAAAGGAATACCGGAATATGGCGCAGGGACAGGTATTGGAACTGTCGGAGGAATTCCGGGCAATGTTAGAGGAAGCGGGCATCCGCTATGTATACGGTATGGAATGGCTGCGGAAAAACCAGTTTCCTGCGGTACGGAACAAGAAGCTGGTGGCAGACCATCCGTTTCTGCCGTATTCCCTCATTTTGTCCAGACAGGAACTGGAACGGCTGGCAGGACTTTCGGAGCAGGTATACACGTCCTTCCCGGTTCCGATGATTATCAGGGAGGATTTGGAAAAGAAAGAAGCAGTGCAGAAAGGGGCGGTCCGTTCTTTTTCAAATCTGAATTTTTATGTGTGGTTTAATGATAATCTGCTGGAAGAGGAACGGCTGAAGCAGATGCTGCGGGAACAGGAGGAGCGCATCGGAAAACTGCGCACATCCATTGACAGGAAGAAAACGGAGTATACGGAATATATTGGAAGACAGGAGAAAATAAAAAACCAGAAGGTAACCCGCAGCGCATATGAAGCGGCGAAAGAAGAAATCGGGAGACAGGAACAGGAACTGGCCGCACTGGAACAGGAGCTTTTGGAAAAAAGGGAAGAGATGGAAACGCTGGAGAAGCTTCAGGTGCAGCGGGAGCAGCAGATTGCGGAGCTGGAACAGGAAACCGCACGTCAGAACAGGAGGCTTGCGGATTTTGCAAGGCTCTGCCAAAGCTATGCGCAGTACCGGGAAAATTACCGGCTTTTGGAGAAAAACCGGAAGGAAAAGGAGCGTGTACAAAACCTGCAGAAGCTGGAACGGGAGAAGATAAGCAGGCTGGAGCAGGAGCTGATAACGGAAAGGAACCGTTTGGCAGCATTGGAGCGTGAACTGGAAGACTGTGAAGGGAAAATGGTGCGTTACATGCAGTATGCGGCAGCAGGAGCGGTACCGGAGAGCGGTAAGGCAGGAATAGAAGATGGCCGGCAAACCCCTGGCGGTCTTTCATCTGAGCAGGTAAAGGAGGCTGAAAACCGCTATGAGGCCATTACGAGCGGAATCAGTGCGGAACAGAAAGAGTTGGAGGCGCGTGCGGAGTCGGCCGGAAAGCGGTATAGCAGGGCGTTGGAAGAATGGAAGCGGTTAAAAGAAAAATACTGCATTGCAGAGGATGCCTGCAGCGGTGTCCGTTATGACAGGAAGGAAGAGATGCATCAGGAAATTCTCTTCGAGGAGCAGGAGAGAAAACTGGACAGGAAACGGAAGCTGATACATGAGGAAGAAATCCGGTGTGCGCTTCTGCGTCAGGAGAAGGACAGCAAAGCGGCTCAGATGAAGGAGCGCTGCGGAAAAGAAGAGCCGGTTGCGAAAGAGGATATTCAGACGATTGATTTCACCGAGGCCATAAAGAAGCTGGAATATGAAAAAGGAGAGGCGGAGAAGGAAGAGAAACAGATACAGAAGAAAATACAGGGGTATGAGAGCAATCTGGCGGCTTTGGCTGAGTATGAGGAATTTATCTGCGGGGAACCGGTAGAATGGGACTGCGACTTTTCCGCGATGTCCGGTGCGGAACTGACGAAGCGGAAAGGAATTCTGGTCCGGGATTACAATGCTTATATGGAACAGCGCAGGGAAGCCCGTTCGGGATTGGAGCGGGTGCTGAACCAGATGAGCCGCATGGAACGGTTTGCGGAGGAGTTTTATCAGAAACCGCTGGATTCCATGCTGCAGCTGACAGGGGATGCGGAACGTGTGATAAAGCAGCTGGATACAACGATTGCGTCATACAACAGTCTGATGGAGAAACTGCTGGTGGATATTTCGCTGGTGGAAAAAGAAAAGGCGAAAATCGTGGAACTGGCAGGGGATTATCTGAAAGAAGTGCATGATAACCTGAACAAAATCGACCGTAATTCTACGATTACCGTCAGGGAACGTCCGGTGAAAATGCTGAAAATCGAACTGCCGGACTGGACGGAGAGCGAGAGCCTGTATGACCTGCGTCTTCAGGATTATATTGACGATATTACGGCGAAAGGAATCGCTTTGCTGGAAGAAAATAGAAATGTGCAGGAATACCTTGGCACGAAGATAACGACGAAAGGGCTGTATGATGCGGTAGTCGGAATCGGCAATGTGCAGATACGGCTCTATAAGATTGAGGAGCAGAGGGAGTATCCGATTACATGGGCGGACGTGGCGAGGAATTCGGGCGGGGAAGGATTCTTGTCCGCGTTTGTGATTCTTTCGGCATTGCTTTATTACATGCGGAAGGATGATTCGGATATTTTTGCTGACCGGAATGAAGGGAAAGTCTTGCTGATGGACAACCCGTTTGCACAGACCAATGCTTCCCATCTGTTAAAGCCGTTAATGGATATGGCGAAAAAGGCGAATACCCAGCTGATTTGTCTGTCCGGCCTTGGCGGAGAGTCCATTTATAACCGTTTTGACAATATTTATGTACTGACGCTGATTGCGGCGAACCTGCGCAGCGATATGCAATATCTGAAAGCGGACCACATGAGGGGATCCGCGGAAGAAACAGTGATTGCATCGCAGATTGAGGTAGTAGAGCAGCAGGAGCTGGTGTTTTAGGGAGATTTTCCGGCCGGATTTCCGGCCCCCGACGGCGCCGCTCCGGTGGAGTCACGTATAATTAAAGTAGCCCTTAACAGGATGGAGCCGATAGCTACCTTGTTAAGCAGGCAGGATAGTGCGTAAAACCCGCATTTCCCCAGCGCGATGCGGTCCTGCCGTATCGTAGTCAGGGGAGGCATGGTATAGGCGGTCATGGGTAAATCGTCGAATCCTACGATGCTGATATCTTCGGGGATGCGGACGCCCCTGTCCTTGCATTCGGTGATGGCGGAAATGGCACGCACATCATGCGAAAACAGGATGGCGGTGACTCCCTGATTAAGCAGTTTCGGAATATATTCTCTTGTGGACTCTGCTACATAATATCCAAGCCCGATGTAATTCTCGTTTACTTCCAGTCCGTATTTATGCAATGCGTTAATGTAGGCGTTGTATCTTGCCTTAAGGATGTAGGAGTCCAAAGGGCCGGATATCAGCCCTATTTTTTTATGTCCGAGTTTCATCAGGTGCCGGACCGCAAGTTCATAGCCTTCCTGACTGTCGCAGCCGACGGAGGCAATCGTAGGGTTTTCCTTGATATAATTGTCATATAGTACGGTAGGTATCTGGGAAATGCGGAATTCCTGCATCCATGGGTCCAAAAGGGACAGGCCGAGGATGAAAGATGCCTGATAGCCCTCCTGCATCATGAATACGCCGTAAGGCGTCAGTTTTTGGAAATTGATGGTTATGGGGACAATATCCACGGTCCAGCCTTCCGGTTCTGCCATCTGTTTAAAGCCGAGGATAATGTCATGTCCGAACTGGTTCGGGGTATTATAATCCATATTTTCGATTAAGATGCAAAGTTTTTTTTCTTTTTTCTGTAAGCGTTTGTTGACATAACCGAGTTCCACGGCAGTTTCCAATATACGTTTGCGCATTTCTTCACTGACATCCGTTGCATTGCTCAGGGCTTTGGAAACAGTGCTTTTGGATATCCCCAGTTTTTCTGCAATATCATTCATTGTAGCCATGTCATTTATTTCCTCATTTCTGCGCTGCTTTTTGCGCATATCAAGTTTGTGGATACAGCGCAGACACAAACTTGCGGAGTGAAAGATTTGAAAAATCTTTCACTCTTCTCCCATGAATTTTTGTTAAAGATTACAATAGCAAAGGGTTGGAATAAGAAAATTATAGCAGGGGAAAGGGGAAAAAACAAGATTGCCTGCTAAACTTCGGAAGCAGTCCGGGATATGTAAGAAAAATGGTTTGAGGGAAAAAATAATAAAACCGCTGTTTCGCAATTTTTTAGCAGCGAAACAGAAAGAAACGAAGTTTCGAAATTTATATTTTTAAAAGTTTCGAGTCAATATAAAAAGTGCACAATTATCAGTTGAAATAGGATGAAATGGAGTAAATGTGCACAAAATATACTCTTGACTTAATTTCCCTGTTATGTTAGTGTATCTCATATAGAAACTTTACGAAACTTTTAATGTTTTAAAGGAGGAAAATCGAATGAAAAAGTTTATGGTTGCATTATTGATGGCTGCAATGACAATGACGGCCGTAACAGGATGTGGAAGCGGAGACGCTTCTTCCCAGGGAGGTACTTCCGCACCGGCAGAATCCTCTTCCGCACCGGCAGAATCTGCAGCCGGGCAGACAGGAGACGTACAGGATATTACGTTAAAGGTATGGTGTCCTCAGAACCAGGTGGATACGGGAATCATGGAGAAACAGCAGACGGCTTTTGCTGCGGAGCATCCGGAGTATAATATTACATGGACAACGGAAATCGTAGGAGAAGATAAATGTCAGGAATCCCTGCTTAAAGATGTAGGGGCAGCAGCGGACGTATTCATGTTTGCAAGCGACCAGCTTCCTTCCATGGTAGAGGCTGGAGCGATTGCCAGACTTGGCGGTGCAACAGAAGAAATGGTAAATACAACGATTGCAGAGTCCGTAGTTGCAACGGCAAAGGTAGATGACGCGCTCTATGCGATTCCTTTTACACATAATACATTTTTTATGTTTTATGATAAAACAATCCTGGATGAGTCGGATGTAACTTCGCTGGAAAAAATCATGGCGAAGGAAACGGCGGATAATGTGTACAATTTTTACTTTGAGTCCGCAGGCGGATGGAAACTCGGATGCTATTATTACGGTGCCGGCCTGAGCATCTTCGGCAAGGACGGAAGCGATTTGGCAGCGGGTGTTGACTGGAACAACGAAAAGGGCGTTGCAGTTACGAATTACCTGATTGATTTGATTAACAATCCTAAATGCGCATATGACGGTGAGATTTCCGTTTCCGAACTGGTAGGCGACCACAGACTCGGTGCATGGTTCGACGGCGCATGGAACTATGATTTATACAAAGAGGCATTAGGCGACGACCTGGGAATGGCAATTATTCCTACCTTCAATCCGGATGGAAATGATTATCAGCTTTTAGGCTTCTATGGTTCCAAATGCATCGGCGTAAATGCAAAATCCCCGAATATGGCAGCAGCGGTAGCTTTTGCAGCATATTTAGGAAATGAAGAAAATCAGATTATGCGTTATGAACTGTCCGCACAGATTCCTGCAAATATGGCAGCAGGCGAAAGTGAAGCAGTTAAGGCTGACCCTTTGGCAACAGTAGTAGTGGAAGAAGCAAACAAGGCAAGCGTGGCACAGCCCGCGAACTCTACTTTCAGCTCCAGATATTGGACTTATGCGAATGCAATCCCCACAGAAATCAGGAGCAAAGAGATAACAAAAGACAACGTACAGGAGAAGCTGGACGCTTTCGTAACAGCAATGACACAGTAAAGAAACAGAACTGAAAAACAGAACTGGAATAAATAAAAAAACAGCAGCCAACCGTACAGCGCCCCAGAGGAATATATGAGAGCGAAGCGAGCAGATATTCCTCTGCCGAAAAAGGCGCTGGGAGGATGGCTGCGGAACTGGAATAAAAAAACAGCAGCCAACCGTACAGCGCCCCAGAGGAATATATGAGAGCGAA
>CAMXQE010000013.1 GCA_947246015.1 uncultured Lachnospiraceae bacterium | reverse complement strand
GGGGCGTTTCAAATTTGATGCCCCGCTGCTTGCGGCGGGGTCTTTGACTTTTTCAGACGCATGGAGTCCGTAATCTTAATGAGTGCAGTTATTTCATCATCTGTCAGGCAGGAAATATTCTGATTCAACTTATTAATTAGTTTCTGCCTGTCAGGAGGCTCTGACTCCTGAAAAAAATCAGATAAAGAAATATCAAGCGCTTCGCAAATCAGGCTTAAAGATGCTACCGTAGGGTTTTGGTTGTCCAATTCAATCTGACGTACAAATCCCTGGGATAAGCCGGAAAGATTTGCGAGTTTATTGACTGTTATATTTTTTTCGGTCCTTAATTGAGTGATTCTTTTCGCAACGTCCATTTATTTCACCATAATATCATTTATAATCTATTTTCAGAATAACACGAATATAACTCAAAACTTACTTTAATAGTATTGACAAATAAATATTATAGTATTATAATATGTTACATATAAATGAAAATGCAGATTTGCTTAGCGTGGTGCATGGGATGTGCCACAAATTCACTTTTTACATGGGTGCATGTAGGTATAAAATATGTTCTACACGCACCACGCTAAGCAAATCTGTTTTTGTTTTCCGAAGAAGTCAATCGGGTAGGGAAGCTTTTCTCCCTACTCACGCGCCGCCGATGCGCCACTTTAGTGGCATATTTCCTCTGCATCGGCGTGTGAATAAAAAAGGCTGTTGCATGAAATTGCAGCAGCCTTTTAAACCGTATTCCGGAATGGAAAAGAGGAAATATTTTAACTTATGCCAGATAATCCAGCTCGCCGCTTTTATATCTTGCAACGAAACTCTGGATACGCTCATTGGGATTCAGCAGGTCGCTGATGGAAGCGTCATGGTTCAGTGTGTCAATGAGGTATGCGATATATTTGCTCATATCGCAGTTGATGTACCATTCTTTTGATAATAATTCGGGTGTCTGGTAAATCAGGTTGGTGGTAAGCACCTTGTCGATGATTCCGTCTTCATAAGCTTTCTCAAAGCGGTCCAGACCGCTGGTGAACAGGCCGAAAGTCGCGCAGATGAAGACATTCTTGGCTTTGCGTTTCTTCAGTTCCGCGGCAACCTCAAGGACGCTTTCGCCGGAAGAAATCATATCGTCTATGATAAGCATGTCCTTGCCTTCTACGCTTGTTCCGAGGAATTCATGGGCAACGATGGGATTACGTCCGTTCACGATTCGTGTGTAGTCTCTCCGCTTATAGAACATACCCATATCCAGCCCGAGGACATTCGCCATGTAGATAGCGCGGTTCATACCGCCTTCATCGGGGCTGATGACCATCATGTGCTCGGAATCTATCTGTAATTCTTTTACATGGTTCAACAGCCCTTTGATGAACTGGTAAGCAGGCTGCACCGTTTCAAAGCCGTGAAGGGGAATCGCATTCTGCACACGGGGGTCATGGGCATCGAAAGTGAGGATATTATCTACACCCATGGCTACCATTTCCTGAAGCGCCAATGCGCAGTCAAGGGATTCTCTGGCAGTCCGTTTATGCTGTCTGCTTTCATAAAGATAAGGCATGATAACGGTTATTCTTCGTGCTTTGCCGCCCACGGCGGCGATGATGCGTTTCAAATCCTGATAATGGTCATCGGGAGACATATGGTTTTCATGTCCGCCAAGGGAGTAGGTCAGGCTGTAATTTGCCACATCCACTAAAATATATAAGTCGGTACCACGAACGGACTCCAAAATGATGCCCTTCGCCTCTCCGGAACCGAAACGGGGAACATGAGCATTTAAAATATAGGAATCGCGCTGATATCCGGCAAATGCAAGGCTGGCTTTGTGTTCGCTTTCGCGTTCCGTTCTCCATTTGACAAGAAAACGGTCGACTTTCTCGCCTAATGATTTGCATCCCTCCAAAGGGATGATGCCAAGGGAACCGACGGGGATGGTTTCCAGATTTCTCTTTTCTTCACGTCTAGCCATGTAGTCCTCACTTTCCGTATTTGCGTTATAATGTGTTTTTATTTGTTTAATTTCTTATGAATCCGAATGTCCGGGCCGGACAGTTTATATACCTGGTAATTACTCATGATACGGGAAAATATCCTGTCTGAATAACGGTTCCTTAGTTCCTCCAGCGATAAATTGGTGGAAATAATAGTGGGTTTTCTGCGCATATGTCTCTCGTTCAGGCAGGAAAATAACTGTGTGGTAACAAAGTTGTTGGTCAGTTCTGTTCCCAAATCGTCAATGATAAGCAAATCACACTGATACAGGTCGTCGTACATGCCATGGAGTTCATCTTTATTTTTATAATCAAAGGAAATCTGAGACAGCGTTTCGAAAAACCGGACAGCGCTGAAATAGATAACGGAATGACCTGTCTCAATCAATTCTTTTGCAATACAGCCGGAAAGAAATGATTTGCCTGTACCCACTGTACCATAAAAGAATAAATTATGGTAGTCGAAATCATAATTTTCTATAAGTTTTTTGCCTGCTTCGACAGCTCCCTGAAAGCGGCGCAGGTCTTCGCCCTGATAATATTCATAAGAAAGGGTGGAAAAATTTTCTTTTTCCAGCTGACGGCTGATATTGGACTGCTCATATAAAAGGGAAATTTCCGCCTGTCTGAAACAGTGGCATTTCCTGCCGTTGATATATCCGGTATCCCTGCAATCGGGGCAGTCATAAACAGGTTCCAGATAGTCGGCCGGAAGACCGGCAGAGAGCAGCAATCCCTTCTTGGCGTCCGTAAGGTTCCTAAGGAGCTGTCTTAGTTCCGTAAGGGCGGAGTCATCGCCTTCCAAAAGCTTTTTTCCCTGTTCTACGGATAGGGAAGAAGTGGAGTCTTCCAATTCTTTGTAGCCGTCGATATGCCGGTAGACGTAAGTACGGCGTTCTTCCAGCATATAGCGGTTCCTGTTCTGTTTTTCTTCATATGTACGGATAATGGAATCGTACTGGCTGTTGCTTAACGACATTCCGATTTCTCCTTTTTCATAGTTTCATCTTATCCTGCTATGGCGTTTCCCGTGTCTCTTTTTAATTTCGAAGAAGTTCTTTTTCGAGGGCATCAAAGTCATAACTGTTCTGTTTGAACTGGTTGAATTTGTTGGTCTGGCCGGTGCGTGTCTGAGGGACCTTCGTCCGTTTAAATGTTTCATCCGCTTTGGCGATATCGCTCAAATGGTGAACGCCGGCATGGTGCCAGCTGTTCAGTATGCTGTCCGCATATTCAAAACGGTGCTTGTCCGTGCCAAGGACTGTACGTTCACAGGCGACGGAAATAACATCTATGCCATATCCAAGCGTTTTGGTCCAATGTTTGACATAAGCCGCTTCTTTATCGGTAGGGGAGCTGTTTTTCCCCAGCGCTTTCATAATATCATATACGATTTTTTCATATTTGTAGGCTTTTTTTTCGGCCTGCTCCGGTGTAGTGATGCCTTCCTGTGCCCAGCTGACCGCTACTTTTTCTATGTAACGGAAGTCTTTCTTGCCCCGTTCCAGACAATACTGTACCAGATAGTCAATTAAATCAACGGAGAAACCGAGCTTGTCCGAAATGAAAAAAATGGTTTTGATTTCGGAGGGGGTCAGCGTTTTACCGATATATTGCTCCACTATAAATAAGAGCTGTGAAGTCGTTTCATCAGATTTGAAAGCTTTTAGCTGATCCAGTGTATAAGCCGGTTTTGTATAGGTATTTGCATCCTGTGCAGCCGGTTTGGAAACAAGTGTTACAACCGGAGCCGGGGAAACGGATACGGCGGTTTCCCTGGGGCGGGTTAAATCAAGAAGATGGATTCCGGACAGATTCCGCTCTTCATCGTATTCCAAAGAAAGCAGACGGTTTTTCTCCCAATATCTGAGCGCACGGAGAACATCCTTTTCTGTATGGTTGAATTTATCTGCGATATCGGATATGCTGATGGGCTGGCTGGCATTCAGCATACGAATGAGGTAAAGATAAACTTTGAGCTGTGCATCATTTGCATCCTTCATATATTCGTCAATAAAAATATTGGATACTGCAGTTGCATCCGTGTAATTGTCTTTATAAATCCTTAAATGGTCCATATGCCCCACCCGTTTCCATATATAATGTATGTTTTGAATCATGGATTCCAAATCCAAAGCAAATTGAATTATATCATAACCGTTTTTAAAAAGGAATAGTCAATTTGCCGGAAAATGCCGTAAATACGCCAAATATGCCGATTGTGGAAGATGTGGATATTGTGGATAATTGCGGAAAAGAAATTTCCAGTCATGTAAGAAAATGGGAAAATACAGATAAAATGCGGATTGGATGAAAAGGGATTTTCAATATAAAAAAATAAGAATATCCACAGAATTTGAAAGAAGTTTTCGTCCGAATTCTGTGGATATTGTGGAAAGCTATTTTTGAAGCAGATTTTCGCCGATTTTTACCACATCTCCAGCCCCCATAGTTATCAACAGGTCATCTTTTTGGCAGTTTTTTAATAAAAAATTTTCAATGGCTTCAAAGGAAGGAAGATAATAGCATTCTCCGCCCAGCCGGAGGATTTCGTCCAGCAGGTCTTTGGAACTGATGCCAAGCGTATCTGTTTCCCTTGCCGCATAAATGTCTGCCAGCACGATTTTGTCCGCGTGCAGCAGCGCCCTGGCAAATTCCGGCAGAAACGCTTTTGTCCGCGTGAAGGTATGAGGCTGGAATACGCACCATAAAGTATTATGGGGGTAATTTACCGCGGCCTTTAAAGTTGCAGTAATTTCTGTGGGATGATGCGCATAATCATCTATTATAGTGAATCCGTTTTTCTTGCCCTTGTATTCAAAACGCCGGTCAGTGCCGGTGAAGTGCAGTAATGCTTTTTTCACAGTACGCCTTTCAATTCCAAGCAGGTCGGCAAGGGCAACTGCGGCCATGGCATTGGAGACATTATGCTCTCCGGGAACTGCCAGCGCAAGCTGTTCCCTGTCCTGCCCGGGGCCGTGCAGCGTAAAAACAGCATGTGCATAACCGTCGTAAGAGATGTCCGAACAGTAATAATCGCAGTCGTCGGAAGTGCCATAGGTAATAATACGGCAGTTAAGTCCCTGTGTGATTTCTTCACGGCGTTCAATGTCGCCGTTGATAATCAGGGCGCCGTCTTCGGGGAGAAGTTCGGCAAAACGGTGGAAAGAATGGCGGATATCATGAATATCCTTAAAAAAGTCGAGGTGGTCTTCTTCTATGTTCAGTATGATTCCGATTTTCGGGAAAAAACTTAAAAAGCTATTTGTGTATTCACATGCTTCGGTTACAAAATAATCGGACTTGCCTATGCGGATATTGCCGCCGATATCTTTGAAAATACCGCCGATGGACAGGGTAGGGTCGCTGTTGTTTTCCAAAAGTATTTCCGCAATCATGGAGGTTGTGGTAGTTTTGCCGTGGGTTCCGCTTACTGCAACCGGAATCTTGTAATTTTTCATCATCTGCCCTAAAAGCTCTGCGCGGCTTAAGCTGGGGATGCGAAGTTCATTCATGGCGATGTATTCCGGATTGTCCGGATGGATAGCGCTGGTGTACACTGCCAGGTCGATATCCGGTGTCAGATGGGCTGTCTGCTGTCCATAGTAAATGGAGGCGCCTTTTTTTTCAAGGGACTCTGTGAGTTCGGAGCGTTTCGTATCGGAGCCGGATATACGGAAGCCTTCTGTCAGGAGAATCTCGGCAAGACCGCTCATGCTGATGCCGCCGATGCCGATGAAGTATATGTGGATTGGATGGTTAAAGTCTATTTTATACATGGATGCACTTCCTGTTCTTTATTCTATCTTTATATTATATGCAAATTCCGGATATGTAAACGGATGAATTCATAAATATGGAAATTCCGGCAACCGTTCGGCAGAAGGCTGAACGGTTACAAATTCAGGAATCCATCGGCATGGCTTATCCGGTAAATGCGTGTTCATATTTATTATACAGGCATGGTGAAAAAAAACAAGAGGAGGAGAATAATTAAAAAAGTATATAAAACAAACAAAAGAATAATAAAAAAGGTGGAAATATTGTAAAAATAGTACATAAAATCTACCAAAAAGAAAAAGATATTTTGTAAAAAATATTCACTTTTCTATCATGATATGGTATAATTAAAAAACATTATATAGTGACTTGTATAAGTTGACTAATTAAGAGGTGATGACATGATTAAAAAAGAAATGATTGCCATGCTGCTGGCTGGCGGACAGGGTAGCCGGTTGGGAGTTCTGACGTCAAAAGTGGCAAAGCCGGCGGTGGCTTTCGGCGGAAAATACAGGATTATAGACTTTCCGCTCAGCAATTGCATTAATTCCGGAGTGGATACGGTAGGTGTACTTACCCAGTATCAGCCGCTCCGTTTGAACACTCATATCGGAATAGGTATTCCGTGGGATTTGGACAGAAATATTGGCGGCGTAACTGTTCTGCCTCCTTATGAGAAGAGCGCCCATAGCGAATGGTATACAGGTACGGCGAATGCCATATACCAGAATATGGATTATATCGACGGTTTTAATCCGGATTATGTGCTGATACTTTCCGGCGACCATATTTACAAGATGGATTATGAGGTGATGCTTGATTTCCATAAGGAAAACAATGCCGAAGTGACAATTGCTGTTATGCCGGTTCCGATGGAGGAGGCGAAACGTTTCGGTATCATGATTACCGATGAAAATAAAAAGATTACGGATTTTGAAGAAAAACCCCAGAATCCCAGAAGTAATCTGGCATCCATGGGCATTTATATTTTTAACTGGAAAACTTTGCGGGATGCGCTGATTGTCAATGCAGAGCAGCCGTCGCTGGATTTCGGTAAGCATATTATCCCATACTGCCATAAAAACGGAGCGCCGCTTTATGCTTATGAATTTAACGGCTACTGGAAAGATGTCGGGACTTTAAGCTCCTATTGGGAAGCCAATATGGAACTCATCAACATTGTTCCGGAATTTAATCTTTATGAAGAATATTGGAAGATTTATACACGCAGCATGATTCTTCCTCCGCAGTATATTTCTCCGGAAAGCGTAATTGAAAAGAGTATTATCGGAGAAGGTTCCGAGATTTACGGCGAAGTGTACAATTCTGTTATCGGATGCGGAGTTACGATAGGGAAAGGAACCGTGGTCAGGGATTCCATTATCATGAATGAAACCAGCATTGGTCAGAATGGTGAACTCAACAAGTCCATTGTTGCGGAGAATGTGACAATCGGAGATAATGTCAGACTGGGTATCGGAGAGGAAGCGCCTAATGAAACCGATCCGAATATATATAATAACGGAATGGTAACAGTCGGTGAGAAAAGCGTGATTCCAAACGGAGTAACGGTAGGGAAGAATTCTGTGATTTTCGGTGTTACAGCACCGGATGATTATGAAAACTGCTATCTCCCAAGTGGAAAAACATTAATTAAGGCAGGTGATGAATAGTGAGAGCAATAGGTATTATTTTAGCAGGTGGTAATAATCACAGGATGAAAGAACTTTCCCAGAAACGCGCCGTTTGTGCAATGCCAATCGCCGGAAGTTACAGAGGTATTGATTTTGCACTGAGTAATATGTCGAACTCTCATATACATAAGGTTGCGGTATTTACCCAGTACAATGCGAGAAGCCTGAATGAACATCTCAGTTCATCGAAGTGGTGGGATTTCGGACGTAAGCAGGGCGGTTTGTTTGTATTTACGCCTGCCGTTACGGCAGAGAGCAACTTTTGGTACCGGGGGACGGCGGATGCCATTGCCCAGAACCTGTTTTTCCTGAAAAACAGTCATGAGCCGTATGTAGTGATTACTTCTGGCGACTGTGTATATAAGATGGATTATAATAAAATACTGGAATATCATATTGAGCGTAAAGCAGATATTACGGTAGTATGCAGGGACATGCCGGCAGGCACTGACGTAGGACGGTACGGTGTTATTAAGATGAACGAAGAATGCCGTATTGAAGATTTTGAGGAAAAGCCTATCGTAGCGAAGTCAAATACCGTTTCCTGCGGTATTTATGTAGTCAGAAGGCGCCAGCTCATCGAGATGATTGAGAAGGGAATGGAGGAAGAACGTCACGATTTTGTAAAGGATATTCTAATCCGTTATAAGAGCTTAAAGAGGATTTACGGTTATAAAATGAAGGAATACTGGAGCAACATAGCATCGGTGCAGGATTATTTCAATACCAATATGGATTTTCTGAAACCGGAAATACGGGATTATTTTTTCAAACAGTATCCGGATATTTACTCCAAGGTGGATGACCTTCCGCCTGCAAAGTATAATGTGGGTGCGCATGTAAGGAACAGCTTGATTTCCAGCGGCTGTATTGTGAATGGAACCGTAGAGGATTCTGTTATTTTCAAGAAGACATACATCGGCAATAATTGTTATATTAAGAATTCTATTATACTGAATGACGTTTATATAGGTGACAATACACATATTGAGAATTGCATCGTGGAAAGCAGGGATACAATCCGTGCGAACTCATACCATAAAGGGGAAGACGGAATTAAAATAGTAGTAGAGCATAGTGACAGATACGTAATGTAATGTTATAATATTAAATGAAACTATTCAGACCATATGATATCCAAGGGGGATACGGCATGCAGATTACAGATGTTAGAGTACGGAAGATTGCAAAGGAAGGTAAGATGAAAGCTATCGTATCAATCACTCTTGATGAAGAATTTGTAGTTCATGATATTAAAGTGATTGAAGGCGAGAAAGGACTTTTCATTGCAATGCCGAGTAAGAAAACGACAGATGGGGAATATAGGGATATTGCTCATCCCATCAATTCGGATACCCGGGAGCGGATACAAGACATAATACTGGAAGGCTACGAGAGGGCGCTGCTGGAGCCGGATGTGGAGGGATAGTAATCGTATTACTTTTTGTCAGTGAAATTTATAAAAATGTAAGAACGGGTACCGTAATGAAACGGTACCCGTATTTTATGCACAGGAGTGCGTAAGGAAATTAGCTGCTGTGCAGCACGCACCCCGCGCGGAGAGCAGGGAGAGAAACCTTCCCTACTCGATTGAACAGGAGTGCGTAAGGAAATTAAAAAGTGAAATCTCCTTTTTTAAGGCTCTGGTAATAGCGTCCCCGTATAGTGGTGAACCTGAGGACACAATAATCAGGGTCATCGATGCCCTGTGGATAGTACATGGTGTCGCCTGTCTGCCATATGGATGCTTTCGAGTCATGGTCTTCCAGGACTTCCATTGTACCGACGAGCATGATGCCTGTGTATTTGAAGCGTCCTCTCTGATAGAAATAGACACTGGCTTTCGGGTTCTCCAGATATTGTTCCGTGCGTAGAGAGGATTTGTTGGTGGAAAAGTAGTAAATGCCGCCTGCCTCAATCCTGCGGGGAGCAAACATTGCTTTGGTATTAGGATATCCTTCTGCATCTATGGAACTGATAAATGCTGTTTTCTGTTTGCTGATGAAATCTTCAATTGCCTGAATTGTCATGGTCTGTACCTCCTTTTAATTCCTGCTCTTTTTTTGTCAATGTCTGCCGAATCCTTGATAAGTAACTTTCAAACACGGTAATCTCGTCGGGAGTAAAACCGTCATAAAACAGGAGCCCCATTTCTTTCGAGACTGCGTCGTACGTATCTTTCATGTTTTTTGCGTTGTCCGTAAGGGAAATGATACTCTGGCGGCGGTTGCGCGGATTGCTGGTACGGGTAACGATGCCTTTGGCAACCATTCCGTCGATGATAATTGAAACGGTATTTTTCGCAAGGGAGGTGCGGCTGCTGATTTCACTGATGGTCAGACCGTCTTCTTTCCAGAGAATGAACAGGATACTGCCCTGACCACCGCTGATATCCAGTCCGTATTTCACTAAAAGGCGTTCGAAAATCCTGCCCTGCAGCTGTTTAATCTGCGTTATGTAAAAGCCGCCGTTTGTGTCCACAGCTATCATCCTCCATGTCATATCTATATAGAACAGTTCTAATTAGATATAATATACGATGAAAAGGAAGATTGTGTCAAGAAGATTTGAAAAAAATACATTGTGATGAAAACAAACCTGTGTTAGAATCAATGAAACAGGGCGGAAGAAAGAAGTCACGGCATAGTGTCGTGGCTTGTCGTTGTGGGCTGCGATGTATTCGGAAAGAAAGGAAAACTGGTATGTATATAATAGCGGGACTGGGTAATCCGGGGAAAGAGTATGAGAATACCCGCCATAATGCAGGTTATGAAGTGATAGAGGCTTTGGCGGAAAAATATAATATTAGTGTGTTGGAATTAAAGCACAAGGCAATGATTGGAAAGGGCTATATTGAGGGGCAGAAGGCAGTACTGGTGAAACCGCTGACATTTATGAATCTGAGCGGGGAGAGTCTGCGGATGGTAGTCGATTATTATAAGGCGGATGCGGAGCAGGACCTGATTGTGATATCCGACGATATCAGCCTGCCGCCGGGACAGCTCCGGGTTAGAAAGAAGGGAAGCGCCGGAGGGCATAACGGGTTAAAGAATATCATTAAAATGCTGGGAACGGAAAATTTCCGGAGAATCCGCATGGGAGTGGGAGAAAAGCCGAAAGATTATGATTTGGCTGATTGGGTGCTGGGACATTTTAATAAGGAAGAAAAGGCTGCCATGCAGGATGCGGTAAAAAAGGCGGTGCGTGCAGTGGAGCTGATGCTGACAGAGGGAACGGACGCGGCGATGAATGAATTTAACCGCAAGGTACAGGCAAAAGAAGACGGAAAGACCCCGCTCTCCCGGCCGGAGAGCTGACGGGAGAGGCGGATTGGAGTGAATCGTAACAGAAGGAGCAGATTAAGGAAATGAGGACATTTACAGCCCCGCTGCACGAGCTGGGGGAGTTTGAAGAGATTGAGGGTTATTTAAAGAAGGCAGGCAGGGCCGTGGCACTGACCGGATGTGTGGATTCGCAGAAAATGCATATGATTTACGGTCTGAGTGATGGTTTGAACTTAAAGTACAAAATCATTGTTGCATCCAATGACCTGAGAGCAAGGGAAATCTATGAGGATTATCAGCTTTATGATAAAAATGTCATTATATATCCGGCAAAGGATTTGATTTTTTATCAGGCGGATGTCCACGGGAATCAGTTGGTAAAGGAACGGATTAAGGCACTGCGCAGGCTGATGGAGGGGCGGCCGCTGACAGTGGTGACTACTTTTGGAAGTCTGATGACGCCGCAGGTTCCTTTGGGGGTATTGGAAAGAAATGTGATATCCATCAATCAGCAGTCTGCCGTCAATGAGCAGGAATTAGCCGGACAGCTGGTGGAAATGGGCTATGAGAAGAATTATCAGGTGGAGGCGCCGGGGCAGTTCAGTATACGGGGCGGGATTGTGGATATATTTGACCTGACAGAAGAAAATCCCTATCGAATCGAACTTTGGGGGGAGGAAGTGGAATCCATCCGCAGTTTCGATATCCTGAGCCAGCGTTCCATAGAGAAGCTTCAATCCATCCGTATTTATCCGGCGACGGAAATGTCGCTGACGCAGGACGAGTTAAGACACGGAATGGAGCGGATAGAGGCAGAGGCAAAGGCGTGCAGCGATAAGCTGAGGGAGGAATTCAAGACAGAAGAAGCGCACCGCATTACCCTTCAGGTTAAGGAACTGAAAGAACAGTTGCTGGAACTGCGTACTTCTGTGAACCTGGAAAGCTATATCCGCTGTTTCTATCCGGAGACAGTATCGTTTATAGAATTATTCGACAAAGAAAAATGCGGCATCTTCATCGATGAACCGGCGCGGGTGAAAGAACATGCCGATGCAGTGGAGCTTGAATTCCGTGAGAGTATGCTGCATCGTCTGGAAAAGGGGTATGCGCTGCCTGTACAAACGGATATCCTGTTCGGGACGGAAACAGTGGCGGCCAGGATGGCATCCTACCGGACGGTAATGCTGTCGGCAATTGACAGGACGAATACGCTGCTTAAGGCAGGACGGAAGTTTGATATCGGCGCGAAAAGCGTTGCTTCTTATAATAACAGTTTCGAGGCATTGGTAAAGGATTTGAAACGATACAGGAAGAACGGATTCCGTGTTCTGCTTTTATCCGGTTCGCGGACGAGGGCGAAGCGGCTGGCAGAGGATTTGCGGGATGAGGAACTGACCGTTTTTTACAGTGAGGACCCGTTCCGGGAGATACAGCCCGGGGAAATCATGACTTTCTATGGTCATGCAGCAAAGGGATTTGAATACCCCCTGATTAAATTTGTGGTGATATCGGAGAGTGATATCTTCGGAGCCGAAAAGAAGAAAAAGCGGAAGAAGAAAAAATTTGAGGGGCAGAAAATCAACGACTTTGCGGATTTAAAGGTCGGGGATTATGTGGTGCATGAAAGCCATGGATTAGGTATTTACAGGGGCATCGAAAAAGTAGAAGTAGAAAAGGTCGTCAAGGATTATATCAAGATAGAGTATCGGGATGGAGGAAATCTTTATATCCTCGCAACAGGTTTGGATATCATCCAGAAATATGCATCTGCGGACGCTCACAGGCCGAAACTGAACAAGCTGGGGACACAAGAATGGAACCGGACCAAGAGCAAAGTCCGGGGTGCAGTCAATGAGGTCGCGAAAGATTTGGTGGAATTATATGCTGCAAGACAGCAGCAGGAGGGCTATGTCTACGGGAAAGATACTGTATGGCAGCAGGAATTCGAGGAAATGTTCCCCTATGAGGAAACAGAGGACCAGCTGGCGGCAATTGCAGATACCAAGGCGGATATGGAAAGCAGGAAAATCATGGACCGCCTGATTTGCGGGGATGTGGGGTACGGCAAAACGGAAATTGCAATCCGTGCAGCGTTTAAGGCGATACAGGAAGGCAAGCAGGTGGTTTATCTGGTACCCACTACGATTCTGGCTCAGCAGCACTATAATACTTTCGTACAGAGAATGAAAGATTTCCCGGTAAGAGTGGATTTGATGTCGCGGTTCCGTACACCGGCAGAAATAAAGAAAACGGTGGAAGACTTGCAGAAAGGAATGGTAGATATTGTAATCGGCACGCACAGAGTGTTGTCGAAAGATGTGGCATTCAAGGATTTAGGGCTTTTGATTATAGATGAAGAACAGCGTTTCGGTGTAGCGCATAAGGAAAAGATTAAGAAAATGAAAGAAAACATAGATGTGCTGACACTGACCGCAACGCCCATACCGAGAACCCTTCATATGAGCCTGATTGGAATCCGCGATATGAGCGTGTTGGAAGAAGCGCCGGAAGACAGACTGCCTATCCAGACTTATGTAATGGAATACAACGAAGAGATGGTGCGGGAAGCAATTGTCAGAGAATTGTCCAGGGGCGGACAGGTATATTATGTCTACAACCGTGTGAACAACATAGCGGATATATCAGCCAGAATCGCAGCGCTGGTGCCGGAGGCAAATGTAGCCTTTGCACACGGGCAGATGAAGGAACATGAACTGGAGAAAATCATGTATGAATTCATCGACGGGGAAATTGATGTACTGGTGTCCACTACGATTATAGAGACGGGGCTGGATATCCCGAATGTCAATACGATGATTATTCACGATGCTGATAATATGGGGCTATCCCAGCTTTATCAGCTTCGCGGCAGGGTAGGGCGTTCCAATCGTACCGCATATGCGTTCCTTATGTACAGAAGGGATAAGCTCTTAAGAGAAGTAGCGGAAAAACGCCTGGCAGCCATCCGGGAATTCACTGATTTGGGAAGCGGTTTCAAGATAGCCATGCGCGATTTGGAAATCCGGGGCGCAGGGAACCTGCTGGGCGCCAGACAGCATGGCCATATGCAGGCAGTCGGCTATGATTTGTACTGCAAGATGCTGAATGAAGCGGTCAAAAACTTAAAAGGCATCCGGACGGGGGAAGACTTTAATACCACTGTGGATTTGGATGTGGATGCCTTTATCCCGCCATCCTATATCGTCAATGAATTTCAGAAACTGGATATTTATAAGAGGATTGCCGGAATTGAAAACCATGCAGAGAATGAAGATATGAAGGAAGAGCTGCTGGACCGTTTCGGTGAAATTCCGAAGTCCGTAGACAACTTACTGCGTATTGCACTCGTCCGTGTGCAGGCGCACAAACTGTACATGTCGGAAATCCGCGGCAAAAATGAAGAAATCCGTTTTATCATGACTTCCAATGCCGAAATTATGACACAGAACATACCGGCATTGCTGAAGAAATATCCGAAGCTCTCTTTCAATGCCAAAGGCGTTCCGGAGTTCCTGCTCCGCTATAAAAAATGCGGTATGGTAGAGAGGGATGCAGAGAATTTGTTAAATACAACGGAAGAACTGCTGGCTGCAATGGCAGAAGAATTATTATAGGAGGGTCAGCGCCCGGCTGCAAGGCAGCGGGGCGCTGACTCTTTCTAAAAAATTCCCAACAAACGAAAAATAAAATGAACCATTGGCACATTTACCGGCTCTTATAGTCAGATAGCTATCGGAAGGAAACGGGAGGGACAGCCGTGGAGAAAACAGAACTGGTACGGCAGCTGAAGGCCGGGGACAAAGCCGCCTTTGATGCCTTGTACGAAAAATATAAGAATATACTTCTGCGTATGGCATATCTGGTCAGCGGACAGATGGATGATGCTGAGGATATCGTGCAGGAAACGTTTGTGAAATGCTATCTGCATATCGGTGAACTGAAAAAGGAAGAAGGGTTTCAACCGTGGCTTTTTCAGATTCTGTACCGGACGGCGTATCGGCAGATAAAGAAACGGAAGCGCGAGATACCGGATGAAGATGTGGGTATGCGGACAGATGCAACGGATGGAATTACTTCCCTGGACCGGATTATCCGCACGGAGGAGGAACAAATGGTGTACAGCGCAGTACAGGCGTTGGATTTCAAACACAGGGCAGTAGTGGTTATGTTTTACTACAATGAAATGTCCATGCGGGAAATCGCAAAAGTACTGGGATGTACGGAGGGAACGGTAAAGTCGAGGCTTTTTACAGCACGAAAAAAGCTCAGGAAGAGTCTGGCATGGAAAGAAGGAGGCGGAGAAGATGAAAAAAAGCGTGAACTTTATCTTTTGTAAGAAAAGAAAGGAATGGGACAGGATGGATGCGGAAATAGCGGAAGTTTTGGGCAGTATGAGTAAGCGTATCGAAGCCTCAAAAGAGCTGAAAGGGCGGATTGACAACCGGCTTGGGACATTCATGAAGGAGGAACGCAGTATGAGTCGTTTTAATATGAAAAAAGTGGCAATCGGAGTGGCAGCAGCCTGTCTTTTGGCAGGAATGGTATGTATAGCAGGAACAGGAATAAAAAGTTATACAGGAAGTACATCTGTCAGGGCTGATTATGAAAACTTCACAGATTTGGCGAAAGCAGAGGAAAAAGTCGGATACCGGATAGATGCGGTAGAAACGTTCAGCAATGGCTTTGTGCTGGACGGCGGAATCCGTATTTCGGATGAGGTGGTACGGAATCAGGCCGGGCAGAAAGAAGAAACGCAGAAAGGCATTAACCTGAAATACAGGAAAGGGGAGGATGATGTTTTATTCCTCGTCAGGAAGCTGTATTCGTGCGAATCCGAAGCGATGATGTTCGAATACAGTGCGTGGGATAAAGTGGAGCAGGAAAACGGCATAACCTTTTATTATTCCAGGGATACTTATAAAACGGTTCCGGATGATTATGAGATAACCGAAGAGGATAAGGCAGGTATGGAAAGCGGAAAGCTTCAGATTGCTTATGACGGCGGTCAGGATACGGAGGTGCAGCAGGCTTACTATGTAGGGTGGATAAAGGACGGGAAAGTGTATTCGATAAACGGTTTCGACCTTTCCATCAGTGCGGATGAGATGCTGGGCATGGCGAAAGAAGTTGCCGGATGCGGGAACTGAAAGAACTGTAGCCGCGGGAATAAAAAAGGCAGAAAAAGCAGGAGGCCGGGGATAGTCCCCGGCTTTTTTATGCACAGGGGCATCCAAAGGAAGTGTGTCAGCAGAGCTGACGGATGCCCCGCGCGGCGAGCAGGGAGAGAAACCTTCCCGTCCTGCTCAATTTGCGTTTAGCATGAATCATACACGGGTTTCAGAAGAAAATAAAAATAGAAAAAGTACTTGACATGTGATATGCTTGAAAGGAATTATTTTTTTCGGATAACAGAGGTATGGTGGCTATGGCAATTAAATTTTCCGGAATGAAAAACGGATTGTTAGGTATCAGTCTGCTGGCGCTGGTTTTGCTGGTTGTTTTGGGAATACGGGGAGCAGGAGGGGGAGACGCGGAAGGAAAGGACAGCGGACTTTCTTTTTCCCTTCAATACGGGCAGGGAACAGACAAAGAGAGAGTAAAGGGGTTTTATTCGGAAGGAACCCTGTATTTCTGTCTGCCCGGATATGTACGGGCAGAGGATGTGCGGCTGCAGATGGGACGGCAGCAGGAACTGCTCATGCAGTCCGATGGGGAGAACGGGGAAAAGGTAACATTCCGGGATGGTGATGTTTTAGGCAGTATTGAGTTAGGAAAGACGTACCAAATGGAGTTTAGGACGGAGGGAAAGGAACCCGAATACTCAGGGGTGGTATTTATGCGGGGTTCGGACCTTCCGGTTATCAGGCTGGCTACAGCTTCCGGAAATATGGACTATATCCTTTCGCGGAAGGGAAATTATGAAAGTGGTTACATGCAGGTCGTGAATGCCGGAGGAAAGACGGACTGTGTGGCGAAAGTGGACAGTATTGCCGGCAGGGGCAATACATCATGGGATGCGGAGAAGAAATCATTTATCGTGAAATTAAGTGATGAAGAAGAACTGCTGGGAATGGGAGCGGCGAAAAGCTGGGTGTTATGTGCCAATTATTATGACGGCGCCTACATCAGAAATCAGATAGGTTTTGAACTGGCGGCGGCGGGCGGGATTGCATACGCAGGCGACAGCCGTTTTGCGGAACTGTATATCAATGATGAGTATATGGGGCTGTATCAGGTGATGGAAAAAATCCAGGTGGGAAAGAACCGCATGGATATAGGGGATAATTATTTACTGGAAATCGATTACAGGGAACGGGCGGCGGAGGAAGCGGCTTATATCATGCTGTCCAATGACCAGCCGATTGTCATTCATGCGCCCGAAAGGGACAGGGATGTGGACGGGGTGCAGAGGTTTTTTGACGAATTCAGCCGGAGGATGGAAGAGGGGGATGTACCGGCGGAGAAGATGGACCTGGTTTCTTTTGCAAAGATGTTCGTGATGGAGGATATTCTGCAGGATATGGACTTTGGTTACACAAGCCATTATATGTATCTGGATTTGGAAAAAGAGATGCTGTATGACGGGCCGGTATGGGATATGGACAATACGATGGGCAGAGGAATTGTAAAGGAAGCGGAATCTCTTTTTGTAATAGACTATGATTTGAATTATAATAATCTGAGCCGCTGGTATGCGAGGCTGTATGAGCAGGAGGAATTCTGCCGGATGGCGGAAGAAGAGTACAGAGAATGCTTCCGGCCGGTGTTGGCAGAGCTGGCAGAGGGCGGGGTCAGGGAAAGGGTGCAGGCGATACGGGCATCCATAGATATGGACGCAAAGCGTTTTACAGGGGCGAGGAGCGTTTTCATGGAAAGCGCTTCCCTGGAAGAACATGTGGAGTATCTGGAAAACTATCTGACGGAGAAGCTGGCAGTCATGGATTCCTGTTATACGGAAGATTTGGCAGGGAAGCGGGAGGTAAGCGAATTTCCTGCGCTGGAGAGACAGGAATCAGATTGGGAGGAGGAAGGGCAGACGGAGCCGGAGGCAGCCGGGGAGGAAACAGGCGCTGTGGAATTTGTAATCCGGTACCGTTTTCCTTTGATATTGCTTGTAATGTGTATCAGTGGTGTGATATTATGGTATAGGCAGAAATGGCAGACGGCTGGCCGAAAAGCAGAATGGAGAGGGAATGGACGGTAGGAAGGATGGCCGGTACAGGCATGAACTGAAATTTTTGTGTACACAGATGCAGATAGAGCTTTTAGAGGATCAGCTGGGATGTCTGATGGAAAAAGACCGCCACAGCGGGAGCGCAGGATTTTATACAGTGAGGAGCCTTTATTTTGATGATTATGACAACAGCGCCGTAAAACAGAAACAGGACGGACTGGACTGCCGGAAAAAATACAGGATACGTTCTTACCGGCAGGGAATGGACGGGGTTTTTCATTTGGAAATCAAGCACAGGGTAAGGGACAGGATACGGAAGGAAAGCTGCATACTGAGTCCGGAAGAGGTCAGAAGGATTCTGGCGGAGGAGCCGGTTGCTTACGGAACGGACAGTACGCCGGGAAGCAGCGTCCGGAACCGGTTTGAGGCGGCGCGGGAGAGGATGCTTTTGCAGCCTGCGGTTATTGTGGAGTATGACAGGGTGCCTTATGTATATCCGGAAGGAAATGTGCGTATTACCATAGACAGGAATATATGCGGCTGCCCGGAAACGAACAGGTTCATGGAGACGGATATTATGGCAATTCCCATTTTGGAACGGGGATGTCATCTGCTGGAAGTTAAATATGATGAATACCTTCCGGATGTGATAAGGCAGATGATGCAGGTGGTAAGTCTGGAGCGGATATCATTTTCCAAATATTATCTCTGCCGTCTGGCAGGGAATCCATTGAAAATGGGCATATGGGAAGGAGCATGACGATGAATTTCGGCGATATTTTTAAGAAATCATTTATAGAGGGATTTTCCAATACCGATTTGGGTTTTATTGAAATGGTGATGGTTTTTGCATTGGCAGTAGCGCTTGGCAGTTATATTTATCTGGTTTACCGTTTTGTGAGCAGACAGGCATTTTATTCCAAACAGTTCAATGTTTCGCTGGCGGTGCTTCCGGTGATTGTGGCAGCCATTATATTGGCCGTGCAGTCCAGTATCGTCATATCGCTTGGCATGGTAGGTGCCCTGTCCATTATCCGGTTCCGGACGGCAGTGAAGGACCCGATGGATCTTACATTTCTGTTTTGGTCCATTAGCGTGGGAATCATCTGCGGGGCGGGATTGGGCGAACTGGCAGTGATGGCATCGTTAGTCATTACAGTCATGACACTTGTTTTGGACCGGCTGCAGATTGTACGGGCGCCGATGCTGCTGGTGCTGAATGTAGTGAATCTGGATGCGGAAGACGGGATTTTGGATACAGTAAAGCAATACAGCAGATACAGCAAGGTGAAGTCAAGGAATCTGACCAGGGACAAACTGCATATGATTGTGGAACTGCGGACAGACAGGGGAAAGGAATTGTTAAAGGAACTGGAAGGCAGGAAAGAGATTTTATCCGTAACACTGATGGAACATGACGGCGAAGCAGTGTGCTGAGAAGAACGGCAAAAGGACGGAAAGGATAGAAGCGGCAGAAAGGATACTGCAAAAGGTTATGAACGATAAGGATTTTTCCGATTGGGGCATGGAAATAGGGAAGAGAATAGATATGTTCGTCAATTCGAAAGAAATAAAGGATTTGCAGGAGAACATAAAGGGAACGGTGGAAGACGCCATGGATGAAGTGCGCCGTTCCGTGCAGGAGGCTGCGGATTATACGAAGCTATACCGGAAAGAAAAAAGGCGGCAGCTTCCGGTAGTCCGGAACCCAAAAGGAAAGGTTTCCGGAACGCTGATGGAGGTCTTCGGAGTCTGCGGTGCGGCTGCAGGCTGGACATCGGCAGTTACAGGCTGGCTGATGGCAGTTATCGGCATCGAATTTTTCAGCATAGGAATCGGCGTTCTGTCTTCGGGCTTTGCTGCGGCGTTTGCGGGAATCTGCACGGGAACGGCTGTCATAGGAGGTATTTGGAGAAGGCGTGCGGGACGTTTTAAGAAATATGTGAGTGAGATGGGGGAGCGGGATTTTTATTCGATAGAGGGACTGGCGCAGGCAGTGCGGAAAAAGGAAAAGTTTGTCGTTAAGGATTTGGCTAAGATGATAAAGCTGGGCTGGTTTAAGGAAGGGCATCTGGACGAACAGCAGACTTGTTTTATGCTGACCAATGAGTCTTATCAGATGTATATGGACGCGCAGGAACAGCTGAGGCAGCGGAAGGAGGAAGAAGAACAGCTGGCTAAGGAGCGTGAACTGGAGGAGCAGGATCCGGTCCGCAGACAGTTGAGGACGACTGTGGAGGAGGGGAACGAATGTATACGGCGAATCAGGGAAATTAACGATGCAATTGATGGGGAGGAGATTTCCGGAAAGCTATACCGATTGGAAAAAATCTGTGCACAGATATTCGAACATATAGAAGAGAAGCCGGATAAGCTGCCGGATATCCGTAAATTTATGAATTATTATCTTCCCACGACCCTGAAACTGGTGGAACGCTACCATGAATTCAGCAGCCAGCCGGTGCAGGGGGAGAATATAGTTACGGCTAAGCGGGAGATAGAGGATATGCTGGATGATATCAACGGAGCTTTTGAAAAGATGTTCGACAAACTTTTCGAGGAGGACGCGTTGGATATTTCCACAGATATATCCGTGTTATCCACTATGCTGGCACAGGAAGGGTTATTAGAGGATGAATGGAAAAAGTAAAGCGGTACGGGAACCGGAAAGGATAAAGAAGAAAGCGGGGATTGGTAAATGGAAGAAAACAGAATGGATACGCCTACACTGACACTGAATCCGTTTGAGGAACTGAAGAAGGAACCGCAGGCGCCTGCTGCTCCACAGATGGAACCGCAGGACGGGGCAGTGAAAGAGAGGACGGAAGAAGCGCAGGCATTCGATGAAAGCATACTGTCGGCGGAAGAACGGAAGATGGTGGATGATTTTTCAAAACAGATAGACCTTAAGAATTCCGCAGCTATCCTGCAGTATGGCGCAGGCGCGCAGAAGAAGATAGCGGATTTCTCCGAAACGGCGCTTGCGAATGTAAAGACTAAGGATTTGGGTGAGATAGGAGAGCTTCTGTCCGGTGTGGTATATGAACTTAAGAAGTTCGATGAAGAAGAGGAAAAAGGTTTCTTCGGCATTTTTAAGAAGAGCGGCAATAAGATTGAGGCAATGAAAAGCAAGTATGAGAAAGCGGAGGTCAATATCAATAAAATCTGCGGCGTACTGGAGGAACACCAGATTCAGCTTCTGAAAGATACTGCCATGCTGGATAAGATGTATGATTTGAATAAAAATTATTATAAAGAGTTATCCATGTATATACTGGCCGGGAAGAAAAAGCTGGAAAAGGTGCGGAACGGGGAACTGCCTGTATTGATGGAAAAGGCCCGCATGAGCGGTCTGCCGGAGGATGCGCAGGCTGTAAATGATTTCGTATCGTTATGCGACCGCTTTGAGAAGAAAATCCATGATTTGGAGCTGACAAGAATGGTATCCATTCAGATGGCTCCGCAGATACGCCTGGTGCAGAGCAATGACACGATTATGTCAGAAAAAATACAGTCCACACTGGTGAATACCATTCCGCTTTGGAAGAGCCAGATGGTGCTGGCATTGGGAGTCAGCCATTCCGCACAGGCAGCGCAGGCACAGCGGGAAGTGACGGATATGACGAACGAGCTGCTGAAAAAGAATGCGGCAGTACTGAAAATGGCGACGGTGGAGACTGCAAAGGAAGCAGAGCGGAGTATTGTGGATATCGAAACGCTGAAACAGACCAATGAGTCGCTGATTTCTACATTGGATGAAGTGGTGCGGATTCAGGCGGAAGGCCGGCAGAAGAGACGGGAAGCTGAAGCAGAATTACGCAGGATTGAAGGGGAATTAAGGGACAGGCTGCTGCAGATGCAGGGATGAGCCCGATTTATTTGAAAGTTATTTTCCTATGTTCTTTTTCAATAAATCTTTTTCGGTTCTTAAAAATGTAAGAATATTTAATTTACCTATTTTAATTTTGAGTAAAATGTATCATAATAACTATTAGGGGAACTGACAACATCTTATTGTCCTACTGAAAGATTTGTAAGATCCCTGACAGGGATTTTGTTCTTTCATAGGAAAGTGCGTCCCATGAAATGTAAGAGATGCGCAGCATCGCGTGTGGAACAAAAGCTGCGCTTGTGACAGATTTTGAACGCGAGGGTGCGGGAAACGCATTTTGTTCTTTAACAAAAGAATGGGTCATGAAGTATGACAGCCGTTGTCATAGAAAGAGAGGATGAGAGGCCATGGAAAAAGAAACGATAAGAGGGATAAGAAAATATCAGGTAGCGGATCGGGAAAGAGATATCCTTTACATACTATGGAATGCGGACAGACCGTTGATGGCATCGGAAATTGCAAACGAAGGCGTGAAGCTGCCTACGGTGCATACGACGTTAAAGAGGATGCTGGCAAAAAATCTGGTGGAGGCAGTTGATTTTGCCAAAAGCGGCAACGTGTACGGCAGATGTTATCAGCCCACCATTACCATGATGGAATTTGAAATGGACCGGTTTGCAAGCGGTTTCGTAAAGAGTGATGAAAAAGAAGTGACGATAATCGATTTATTAGAGGCTCTTTTCAAGGATATGAATAAAGAGACATTAAAGCGGGAGCTGGATGACCTGGAACAGCTGATAAAGGAAATGCGGGAAGACTTAGAGAAGAAGTCCGGGAAGAAAAACCCATAAGAAGGTATATGGCAGCGGGCGGATTTGGCGGTTCAGCGCATATTTACGTCCGTAGCCCGCTCCATATAGGTCTCCAAATCCTTTAGGAACTGATACCAGGCATCTTCGTGTTCCACATAATATTTTGGACAGATTTTGCCTCCTTCATCATAGTGGCGCAATACATCTTCCGGCTTCAGTTCGTATTTATGCAGAAGCCATGCGGTTAGTTCGAGGAGGGAATTATAGGTATCCTGTGTAAAGATGCCGCTGTCCTCCAAAAAACAGCACTCGATGGAAATGGAATCGTAATTGCGCTCCCTGACCGCATAGGCAATTTCTGCTGTCGGGATGCATTGTACGATGACTCCGTCGTATCCAATGATGAAATGGGCGCTGGCAGAGCGCTCATGGGTTTCAGCCAGCGACTGGAAATAACTCTTGTTCTGCTCTGCGGTTGTTCCGGCGTTTGCCGTATAGTGCACGAAAATATTTTTTACTTCCGGAAGCGCTTCACCGGGACGGGAATATTCGTTTACGGTAAGGAGGTCTACTACCAGCTCGGGCTGTTCCAGCGGGGTGGCATAGAATGCGCCCCATTTGCGGATGTCCTGCGGGACAGTCTGCTTTTCCACCAGCGTTTTGGATACCGCCTGCGCGTCATTCTTTTCGTTCGTTTCTCCGTATAAATAGTTTACGATAACGGCGATTACGGACAGTGTTCCGATAATCATGCAAAAGGTAGCCGTTAAAAGTATGGTCCGGGCAATTTTGGCCTGTCTGCGGCGTTTTTTCCGGCGTATCCGTTCTTCGTCTGATATCTGCCGCCTGCGTCCCTCCAGAGCTGCTGCCTGCCGTGTATTATCCCTGGGAACGGGGTTCCTTTCTCTTCGGCGCGGCTGTTCTCCGGCTGAAGGCCGTCTTCTTTCAGGCTGCCTTCTTACGGTATGTGCATTGGCTCCGTCCCCTACGTCAATCCATTCAAGTTCCTGTGTTTCCATTTTTTTCTCCCGCGTATATTTTTATCTCATAAGTCTGTTGTATGATACTGTTTACAAAGATTATATTATTATATGATAGCTTAAAATCAAGACAGGTTGTACATCTTTATAAATTATTAAGATTTGGTTTTGCATGTCAGCCATAAAGCAGGCCGGTAAGACAGGAATTGGAAATTAACTTCCGCGGCGGGGGCAATATAATGCTTGCCATAAAGCGGCATCAGAGTTTATACTAAAATGTATCCGCAAAATGCAGAACCGGAAAGGGAGGTGGCAGATTTGGCGTCCAAAAAGAAACAGGAGTTGGAACTGCGCTTTTATGAAGTACCGCAGGGGGAGCTGGTCCTGCCGCTGATTGGACCGAGCTGGATTCGCGATTATGGCAATGATACGTCAGGCCAGCATTTCCATAATCTGATGGAGGTGGGGTATTGTATCGACGGTGAAGGGGAAATTGTCATGGACGGGAATGTCATGCCCTATTCGTCAGGGGTGCTGACGGTGCTGCCGAAGAATTATCCGCATACTACGATAAGCTTATCGGATAAGAAGAGTTATTGGGAGTATCTGTTTTTCGATCCGGAAATGATATTGAACGATATTTATCCAAATAAGAGGATGTTTGTCAAGAAGATAGAAAGGCTGGTAAACAGCAGCGGGCATTATTATGAAAAAGGGGAAAATGAAGAGCTGGCGGGAATCGTGCATATCATTATGGAAGAATGCCGCCATCGGAAAAGGTATTCGGGGGAGTGCATCAGGGGGCTTCTGCTCTCACTTCTGATGTCGGTTGCCAGACAGGGGAGCGTACAGGAAATCATGCTTGAGGGCGAAGCTGAAGTGTCCGGAAAGCAGGGGGGAATTTATCATATTTCCAGTGCTTTGGAGTATATCAGCAAGCGTTATATGGAGAATATAAAGATGGAAACGCTTGCGGAATGCTGCAATCTGAGTGAAACCCATTTCCGCCGCCTGTTCGTGGAATATATGAACATGACTCCGGTGGAATATATTAATCTGATACGGGTCCAGCAGGCATGTGAACTGATGCAGAAAGGGCCATATTCCATGGAAGAGCTGGCAATGAAGGTAGGCTATACGGCAATGTCCACTTTTAACCGGAACTTTAAGAAAATTATAGGCACATCGCCTTATCAATATAAGAAAAACAGCGGGAAATATCAGGGGAAACTGCTGAATGTCAATGTGAGGGCAAAAAAGGGGTGGTAGCAGATTGTATAGAAACACTAAAATATAACAAAGAAAAGAGCAATTTCAGTCAAGTACATGGTCGAAAATGCTCTTTTTTTGATTGTATATGAAAACATATAGAATAAAAAAATTGGTATAATGCACATGTAGACGTTTGGAAAATATATTTATTTGTACAAATTACACAATTTGTCTAAATTTGTAAGATAAAGTATAAATTTTCCGATTGTCTAAAAAACAGATAGGGAGGAAGACAAGAATGAAAAAGAAAGTATTGTCACTTTTATTGACAGGTACCATGGTGGCGGCTATGCTGGCAGGATGCGGCGGTTCGGGCGCATCTGACAGTGCGGGCGGTGCGGCTGCAGGTACGGATTCCAGTGCAGGTTCCGCTTCTACGGATAATGCGGCAGCTCCTGCAGGAGATGCGGCAGGCGGAGAGGAAACCCTGACCGTATGGTGCTGGGACCCGGCATTTAATATGAATGCAATGTATGAAGCAGAGAAGGTATACCAGAAAGACCATCCGAATTTTAAACTGAACGTTGTGGAGACTCCCTGGGAGGATGTACAGACCAAAGTTACCACAGCAGCAACTTCCAATGATTTAAGCACACTGCCTGACATTTTGCTGATGCAGGACAATGCATTCCAGAAGAATGTTATCAGTTTCCCCAGTGCATTCGTGGATTTGACAGGATGCGGCGTGGATTATTCCCAGTTTGCAGCAGGTAAGACTGCATATTCTGTAATTGATGGAAAGAATTACGGTGTTCCTTTTGATAACGGCGCTGTAGTTGCATGTTACCGTACCGATATGCTGGAGCAGGCAGGACTGACAGTTGCTGATTTCACGGATATCACATGGGATAAGTACATTGAGAACGGCAAGAAAGTACTGGAAGCAACAGGCAAGCCCCTCATCTCCATGCAGGCAGGCGAATGCGACCTGATTATGATGATGATGCAGTCCGCAGGTTCTTCTTTGTTTAACGAAGACGGAACGGCAAACATTGTAAACAACGATACATTAAAAGTTGTTATGGAAACATATAAAGCACTGAAAGATGCCGGCGTACTGGTAGAAGTAAACAGCTGGGATGAATATGTAGGTTCTTTCGTAAGCGGCGATGTGGCAGGTACGATTAACGGATGCTGGATTATGGCTTCCATCCAGACAGCAGCAGACCAGTCCGGTAAATGGGCAATCACCAATATGCCCAGCCTGGTAGGTGCATCCGGTGCAACCAACTATTCCAACAACGGTGGTTCTTCATGGGCAGTGACGGCAAATTGTCAGAATACAGCTCTTGCATTTGATTTCCTTAAGAGTACATTTGCAGGAAGCACAGAGTTATATGACAATATCCTTCCCAGCGGCGCTCTTGCAACATGGGCTCCGGCAGGTGATTCCAGCGCTTACGGTGTAGGAAATGATTTCTTCGGCGGCGATGCAGTATCTGCTAAGATTGTAGAATATTCTACGAAGGTGCCTTCCAACATTACAGGCGTTTACTACTACGAAGCACGTGACGCGGTTGCAACGGCTATTACGAACTATATCAACGGTTCCAGCGTTGAGACGGAATTGCAGACCGCAGAAAGCACTGTAAACTTCAATATGGGTAAATAATTTAATACATCAATATATTTGATAACATTTCAAACACAGGGGGAATGGTTCTCACAGACTGTTCCCCTTTTATAAAAGGCGGAAAAGGAGGGAGTTTACTTGTGAGCAAGACATCGAAGAAAATGACACTGAGTAAGAAACACAATCTGACCGGATGGGCGTTTTTGGCACCGGGCGCGCTTTTGATTCTGTTTATGAGTTTTATACCGATGTTCAGGGCATTGCTATTATCCTTTAAGACGGGTGTGGGCGCCGCTATGGAGTGGTGCGGCATTATGAATTACACCAGGATGTTTCAGGATGCGGTATTCATCCAGTCTATTAAAAATACGTTTTTCTACCTGATTATCCAGGTGCCGCTGATGTTGATTTTCGCATTGATTCTGGCATCTATCTTAAATAACAAAAACCTTCGGTTTAAGGGGATATTCCGTACCATGATTTTCCTCCCCTGTGCTACGTCTCTGGTAGCATATGCGGTTATTTTCCGTTCTTTGTTTGCCAATAACGGTATTATTAATCTGATACTGGTAAATTTGGGCATACTGGATCAGCCCTATTCTTTTCTGACAAATACATGGAGTGCGAGGATTGTCATTATCATAGCGCTTCTCTGGCGGTGGACGGGATATAACATGGTATTTTATCTCTCGGGATTGCAGAACATTGAATATTCCGTTTATGAGGCGGCGAAAATTGACGGTGCTTCCGCGGTACAGACTTTCTTCAAGATTACAGTGCCGCTGTTGAAACCTACGATTCTTCTGACGGCGATTATGTCTACCAACGGTACGCTGCAGCTGTTCGATGAATCAGTAAACTTAACGGATGGCGGTCCTGCCAATGCTTCTATCACAATGTCGCATTACATATACAATATGTCCTTTAAATATGTACCGAACTTCGGCTATGCGGCTGCTATGTCTTTCCTGATTTTAATTTTGGTTGCCATTTTGGCATTCCTGCAGATGAAAGTAGGTGATAAGCGTGACTAAGGGTAAAAAATTTGCCATGTATCTGTTTTTATGTATCGTGTCTTTTATATCGGTATTTCCGCTGTATTGGATGATTTGTGCAGCTACCAACAAGAGTGCCGAGGTGGTCAGCGGGCGTCTGATTCCGGGAACCTATTTTATTGAAAATTTCAAAAATCTGATGGCGAACCAGAATATCGGAAGGGCTTTGGGTAATTCCTTTAAGTATGCGATTATCCTTACCGTGATTTCATTGATCGTAAGTTCCCTGGCAGGTTACGGATTCGAGATTTATCATGATAAGGCAAAGGATACGGTAATGAGCATTATTCTGCTAGCGATGATGGTTCCTTTCGTGGCAACCCTGATTCCTTTGTTTCAGATGATTTCTTCCGCAGGGTGGCTGAATACGACGATTGGATTTATCCTGCCTACGGTTTCCACGCCGTTTTTAATCATGATGTTCCGGCAGAGTGCACGTTCGTTCCCTCATGATATTATGGAAGCGGCAAGGATTGACGGACTTTCCGAACTGCGGATTTTCTTCCAGATGTTCATACCGACGATGCGGTCTACTTATGCGGCGGCCATGACGATTACGTTCATGAATGCGTGGAACAGTTATCTCTGGCCGAAGGTAATCATGACCAACAGTGACAGCCAGACGATGCCGATGGTAGTGGCGAACCTGACACAAGGTTATGTAACGGATTACGGTATGCTGATGCTGGCGGTATTGATTTGTACGCTTCCGACGGCTATTGTATTCTTCTGTCTGCAGAATGCTTTTGCAGAAGGTATTACCGGCGCTGTGAAATAGAAGCGGCTGCGAAGCGGATAAATTTTTAAGATGATTTCTTTTTGCTAAGGTATATTAATCCAATATTTCCACATACTAGATTCAGAGTTGATAAAATAATCACGATAATGGAGGAAGGATTAAAAATATGAAAGCAACAGGAATTGTCAGGAGAATCGACGATTTGGGTCGTATTGTAATACCGAAAGAAATCAGGAGGACGCTGCGTATCAGGGAAAGCGATCCTTTGGAAATATTTACGGACCGGGAGGGGGAGATTATTTTAAAAAAATATTCCCCCATCGGTGAAATGAGTACTTTTGCCAAACAGTATGCGGAGAGTCTTGCGCAAGTATCGGGCCATGCGGCGCTGATTACGGACAGAGACCAGTTTATTGCAGTTTCCGGCGGATATAAGAATATGATGGGGAAGGGACTGAGCCATGAGCTGGAAGATAAGATTAACAATCGGGAAACGGTAATGGCATCTAAAGGAGAACGGAATTTTATTACCATTTCCGACGGCAGCGGAGAAGAATATGTGCATCAGGCCATCAGCCCTATTATCTGTGAGGGGGATGTAATCGGTTCCGTAATATTGGTAGAGAATGATGATAAATTCAAGATGGGAGAGGTGGAGCAGAAGCTGGTGCTGTCTGCTGCGGGCTTTCTCGGAAGACAGATGGAACAATAAGAATGGGCGTCTCACGCGGGTGAGGCGCCCATCTTCTGATTAAGTCTGGCTCATACGGTCCAGCAGTTCGATTTTAATGTCATATAATTTCTTCGATAAATCCACATAGACTTTATGGGGATTTATTAACCGTCGTGTTTCGTCCCAAAGAGTATTCAGCTCCTCCTGGCAGTAAGCCCGGATGTCCATGACCTTAGGCGATTCGTAGCAGCATTCGCCGTTTTTGAAAACAGGAACCATGATTTCGCGCATCGTATAGCTGCCGCCTGCAAGTTTGGTTTTTTTCCAGGGTTCTAAAGGGTCGAAGAGCAGGAGCGGCTCGTTTTCATCAAATTTTTCACCTACGAGACAGATTAAATCTGCTTTAATCTTACCCGAATCCTTCTCATAAATCCGGTAAATGGTTTTGTTTCCGGGGTTGGTCACTTTTTCTGTATTTTCGGAGAGTTTTATTTTGGGAATAAAGTTCCCGTCTTTGTCCATGATGGCCGCCAGTTTATATACGCCGCCGAAAGCCGGGCAGTCTTTGGAAGTAATGAGGTGCGTGCCGACTCCCCATGAAGTAATGGCTGCTCCCTGCACTTTTAAACTGTCAATCAGGAACTCGTCCAAATCGTTGGATGCGGATATGACTGCATCCGGAAAACCTGCGGCATCCAGCATTTTCCGCGCTTTTTTGGAAAGGTAGGCGAGGTCGCCACTGTCTAAACGGATGCCGTAAAAGGTAAGAGGGATACCGGCAGCACGCATTTCCTGAAATACACGGATGGCATTGGGGATACCGGATTTTAAGGTATCATAAGTGTCCACCAGTAAGATGCAGGCAGAAGGATACATGTCCGCATAAGTTTTGAAAGCGGTATATTCGTCGGGAAAACTCATAATCCAGCTATGGGCGTGGGTGCCTTTGACCGGAACGTCGAAAAGCTGTCCGCACAGTACATTGGAGGTGCCGATACAGCCGCCGATGATTGCCGCACGGGCGCCGTAGGTTCCGGCATCGGGTCCCTGTGCGCGCCGCAGTCCGAATTCCATGATTCCGTCACCGCGTGCCGCGTAGCAGACACGTGCCGCTTTTGTAGCAATCAGGCTTTGATGGTTGATGATATTTAAAATCGCCGTCTCTACCAGCTGTGCCTGCATGATGGGAGCAATGACTTTAATCAGGGGTTCTCTGGGGAAAATGACTGTCCCTTCCGGAATGGCATAAATATCGCCCGTGAACCGGAAATCTTTTAAATAGTCAAGAAAATCTGAGCCGAAGATGCCAAGACTTGCCAGATAATCGATATCTTCTTTGGAAAAATGAAGTTCCTTAATATATTGAATGACCTGTTCCAGTCCTGCTGAAATGGCATATCCGCCTTCGCCGGGATTGTTGCGGTAAAAGGCGTCAAAGATAACGGTTTCATTTTGGTCTTTGTGTTTAAAGTAGCCCTGCATCATCGTCAGCTCGTAAAGGTCTGTGAGCAGGGTAAGGTTTTGTCTGTCCATTTTTTCTCCATTCCGCCGCGCAGCGGCTTCTTTATCCGTTTCTTATTAATCATAATGGAAATCTGTACAGAAATCAATGAATTTTTTTGTTGAAAATATTATAAAAAATTATGTGTTCAGGAGCTGAAAAATGGTGTATAATAATTATATCAATGAAGATGGGATAGTTTCGATAAATTATAAATATATTTTAGAAAAATGGGGGTGGTTATGTGCTGAAAGGAATAGGGATTCAGGGGAAACAGGTATTGTTGTCGGCAGTATTCGTTTTTGCAGCATTCATGCGGTGCGAAATGAACGTGCAGGCGGCGGATGCTTCCACGTTCATCGGTTCGGTATCGGATAATTCAGCTTTGACCACGATACCTGATGCCGGGACGGCAGACGATGTACAGATGACAGAAAATGCAGACGGAGATGCGGAAAGAATCGACGGTATAGGAGAATTAGAAGCGGCGGAAGCGGGAGAGGAAGCAGAAGTAACCATTCAGGCAGTGGATAGTACCCAGCTGCAGACCCTGAATTATAGGGATGGAATTTTAACGGACTGGCAGCAGATAAATGAGGCGCTTGGTGCACTTTCTCCGGATTCTTTGGTAAACCCTGATACAGACGGCAAATCACTGGTGCTTCAATTGCAGAATGTCGGCAGTATACCGGCTGAAATCAAAGACAGCATCGTATCCGATGATTCCGGCTATACCAAATATCTTCACTGCAATATTGGGAGCGGCGCATCTTTAGTATTCAGCGGTGCTTCTGACAACAGTGGATTTAACGGAGTCAGCAATACGTCAGTTGCAGTAGACAGTGAGAAACGCGGCAAGAAAAGCATGGCTGTTACAGTAAGATTTGCTTCCCATGAGGATTTGGGGACGGTAGCGAGCCTGCATGTGAATCTTCCGCAGTGTGCAAAAGGCACAAAGGTATCGGTGTATGCGGAAACGGTAAGTCTGGATGCCGACGGCAACGTTACAGTAGGTGAAAATGCCTGCATAGGAAACACGAAGGCGGATGAAAACGGAAATGTGGAAGTGTTGATTCAGTCTACGGCAAATTATATGTTTGTATATAAGGCAGCGAAAGAGTAGAGAAGATGAAATGATAAAAACTACGGTATCAGGGAGGTAATTGATACCGTAGTTTTATATTGCAATTAATTATCTGTGTTTCCATTTGCAGGAATTGCCGATTTCAAACACTCCGCCTCCTGCCATGGCACCATTAAATTGTCCGATGGGGACTCCTTTGGAGTTAAACCAGTTGATTTGGAAAATTCCGCCTGTTGCGGCAATTCCTTGTGCATGGTATGCAACTGCGTCATGAAAGAAACTTTCCCAATCGCTGGCGTCTTTATATGCATGATACAGAAAACCAGTACATGAACCACCGCCGATGCCGGGACCCCAGGCAGATTCTTCAAACTTCCAAGGCAGGTCTTTAGGGGTACAGCTTACTGTGGACCATATAACGGCGCTGACAAGGGAGGCGTCTGCTGCGACTGTTCTGGTATCATTTGCAGCATCTGACGGCATGTACGATAAAAGTCTGTTCAAAGCATCTTTGTCAATTTTGTCCTGCAACGATTTCAAAGTAGCATCGCGGCATATCTGTAGTATGTTTGAATCATTGAATAAAATTTCTGACATATGTAGTTCCTCCTTAATTTAGTGTACTGGTTTTGCAGTTCTCTATTTATATTATGATGATAAACAGAAAAGAAGAACACAAAGCATGGTATTGGAAGATATAACTTCATTCTTGACATAAGGAGGAGAGGAGGATTATAATAGCAGCATATTAGAAAGACTGTGACGAAGACAGTAGGCATTTTCGGAAATCCAAAGCGAGCCGGTGTTGGTGAAAGACCGGTGAGAGTACGGAATGGTGAATATCACTTCTGAGTTGCGGGCTGAACGTTACCGGATGGCGGCGCTTCTTGTATTTGGAGGGGCGATGGTAATCGGGTAAGAAGTAGGTGCCGACGGGATTCCGCCGTTAAAGGAAACCATATAACCTGTATGCTGACAGAATGCATTGGAAAGCGTGCAGGCGTATGATGTAACAGGTGGTATACGAGCGGCAGACCTCGTCCTTTTACGGACGGGGTCTTTTTTAGCTTTTTAACAGAAAGAAGTATGAGGAAAAACATGTAAAAGGCATGAAAAGGAATCATGAAAAGAAAGCATGAAAAAAATCATGAAAAAAGTGAAAGGATGAAAAGAATGTATCAGAAAGTATCTACCAATCTTAATTTCGTGGAACGTGAGAAGCAGACAGAGCAGTTCTGGAAAGAACATGACATTTTCCGAAAGAGTATGGAAAACCGGAAGGAAGGACCGACCTACACATTTTATGACGGCCCTCCCACAGCAAACGGCAAGCCTCATATCGGCCATGTGCTGACCCGTGTCATCAAGGATATGATTCCGAGATACCGTACCATGAAAGGTTATATGGTGCCGAGAAAAGCCGGATGGGATACCCACGGGCTTCCGGTGGAGCTGGAAGTGGAGCAGAAGCTGGGATTGGACGGAAAAGAACAGATAGAGGAATACGGTTTGGACCCGTTTATCCGTCAGTGTAAAGAAAGCGTCTGGAAATACAAAGGTATGTGGGAGGATTTTTCCGGTACGGTCGGTTTTTGGGCGGATATGGATAATCCTTACGTGACTTACCACGATGATTTTATTGAGTCGGAATGGTGGGCATTGAAGCAGATTTGGGACAAAGGGCTGCTGTATAAAGGGTTTAAGATTGTTCCTTACTGCCCGCGCTGCGGAACCCCGCTTTCCTCCCATGAGGTAGCGCAGGGATATAAGCAGGTAAAGGAACGTTCTGCGGTAGTGCGGTTTAAGGTGAAGGGAGAAGATGCATATTTCCTCGCATGGACCACAACGCCCTGGACACTTCCCTCCAATGTGGCGCTCTGTATGAATCCGGACGCGGAATACTGCAAAGTAAAAGCGGCAGACGGATACACTTATTATATGGCACAGGCGCTTCTGGAACATGTGCTGGGCAAACTGGCAGAGGAAGGAAAGCCTGCCTATGAAGTATTGCAGACTTATACAGGAAAAGATTTGGAAAACATGGAGTATGAACCTCTGTTTGCATGTGCGGGAGAAGCAGCAGCAAAGCAGAATAAGAGGGCGCATTTTGTAACCTGTGATAACTACGTAACGATGTCAGACGGTACTGGTATCGTTCATATCGCTCCGGCGTTTGGTGAAGACGATGCACAGGTAGGAAGAAGGTATGACCTGCCGTTTGTTCAGTTCGTGGACGGAAAAGGAAATATGACGGAGGAAACGCCGTATGCCGGAAAATTCGTAAAGGATGCGGACCCGGATATCTTAAAGGATTTGGATAAGGAAGGAAAACTGTTTGACGCGCCGAAATTCGAGCATGATTACCCGTTCTGCTGGCGGTGCGACACTCCGCTGATTTATTATGCAAGGGAATCATGGTTTATCAAAATGACGGCTGTCCGCGATGATTTGGTGCGCAATAACAAGACGGTAAACTGGATTCCGGAATCCATCGGAGAAGGGCGTTTCGGCAACTGGCTGGAAAATATTCAGGATTGGGGAATTTCCCGTAACCGTTACTGGGGGACACCGCTGAATGTGTGGGAATGTGAAGACTGCGGGCATCAGGAGTCCATCGGTTCCAGGGCGGAACTGGAAAAACTGAGCGGCAATCCGGAAGCAAAGACCGTGGAACTGCACCGGCCTTATATTGATGAGATTACCTGTACCTGTCCGAAGTGCGGCAAGACGATGAAGCGGGTGCCGGAAGTTATTGACTGCTGGTTTGATTCCGGCGCCATGCCTTTTGCACAGCACCATTATCCGTTTGAAAATAAAGAACTGTTCGAGCAGCAGTTCCCGGCACAGTTTATTTCCGAGGCGGTGGACCAGACCCGCGGATGGTTCTATTCCCTGATGGCGGAGTCTACCCTGTTATTTAACTGTTCGCCGTTTGAAAATGTCATTGTCCTTGGTCATGTACAGGATGAGAACGGGCAGAAAATGAGCAAATCCAAGGGAAATGCGGTAGACCCCTTTGAAGCATTGGAGACTTACGGGGCAGATGCAATCCGCTGGTATTTCATTATAAATTCCGCCCCCTGGCTGCCGAACCGTTTCCATGGGAAAGCGGTGATGGAAGGGCAGCGTAAGTTCATGGGTACGCTGTGGAATACCTATGCATTCTTCGTGCTTTATGCCAATATTGACGGATTTGACGCTTCCAAATACAAACTGGAATATGAGAAACTTCCGGTTATGGATAAATGGCTGCTGTCCAAGTTAAACACTCTGGTGAAGGATGTGGATGAACATTTGGACAATTACAGGCTTCCGGAGGCAGCAAGGGTATTGGATAATTTCGTAGATGAAATGAGCAACTGGTACGTGCGCAGGAGCCGCGAGCGTTTCTGGGCAAAGGGAATGGAGCAGGATAAGGTCAATGCTTACATGACGCTGTATACCGCACTGGTAACGGTATGCAAATGTGCGGCGCCTATGATTCCGTTTATGACGGAGGATATTTACCGCAATCTGGTGTGCAGCATAGATGCATCGGCACCGGAAAGCGTTCATCTGTGCGACTTCCCGAAAGCGGAGGAATCTTTTATTGATAAGAAGCTGGAAGAAGATATGGAAGAAGTCCTTAAAATCGTAGTAATGGGCCGTGCGGCAAGAAATACGGCAAATATCAAAAACCGCCAGCCCATCGGCAATATGTTCGTGAAAGCACCGCATGTTCTGGATGGCTTTTATCAGGATATCATCAAGGAGGAACTGAATGTGAAGGCGGTAAACTTCACGGAGGATGTACGCGACTTTACCAGCTATACATTCAAACCCCAGCTTCGTACCGTAGGGCCGAAATACGGCAAGCAGCTGGGCGGCATTCAGAAAGAACTGGCAGCGCTGGACGGCAATGCGGCAATGGATGAATTAAATGACAAAGGAATGCTTGTTTTTGACATAAACGGCGTGTCGGTAGAACTGACAAAGGATGACCTGTTAATCGAAATGAGCCAGAAGGAAGGGTATGTGTCTGAAGCGGACAATACTGTAACGGTGGTGCTGGATACAAATCTGACTGAAGAACTGGTAGAGGAAGGCTTTGTATACGAAGTCATCAGCAAAATCCAGACGATGAGGAAAGATGCGGATTATGAAGTCATGGACCACATTAAGGTAGCCGTTATCGGCAATGAAAAAATTGCTTCCGTGGTAAATCAGAATGAGTCCGTGATTGCGGGGAAGGTTTTGGCGGATGAAATGCTCACCGGCGGAAGCGCTGGGGATTCCGGGGAGTGGAACTGTAAAGAGTGGAATGTGAACGGGGAGAAAGTGACCATCGGCATTCAGAAAGTGCAGGCATGACATTCCTTTCCAATTATTCTTGCAATTTTTGCTGAATCATGTATAATCATGATAGGAGATTTTTTGTTACTGTTCACCGGACGGGCGGACAGTAACGATTCTTTAGAATGAGGAGGAAAATATGGCCAGTAAATCAAGTGTGTCTTTTGACAAAGACTTATTTAAGAGAAGCGTTGTATATAACGTAAAGACATTATATAGAAAAAGCATGGAGGAGGCGACTCAGCAGCAGATTTTCCAGGCAGTGTCCTATGCGATTAAGGATGCTATCGTAGACCATTGGATGACTACGCAGGAGGAATATGAGAGACAGGACCCGAAGATGGTTTACTATCTGTCGATGGAATTTCTGATGGGACGCGCGCTGGGCAATAATATTATTAATCTGATGGCGTATAAACCGGTGAAAGATGCGCTCGAAGAGCTGGGTGTGGACTTGAACGTGATAGAGGATCAGGAGCCTGACGCAGCGCTTGGAAACGGTGGTTTGGGAAGGCTTGCGGCATGTTTCCTTGACTCTTTGGCTACACTGGGATATTCCGCATACGGCTGCGGTATCCGTTATCGTTATGGTATGTTCAAACAGCAGATTCGTGACGGTTATCAGATTGAGGTGCCGGACAACTGGCTGGAGAATGGGAACCCGTTCGAACTGCGCAGACCGGAGTATGCAAAAGAAGTTAAATTCGGCGGTTATGTGAACGTATATGTGGATGAGAACGGAAGAAGTAATTTCCGTCAGGAAGGTTATCAGAGCGTTAATGCAATTCCGTATGATCTTCCGATAGTAGGTTACGGAAACGGCATTGTAAATACGCTGCGTATCTGGGATGCACAGCCGGTAGAATGTTTTAAACTGGATTCCTTTGATAAGGGAGATTATCATAAAGCGGTGGAGCAGGAAAACCTGGCGCGGAATATCGTAGAAGTCCTGTATCCGAACGATAACCATTATGCTGGTAAGGAACTTCGTCTGAAACAGCAGTATTTCTTTATTTCCGCGTCGGTACAGGAAGCGGTAGCGAAGTATATGCGTAAGCATAAGGATATCCGCAAATTTTACGAAAAAGTAACGTTCCAGCTGAACGATACCCATCCAACGGTTGCAATTGCGGAATTAATGCGTATTCTGATGGATGAGCATTATCTGACATGGGACGAGGCATGGACCGTTACGACAAAAACATGCGCTTATACCAATCATACCATTATGGCAGAAGCATTGGAAAAATGGCCGATTGAACTGTTTTCCAGACTGCTTCCCAGAATTTATCAGATTATTGAAGAAATCAACCGCCGCTTTGTTATGAGAATCGAGCAGATGTATCCGGGCAATCAGGAGAAAGTGCGCAAGATGGCAATTATCTATGACGGACAGGTGAAGATGGCGCATCTGGCTATCGCGGCAGGTTATTCTGTCAACGGTGTAGCAAGACTGCACACCGAAATATTAAAGAAGCAGGAGTTAAAGGACTTCTACGAGATGATGCCGGAGAAATTCAATAATAAGACGAACGGCATCACGCAGAGGCGTTTCCTTTTGCACGGCAATCCGCTGCTTGCAGACTGGGTAACTTCCTATGTGGGCAATGACTGGATTACCGACCTTCCGAAAATCAATAAGTTAAAGATTTATGCGGAAGATGAGAAAGCACAGCAGGAGTTCATAAATATTAAATATAAGAACAAGGTGCGTCTGGCAGAATATATTGCGGAGCATAACGGTATAGAGGTAGACCCCCGGTCCATTTTTGATGTACAGGTGAAGAGGCTTCATGAGTATAAGAGGCAGCTTTTGAATATTCTTCATATTATGCATCTTTATAATGAACTGAAAGAGCATCCGGATATGAAATTCTATCCGAGAACCTTTATTTTCGGGGCAAAGGCGGCAGCAGGATACAGAAATGCAAAGCTGACTATCAAGCTGATTAATGCAGTTGGCGAAGTGGTGAATAACGACCCCTCCATAGGCGGTAAGATTAAAGTAGTGTTTATCGAGGATTACAGAGTGTCCAATGCGGAGATGATTTTCGCAGCGGCGGATGTGTCCGAGCAGATTTCTACAGCCAGCAAAGAAGCATCAGGAACGGGTAACATGAAATTCATGTTAAACGGTGCGCTGACGCTGGGAACCATGGATGGTGCGAATGTAGAGATAGTAGAGGAAGTCGGTGAGGAACATGCTTTCATTTTCGGCCTGAGTTCTGACGAAGTAATCCGTTATGAGAACTTCGGCGGTTATGACCCGATGGAAGTGTTCAATAACAATGCAAATATCAGGAAAGTTTTAATGCAGCTGATTAACGGGACATATTCAAAGAATGATCCGGATTTGTTCCGTCCGTTATACAATTCACTGCTGAATACACAGTCTACGTCAAAAGCAGATACTTACTTTATTCTGAAAGACTTTGATTCCTATGCGGAAGCGCAGAGGAAAGTAGAGGCTGCTTACCGGAATGAGAAGGAGTGGGCGAAGAGCGCAATCCTGAATATTGCATGTTCCGGCAAGTTCTCTTCTGACAGGACGATTCAGGAGTATGTGGATGATATCTGGCATTTGGATAAGGTGGTACTTCCGCCTAAGAAAAGCGAAGTAAAAACACTGAAGACAGAAATAAGATAAGCATAATGGCGCATTCGTGATTCTCCTGTAAACAGGGGAATCATGAATGCGCTTTCCGTTTATAAGGGTGAAGAAACTGCTTGGAAATCCATATGGATTAATGGTATATTAGAAGTAAGTATTGGGAATGAAAATAACAGGGAAAGGAGTGGTTACATGTTAAAGGACAGGACTATGGCAGAAAAGCCGGAAGAGGCGGAATTGAAGGCAAGACTGTCTGCCGCGAGAAATCGGCTGGCGGCGCAGCAGATGCAGATAAAGGAGCATAAACTTCCGGTACTGGTGCTGATGGAAGGCTGGGGAACCGCAGGAAAAGGCAGTACAATCGGTCAGGTAATCCGGAATATCGACCCCCGCTTTTTTAAAGTGGTATCTTTGGAAAAAGCGACGGAGGAAGAGCGGAGAAAACCTTTCCTGAGCCGGTATTTTACCAATATTCCCGAGGCGGGTAAATTTGTATTTTTGGATTCGGGCTGGATGGATGAGGTTACGAAGCTCTGTCTGCACGAAAAACTGGACGGGAAAGCTTATGAAATGAAAATTGACAGCATACGCCGTTTCGAAAGGCAGCTGACGGACAACGGATATCTGGTACTGAAATTTTTCTTCCATATCGGAGAAAAAGAGCAGAAGAAGAGGATAGACAGTCTGCTGGAGGATATCGATACAAAGTGGCGGGTCAGTGACAGTGACAAGTGGCAGAATAAGCATTATGATAAATGCATGGAAGTATATGACCGCTATTTGGAGGTGACCAATGCCCCGTCTGCACCGTGGTATATTGTGGATGCCAAATCAAGGAAGTGGGCGGAGCTGCAAGTATTGGAAACCCTGACGGAAGGGATTGATATTGCATTGCAGAACAGTGCGCTTGCGGTGCCGCTGCTCCAAAATGTATTCCCGCTGGTAAAAATGCCTAAGCTGGAAGAGATTCCGCTGGATGTGATGATGGAAGAGGAGGAATATAAGGAAGAGCTGGACCGGCTGCAGGAACATCTTCGGGAACTCCATAACCGTCTGTACCGGAAGCAGGTGCCGGTCATCATTGCTTATGAGGGATGGGATGCGGCAGGTAAGGGCGGCAATATAAAGCGGATTACAGAGGCTCTTGACCCGAGAGGATTTGAAGTGCACCCGATTGCAAGTCCCGAACCGCATGAAAAAGCGAGGCACTATCTGTGGAGATTTTGGAGCAGGCTGCCGAAGACGGGACATATTGCGATTTTCGACAGAAGCTGGTACGGCCGTGTGATGGTGGAACGGTTAGAGGGTTTTTGCAGTGAAAATGACTGGAAACGTGCTTATAATGAAATGAATGAGTTTGAAAAGGAATTGTCAGACTGGGGAGCGGTCATTATTAAGTTCTGGGTACAGATAGATAAGGATACCCAGCTGCAGCGTTTTGAACTGCGGCAGAATACCCCTGAGAAGCGGTGGAAAATTACGGATGAGGACTGGCGCAACCGGGAGAAGTGGGATGCTTATGAAGCGGCAGTCAACGAGATGATACAAAAGACGAGTACGGTTTATGCTCCGTGGCATATATTAGAATCTGTAGATAAAAAGTATGCGCGGATTAAGGCGCTTAAGATTATTATTGAAGAGATAGAAAAGGCATTGTAACTAAAAATCTGCTGAGAAATGTAAAATGGTATACAAGTATGTATTGAAGATGATTTGGAACTATGCTACAATTTTAAGAGGTAGATGAATGATGGAGCACAGGATGCGATAGGGGAAAAAGAGGTAGTGGGATGGACGAGGGTATCAAGAGGGTTTCAGTGGAACAGTTTAAGAACATCATAGGGATTTTAACTCCGAGCATGGACGATTTTTTATATATGTATGATTTGCGGAAAGACCGCTATTGTATATCGCCAAGCGCCATGGAGCGGTTTATGCTTCCCAGCACGGAGTTTTCCCGTGTGCCGGAGACAATTGCCTCGTTCACGCACCCGGATGATGTGGCACTACTGCATGAGGATTTGCAGCAAATACTGAATAAGGAAAAGGATTACCGCAATATTGAATACAGGTGGCTCGGCAGGGACGGGAAACCGGTATGGATTAATGCAAGGGGAAATGTTTTATACGATGAGAACGGAGAGGCAGAATTCGTAGTAGGCTGCATTAATGAAATAGGCAAGAAGCAGAAAGCGGATAATGTCAGCGGGCTGTTGGGAGAATCCAGCTTACAGACTGAATTGAAGAAGCAGGGGCAGTCGAACCGTATGAAGGGATTTATCCTGCGGCTGGGAATCGATAATTTCAAAGAAATCAATGAAAATAAAGGCATGGAATACGGAGATATGATTCTGAGGAAGACGGCAGAGTGTATTTCTTCTGTTATCTTACCGGAACAGAAACTATACCGGATTGTCGCAGATGAATTTGCTGTAGTAGATTTTTCAGACAGAGGAGCAGAGGATGCACATGAACTGTATGATGCGATACGCAAGCAGGTGGATACTTTTATAGAAGCAAACTGTTACGAAGTATTTTTTACTGTTTCGGCGGGAATCCTTGAATTCAGTGATGTACAGAATCAGGCGTATTTCAATATCATGAAGCTGTCGGAGTTTTCGCTGAATGAGGCAAAGAATAACGGGAAGAATAAGCACTATATTTATAATAAGCCGGATTATCAGGCATTTCTGCATAAGAGGGAACTGCTTCATATCATCCGCCATTCCGTCAATGAAAACTTTGCAGGCTTTGAGGCATATTACCAGCCAATCGTGGATATCAGGGAAAACCGTTTATACAGTGCGGAAACGCTGCTCCGTTTCCATACGGAATCAATGGGGATGGTTTCCCCGGTAGAGTTTATTCCGATTCTGGAGGAAAGCGGACTAATCATTCCCGTGGGACGGTGGGTACTGCATCAGGCAATGCGCGCCTGTGCACAGATACAAAAGGAGATTCCGAACTTCAAAATGTCTGTGAACCTGTCTTATGTGCAGGTGCTCAAGAGCAATGTGCTGAAAGAAATCCTTGCAGGTGTGAAAGCATATGGTCTGGCTCCGGAGAGTATCGTGATAGAATTGACGGAAAGCGGGTTTTTTGAGGCTAACGCTAATTTCAGCAATTTCTGTGAAGGATTGAAGGCGAACGGCATTCCGCTGGCACTGGATGATTTTGGAACCGGGTATTCCAATTTCCATTATTTATACAATCTGAATCCGAGTACGATTAAGATAGACCGCTCTTTTACCCTGAAAGCGCTGAATAATGATTATGAGTACAATCTGCTTCAGCATATGGCGGATATGACGCACAGTATTGATACGAAATTCTGTATAGAGGGAATCGAGACGAAGGAAGAACTGAATAAAATCTGCAATATGGGACCGGATTATATACAGGGATTTTATTTCTCGAAGCCCTGTCCGCTGGGAGCATTTTTGGATACCATGCATGATTTTATATGATGCGGATGTTAAAAACCCCATCCGTCAGACTTGATGAAAAGCTGACGGATGGGGTTTTTTTGTTTTTGGGTTTTGTCCTGTTTAGTATACGATGGAATAAGCACCGAATACCTTTGTGTTGATAGTAATTGTCTTAGAGTCTGTATCTACATCATCCATAATAACAGTCTTGCCGTCCTGGTCAATTGCAAGGATGGAGAAGCTGTTGTTTGTTTTTGCAAGGCGTGCGGGCAAAGCTAAAGTAATGCTTACCGGCTCAGAAGAAGAGGTAACTTTTGTTACGACGCCTTTCTTGGTGATGGTGTATAAATCCATGTTAACATAACCAACGGCTGTCTTTCCTGCGGCTTCTGCTGCAGACTGAAGAGCTGCCTTGGAAGCTTTGTTATGGTTGTCGCAGATGTAAGACCGGATATTGGTTCCGGCTGCTATGTCCGCTTCGCTCAGACCGATGGAAGAAGCAAGGTTCTCTTTGGAAGTAGAAATAACTGCACCATTGATGGTTGTTGCAGTGTAGATGCCGCTGATTGTGGATGTTGCACGCTGACCGCTGATAACTACGTTATTGGTAACAACAGAAGGAGCTGCGGTTGTGCTGCCTCCATTTCCTTCGCTATTTTCGCTGCTGCTTTCACTGACTGTACCGCCGGAAACTGTATCACCGGAAACGGTTCTTGCAGCTGCGCTAATCGGGTCTGCAAGCAGAATCGGTACGCAGAGCGCTGCGCTTAATGCTGCTGCTAAAAATTTGCTGACAGTTTTTCTTTTCATTGAAAAAACCTCCTTTGATAGTTGAAAAAATGTAATTATGTAATAATATCATCTCACAAAAAAGAATTTTATAACTATGGGATGTTGATGTCAAGAAGAAAATTATAATATTTAATCGCGCTGGCAGTGTCAAGGGGAAGTTTGGTAACAGTTCAGCCTTTGGCTTTCCTGTTACGAAGCTTGTTCACAAACCTTATGAACAGCTTGCAAACTAACCTTTATTGCTTTATAATAAAAGCTGATTGTAAACGGCATTCGGTGCGATATTTGGAAACAGCGGGCATCCCGGCAGGCGCAGGGTGTCGGAAGGATGGCGGCAGAACGGGAATAGGAGGAGAAAGATTATGATACAATTGTCGGAAGGCGGCGCATATCTGATAAACGGGACGGAAATCGTTCCTGATGGTGCGCAGGCTCAGGCGGAAATAAAGAGTAAGACGGGAAAAGAAGTAAGCAGGGAAGAGGCGGCAAGGGAAACCATTGCTTACAGTATTCTGAAAGAACACAATACTTCCGGTAATATGGAAAAGCTGAAGATTAAATTTGATAAATTGACTTCCCATGACATCACGTTTGTAGGAATCATACAGACAGCGCGTGCTTCGGGACTGGAGAAGTTTCCGGTGCCGTATGTGCTGACGAACTGCCATAATTCCCTCTGTGCGGTAGGCGGTACGATTAATGAGGATGACCATATGTTTGGGCTTACCTGTGCGAAGAAGTACGGCGGTGTGTATGTTCCGCCTCATCAGGCAGTGATTCATCAGTATGCAAGGGAGATGCTGGCCGGAGGAGGCCGGATGATTCTTGGTTCTGATTCCCATACCCGTTACGGAGCGCTGGGCACCATGGCAATGGGTGAAGGCGGGCCGGAACTGGTTAAGCAGCTGCTGAACCAGACATATGATATCAATATGCCGGGAGTAGTGGGAATCTATCTGACCGGGGAACCGGTAAAGGGAGTGGGGCCGCAGGATGTGGCGCTGGCGATTATCGGTGCAGTATTCGGCAACGGATATGTAAAGAATAAAGTCATGGAATTCGTAGGGCCGGGTGTGGCTTCTCTGAGTGCGGATTTCAGGATTGGCATCGATGTTATGACTACGGAGACGACCTGTCTGTCATCCATCTGGAGAACAGACGGGGAAATCGAAGAGTTTTATGATATTCATGGAAGAAAAGAAGACTATAAGGAACTGAATCCGGGAGAAGTGGCATATTATGATGGAATGATTACTGTGGATTTAAGCAGCATCCGTCCGATGATTGCCATGCCTTTTCATCCGAGCAATACGTATACCATAGAGGAATTGAATGAAAATCTGGAAGATATTCTGAACGATGTGGAGAAGCGGGCGGCAGTAAGTCTGGACGGCGCCGTGGATTTCACGCTGAAGGATAAGGTGAAGAACGGGAAATTCTATGTAGACCAGGGTATCATTGCGGGCTGTGCGGGCGGCGGGTTTGAAAACATCTGTGCGGCGGCGGATATTCTGAAAGGCTCCTATATCGGTTCCGACGGCTTTACGTTAAGCGTATATCCCGCTTCCATGCCGGTATATATGGAATTGATTAAAAACGGCTGTGCAGCTGCGCTGATGGAAACAGGTGCGGTGCTTAAAACGGCTTTCTGCGGTCCCTGCTTCGGTGCGGGAGATACGCCTGCAAATAATGCGTTCAGCATCCGCCATTCTACCAGAAACTTCCCTAACAGGGAAGGCTCAAAGCTTCAGAATGGGCAGATTTCTTCCGTAGCGCTGATGGATGCCCGTTCCATTGCGGCAACCAGTGCGAATAAGGGGGTGCTGACACCGGCTACGGATTTTGACGGAACAATCGGAAAATATAAATATCATTTTGATTCCAAAATATATGCAAACCGGGTATTTGATTCCAGGGGAGAGGCAGACCCGAATGTGGAGATTCAGTTCGGCCCAAATATCAAGGATTGGCCGAAGATGTGTGCGCTGCCGGAGAATCTGGTGCTTCAGGTAGTATCAGAAATTCACGATCCCGTAACGACAACGGATGAACTGATTCCTTCGGGGGAAACATCTTCTTACCGCTCCAATCCGCTGGGGCTGGCAGAGTTTACTCTTTCCAGAAAGGATCCGGCTTATGTGGGACGCGCTAAGGAGATTCAGGCAGCGCAGACAGCCGTTATGGAAGGAAAATGTCCGGTGGAAGTGAAACCGGAGTTAAAGCCGGTAATGGAGACTATCCGGAAGTCTTATCCGGACGCGGGAGAAGGAAATATTGGTTTCGGCTCCACAATTTTTGCAGTGAAACCGGGAGACGGCTCAGCAAGGGAGCAGGCGGCTTCCTGCCAGAAGGTATTAGGCGGATGGGCCAATATCGCCAATGAGTATGCGACTAAGAGATACCGTTCCAATCTGATTAACTGGGGTATGCTGCCGTTTATCATTCAGGAAGAGGATACGAAACTTCCGTTTAAGAATCTGGACTATATCTTTATACCGGACGTGAAAAAGGCGGTGGAAGAAAAAACGGAGAAGATTAAGGCGTATGTAATCGGGGAAGCCGGCATGACTGAATTTGAGATGACGTTAGGCGAGCTGACGGATGAAGAAAGGCAGATTATCCTGAAGGGATGTCTGATTAATTATAACAGGGTTTCATAAAACAGTAATTCATGCGGGAAAATTCAGAACGGATATGCAGGAACTGGTATAACGGAAGCAGATGGAGGAGGATTAGTGTGAAGGGTAGACGAGAAGCGGGCAATCGGAAGGGTGGTCAGTTATACAGGAGCAGGCGTATGCTGGCGGTTGTCTTATGTTTGTGCATGGCAGTGTTTGGGTGCATAGGCTGCGGAGGCAGTGAGCACCCATCGGATGGGCCGGAGGGCGGCCAGGAGAATGCCAGGATACAGAATGCTTCGGCAGGCGGAGAGGGACGGCAGGTATACGCCATGGAAAAGGTGGAAGCCACGATATTGAAAGATGAAATTTCCGCCTATCCTCTGGCTGCGGCGGGACAGGATACTCAGAATGCAGGAGAGCAGCAGAAGCGGAAGAAGGAAATGGAATTAGAGGTTCTGAAAGCAGCTTTTGAAGATATGGAGGCCGTAGAGGTATATACGACGGCAACTGTAAAAGTGCGGACGGCGCCTTCCCTGGAAGCAGATGTTTATACGTTAGTGAAGAAGGGAACGGTCTTTCAGAAGAACGGGGAGGCGGACGGCTGGAGCCGTGTGCTGACAGATGGAGGAGAGTACTATATCAAATCGGATTATCTGAGGGAGAAGAGGAAACCTACAGAGGGCAGCCATTTGATTGCCATTGACGCGGGGCATCAGAATAAGGCAAATACGGAGAAAGAGCCGGTAGGCCCTGGCGCCGGTGAAACAAAAATGAAAGTGACGGGAGGCACACGGGGAGTTGCCACGGGACTGTATGAATATGAACTGACACTGGCAGTTTCGGAAAAGCTGAGGACGGAGCTGGAGAACAGGGGTTATCAGGTTTATATGGTGCGGGAGAGTCATGATGTGAATATCAGCAATTCAGAACGTGCGCAGATGGCATATGATTCCGGGGCGGAAATTTTTGTACGGATACATGCCAACGGTTCGGAGAACAGCAAGGCGAACGGGGCCATGACCATATGCCCGACTCCGCAGAATCCTTATGTTGCCGATTTATATGCGGACAGTCAGAGGCTTTCCGAAAAGGTATTGGACGGGTTGACGGCGAGTACCGGATGCAGGAAAGAACGGATATGGGAAACAGATACGATGAGCGGCATTAACTGGAGTAAGATTCCCGTGACAATTGTGGAGATGGGATATATGTCGAATCCGGAGGAGGATAAGAAGATGGCGCAGGAGGATTACCAGCAGCTGATTGCTGCCGGAATCGCGGATGGAATTGACGCTTATTTTTCAGACTAAAGTTATTGGCTTTTATTTCCGATATAAATATTACAGAGGCGGCGGCGTCTTGGCCGGACGGTGCGTTTCTGAATATTATATCGTTTAACCACGGATGGTGTTTCGATGTACAGCGGAGTTGTACAATGGACGCCATCTTTTTTGTTACATAGCAGGTGATAAGCGGCGGACAGGATGACCGCGGTCCATTGCGCCACACTCATGAGAATGGACCGGACAGAAATGGTTAAGCGTGGAAAGGAGTTCATATGCGAATCAGTTCTTCGGACATAACAATGGAATCGGCAAGAAGCTACTATTCTTATATGGAGAGCCGTACCGCTGCTGTGGTAATGGTAGGAACGAACGGGCTTTTATCCGAACCGAAGAAAGATGGGAATGCGGAAAATAATATTCTCGTGGGCGAGGAGTTAAAACAGAAGTATAGCGAGGAGCAGACTTTTGAAGAGAAGAAAAGCGCCCTTCAGGAGAAGTTAAACGAAATGAGTTCCAATTCCAGACTGGGAAGGCTGAAAAAAATAAAAAGCAAGCGCGATTCACTCAGCACGGTCAGGGAAAGCTGTATGCAGTATCTGATTAGTCTTTTCCTGAATGAGAAGGAGAAGCGGGAACTGAATTATGCCCAGCTGCAGCCGGTGCGCAGCCAGACGCTGTTGGAAACGGTGTATTATCAGAAGGAAACATATTTTGAAGAAAGCGAGCATACGGCTTTTTCGGCATCCGGAATGGTGCGGACGGCGGACGGAAGGGAAATACCGATTCGGATGAATGTGGAGATGAGCCGGAGTTTTTCCGCTTATTATGAAGAGCATTACGAGCGTGTGCAGGAGCGGATGAGAGACCCTCTGGTAATCAATCTGGAGGGAAATGTGGCGGAACTTTCCGACCAGACCTTTTTCTTTGACATCGATGCAGACGGCTCGAAAGAAGAGATTTCCATGTTAGGAAAAGGCAGCGGCTATCTGGCGCTGGATAAGAATGGAGACGGCAGAATCAATGACGGCAGCGAGTTGTTCGGTGCGAAATCGGGCGATGGGTTTGCGGATTTGGCGGCTTATGATTCAGACGGGAACGGGTGGATTGATGAAGACGATGACATATGGGAGAAACTGTTAATCTGGACGAAGGATGCGGACGGAACGGATAGGTGCTATAAACTTTCGGAAAAGGGCGTAGGTGCTATCTGTTTAGGAAACACAGCTACGGATTTTGCTTTGGACGGAGCCGGAGGAGCAGTGAACGGGAGAATAAGGAAGACTGGTATTTTTCTGTATGAGAACGGTATGGCAGGCACCATCCAGCATGTGGATGTAGCGGACCATGGAACATCGGGAGGGCATTTTGAAGCAGTGAGCTGAATACAGGCATAAACGCCGGGCATTTCCACATACAATAGTGTGGGGGTGCCGCATGAGAAAAAAAGAATTCATTAAAAACGTCATAAATAACAGAAGAGTCGTATTTAGGCCCGATTATCGGGATGTGGGTGCGATTCTTCTGTTTATTTTATTGGTTCCGTATATTATATCTTTTTTGTTCGGAAATGTGGAAAAGGGGAAGGGAACGGAAGAGGAAAGTGCGGGAACGGAAGCGGGGATATTTCAGGAGGACAGGAAGAAGGCTGAATATATTGTATATAATAAAACGGCGGCCGGAACGGAGATGATACCGCTGGAAACATATCTGGCGGGCCGTCTGCCGGCGACGATTAATATGGAGTATGAGATGGAGGCATTGAAAGCACAGGCAGTGGTACTGAGGACGGAATTGATGAAGCAGGCCGGAGAAGGAAAATACATATATGTGGAAAGCGGGACCGCAAAAACCGGAGAAGCGGAATATGAAAGAAGCATGGAAGCGGTAGGAAGTACAAGAGGAATGTTTTTAGAGTATGGAGGGGAAATTATAACGGCGCCCTATTTTGCAGTAAGCGCAGGGGCTACGAGGAACGGAAATGAAGTATTCGGCAGTGAAGATTATGCTTATTTAAAATCGGTCGTATGTGACAGAGATTTTACTTCGGAGGATTATACGGGCGGTATGCGGATGAGCCGGTATACCTTTTGGAACCGGCTGGGGGAATTCATGCCGGATATGGAATATGAGGAGAGTCTGGGAGCAGAGGAACAGCTTGTGCTGGAGCGGGACAGGGCGGGATATGTGACAGAAGTGTCATTAAATGGGAAATCCGTATCAGGGGAAATCTTCAGGGAGGCGTTTGCACTCAATTCTTCCTGTTTTGAACTGGAACAGGAGGGGGAAATGGTCATAATAAAGACGAAAGGGGTCGGACATGGGTTTGGATTGTGCCAGTATGGGGCAAATGAGGCGGCAAAAAGGGGAAGCGATTATATTGATATCCTGAATTATTTCTTTTCTGATATCGTAATAGAAAAAATCGGTGAATCCGGGTAAAAATTGAATAAAGAATCCTAAACAGGCAAAACTATCGGTGAGGAATTAAAAGTAAAGACCTGACATAAATCGGATTAATCCAGTTATGAAATGTCAAGAGTAAATGAAAAAATGAGTAACCCCCGTATAGTGTCTGAATGGATTTCCGGATGCGTAAGCAGACAGAGACTTATCTGATGGGAAAGGCGCTTAAGGTGCGGTTGCGGAACTGGAACAGGAGGAATGAAAATGAGAAGAAGAAACAGGGACGGAGCCAGAAAGGAAAAAATTATCATGGCTCTCTCATCGGTATTTGTACTGGCGGCTTTGACGGCAACGGGATTATTTATCAGAGGAAAGAATGAGGACAGGAGCGACGGTTATGTAGTGGATTTCAGTTCGATTGAAAACAACGGAACGGAACTGGCACAGAACGATACGGAAAGTGTGCAGGAAATTGCAGGGACGCAGCAGCGCGGGAATATACAGGGGACAGAGGACAGTGCGGTGACAGCAGATGATTTGGATTATGATCCTTACTATCAGGAAACGAATTCCCTGAGTGTAGAGAACGAGGACGATGAAACGAAACCGGAGGAAGAACCGGCGGATAAAAGTAAAGCCGCTTCCGGAAGTGATAAAGATAAGGAGAAGAATGAAAAAGGCGAAGAGGGAATGATGGACGAGTCCAGGGATACGGCTGACAGCGGGGAACAGGACAGTATGCTGGAAGAAGTAGCGGCCATGGAGGAAATGGAGGATACGATGGCGATTGCAACATCCACATCCATCCAGCCGGCGCTTACGTTCGGTGACGGAGATTCACTGGCATGGCCGATTGTCGGGAATGTGCTGATTAATTACAGTATGGACAAGACAGTTTATTTCCCTACGCTGGAACAGTATAAATATAATCCGGCCATCATTATTTCGGCGGTAGAAGGAGAAGCGATTACTGCGGCGGCGAATGGCAAAGTAAGCAGTGTATATCAGAATCCGGAACTGGGAAATGTGGTTGTGATGGAATTGGGAAACGGTTATGAGCTTACCTATGGACAGCTAAAGGATATTACGGTATCAGAAGGAGGATTTGTAAACCAGGGTGAAATCATCGGCAGTGTAGCGGCTCCTACGAAATATTATTCGGTGGAAGGATGCAACGTGTACTTTAAACTGACGAAGAACGGTACACCTGTAAATCCTATGTCGAAGCTGCACTAAGAGTTCCCGGTGCGGTATGCGGCTGTAAAGCTGAGGAATTTTGGAAGCAGGGAAGGAACAGAAGGAGACTTTATGGACAGGCTGGCGTGTTTGGAAATGCTTTTCATGAAATGGAAAAGGTTTCCGGACACGCTTTGTATGCGGATATACAGGAAAGGGACAGGAATGGAAAAATATTTGGTACATGGCAGGATTGTAACAATGGCGGAACCTGCGGACAGGGAAAGTGGCAGAGTCAAAGCAGTTTACGAGGATGGTTATGTGCATATTGTGAACGGAAAGATTGCCGGAATCGGAGAGATGGAAGAACTGACAGGGGATTTGCAGACGGATGTCATCGATGTGGGAGGCAGGACGGTGATGCCCGGAATCATCGAGGCGCACTGCCACATGGGGATTACGGAGGAAAAGAAAGGGATGGAGGGAGATGACTGCAATGAGAATGTGGAAGCAGTAACTCCTTTTCTTCGTGCCATAGATGCAATTAACCCTATGGATGCGGCTTTTGATGACGCAGTGCGGGCAGGGATTACTTCTGCTATGATAGGGCCGGGAAGCGCCAACGTAGTCGGCGGGCAGTTTGCCTTTGTCAAAACAAAGGGAAGGAGAATCGATGATTTGGTAGTGCTGGCGCCTGCAGCGATGAAAATAGCATTTGGGGAAAATCCAAAAGTCAATTATTCGGGACAGGGAAAGATGCCTGTAACGAGAATGGCGATTGCAGGGCTGCTGAGGGAAGAACTGTTCAGGGCGAAGCAGTATTGGGAGAAAAGAAAGGCCGCTATGCAGAAACCGGATGGCGGCGGAGCGGAAGAACCGGATTTCCGGTACGAGTGCTGGATTCCGGTATTTGAAAAGAAGATTCCGCTAAAAGCGCACGTACACCGTGTGGATGATATTTTTACGGCAATCCGCATTGCGAAGGAATTTGATTTGGATATGACGCTGGACCATTGCAGCGAAGGGCATTTGGTAGCGGAAGAACTGGCAAAGGAAGGATTTCCCGCCATAGTAGGGCCGGATTTGTCCAGCAGGAGCAAAATCGAAGTGCAGAATGTGGCATTTAAGACTGCGGGGATACTCCATAAGGCAGGCGTAAAGGTAGCTGTCACTACGGATCATCCGGTATCTTTAATACAGTCCCTGCCTATCTGTGCCGGATTTTGCGTGAAGTCAGGAATGGATATGGAGGCGGCAATGCGTGCAATTACAATCCATGCGGCGCAGATATGCAGGGTGGCGGACCGGGTGGGCAGTCTGGAAATCGGAAAGGATGCAGACATAGCGGTCTTTGACGGGAATCCGCTGGAGGTGTTTACGGAAACTTACTGCACTTTGATTGACGGAGAAGTGGTTTACTCCCGCGAAGAATAACCAGAAGCATGGAAGTCAACAATCCTGCTGCAAGCAGGCACTTTTGTATTTACCTTCGGTCATGTTCGAGTTATAATCTGAATAATAATAGAAATAGGATATTGGATTATAAAGGCATGTTTTGCAATATAATAGGCATTTTCTTCGCTTTACATTGCAGAAAATGTGAATATACTGTTTTATATGGATTTATATGGAATTTGTATATAAGAGGCAGGATACGCATAGAAGCGGCAGGGAGGTATAAAAGTGAAAGTGGTAGTTTTGGCCGGCGGGATTAGTACGGAGAGGGATGTATCCCTAAGTTCCGGCAGGATGATTTACGAGGCATTGAAAGAGAACGGACATCAGGTGGTTCTGCTGGATGTATATTTGGGTTATACAGGAGAGGATATTGAAGATATTTTTGAAAAGGAGGAGGACTGGACAAAGGAAATCGGCGCCGTGGGAGTGGAAAATCCCGATATCGGAGCGGTAAAAGCGCTGCGTGCCGACGGCGGTAAAAGTTTTTTCGGCCCCAATGTCATTGCCGTGTGTCAGGAGGCGGATGCGGTCTTTATGGCGTTGCATGGTGAAAACGGGGAGAACGGCAAGATACAGGCATGTTTTGACCTGATGGGAATTAAATATACCGGAACAGACTATGTCAGTTCGGCACTTTGCATGGATAAGGGGCTGGCCAAGGAGTTATTTGATTATCATGGAATCCCTACGCCGAGAGGAATACGCCTTAGCAAAGGGGAGGCTGATCCGAGGTCTGTTCCTTTTCCGTGTGTCGTAAAATCATGCTGCGGCGGTTCCAGCGTAGGAGTCTGCATTGCCCGTAATGAGGAAGAATATGAAGCGGCTCTGCAGGAAGGATTCCGTTATGACAGTGAGGTCATTATAGAACAGTATATCGAGGGCAGGGAATTTTCCGTAGGAGTCATGGACGGCAGGGCACTGCCAGTCATTGAGATTGCGCCTATAAACGGATTTTATGATTATAAGAATAAATATCAGGCCGGAAGTACGGTAGAAACCTGTCCGGCACAGCTTTCCGAAAGAAAGACGAAGGAACTGAAACACTTAGCCGAGCAGGTATTCCGTGTACTGCGGTTAAAAAATTACGCCAGAATGGATTTTATGATGAATAGAGAGGAAGAAATTTTCTGTCTGGAGGCCAACACTCTGCCCGGAATGACGCCTACGTCACTTCTGCCTCAGGAAGCGAAAGCGGAGGGAATGAGTTTTGCACAGTTGTGCGGACGGATATTGGAGGCAGCAGTAAGGGAGAACTAAAGATGTTCAGGCATTGCAATCGGGAACAGAAAGGTATGGGTAATTGATGAAGAATCTTACATTAAGGAATATTGCGGAAGTATGCGGGGGAAAATTGTACGGCAGCGGGAAATGGCAGGATACGGAGGAAGTGGAAGGTGTGGTTTTGGATTCCCGTCTGGTGGAAGCGGGTTATCTTTTTGTCGCGACGAAAGGGGAGCGCGTGGATGGGCATTCCTTTATTCCGCAGGTGCTGCAGAAAGGAGCGGCCGGCGTGGTCTGCGAGAAACTGCCAGAGAATATGGAAGAAAGGGACAATTTTATTTTAGTGGAAGATTCTTTTCAGGCTCTGAAGGATATTGCCGGATTTTACAGGGAGCAGTTAGAGATTCCGGTGGTGGGAATCACAGGGAGCGTAGGAAAGACCAGTACAAAGGAATGTATTGCGGCAGTGCTGGCTGAGAAATATAAAGTACTTAAGACGGAAGGAAACTTTAATAACGAGGTGGGGCTTCCGTTGACCATACTGAAAATCAGGGATTGGCATCAGGCGGCCGTAGTGGAGATGGGAATCAGCGATTTTGGGGAAATGCACCGTTTAAGTAAGATTGCGAAGCCGGACATCTGTGTTCTGACCAATATCGGCCACTGTCATTTGGAGAATCTGAAATCGCGGCAGGGGATTCTGAAAGCAAAGACGGAAATCTTTGATTTTATGAAAGAGGACGGAGTGGTCTGTCTCAATGGCGACGATGATATGCTGGAAACGATTACGGAAGTAAAGGGCAGGAGACCGATGACCTTTGGGCGCAGGGAAAGCAACCGGGTGTATGCGGACTGTGTGGAGAACAGGGGATTGTTTGGCAGCAGGGCGGTGGTTCATATGGATGACGAGGAATTTGATATGGATATTCCGCTTCCCGGAGAGCACATGGTATACAATGCGCTGGCAGCGGTCTGCGTAGGGAGTCTGTTGGGACTGACCGGGGATGAGATGCGCAAGGGGATTGCCAAAGTGGAAGCCGTGAACGGCAGAAGCCATATCATACGTTCGAAAGACCGGGTAATCATTGACGACTGCTATAATGCCAATCCGGTTTCCGTGTGCGCCGCAATCGATTTGTTGGGGACGGCGCTGTCCAGAAAAGCGGCAGTATTGGGAGACATGTTTGAATTGGGTGAGAGAGAGAAAGAAATGCATACGGAAGTAGGAGCCTATGCGGTAGAGAACGGAATGGATGTCCTGGTCTGTATCGGCACACTGTCGGAAGCCATGTATGAGGGCGCTGTGAAAGCGGCGGAAAAAGCGGGGATTTCCACGGAACAGATATATTATTTTAAGGAAAAGAGAGAATTTCTGGATAAATGCAGAAGCATTTTGCAGACGGGGGATACCGTATTGGTGAAGGCATCACATGGCATGGCATTTCATGAAATCGTAGAGAGTCTGGAAGCGGATGGGGAAATGGAATAAGGGACAAAGGAAAAAGCAGGAGAGGGAATGCGATGGGAAAAAAGAAGATTTCGGAACGGAGCGGGGAGCAAAACGGAGAGGGGAAGGAGCGTTTTTTCAATGTCGTATGGGAGCAGGCAGCGGAAATTTACCTGTTCCTGATGCTGGCAGTATATCCGCTGTTTATGGGGCGCGGGTATGAAGAGCTGGTATATAAGAAGTGGGCTCTGTTTTTATATGCCTCTGCCGCATTCTGCATCGTCAGTATGGTTTGCGGTGCGGCGGCTTTCGCCGGGAGGTGGGGGAAGACCGAAGGAAAGAAGAAAGAAAGACATGCAGGCAGCCGGATGATTATGGATTGGTTTGTATTCGCTTACCTGCTGTGCGTGGTGATTTCCTATCTTGGTGCAGTGGACCGCCGGACGGCGTTATGGGGTGTGGATACATGGTATATGGGACTGGTTTCGCAGGTACTATTTGTGGGGATATATTTCGGGATTTCCAGGGGATATGCGGAAACGAAGTATCTGAAGGTACTGGCGGCTGTAGTAGGAATTGTGACAGGCAGTATTGTAATCTTACAGCGTTTCGGTGTGGATGTGGCGCATCTTTACAGGGGATTCGGAGAGGATGTGAAGCTTGATTTTGTTACGACCCTGGGACAAGTCACATGGGCTTCCAGTTATATCAGTATCCTGCTTGCGGCAGGAATGGGGATTTATTATCTGACAGAGGAAAGAAAGGCGAAAATTTTCTGGGGAATCTGTGTGGGTATCGGGTTTGCAGCGGAGATGCTTTTGAATAGTGACAGTGGTATGATTGCGGTTTTTGCGGCGCTGATGATTATGTTATGGCTGGCAGTGGGAAGCCGGAAAAGGCTGCTGGCATTGGCGGAAATCGGGATGATTGCACTGGCGGCTGCGGCCGTGGTCGGAATTTTGGAACGGATATTCGGCGGGCGGATGATACCGATTGACGCGGTGTATCTGAAAGCGGCACAGAGCGGAATGGTATATGTGCTTTTAGCTGTTGCTGTGGTATTTCATCTTGCGATAAGGAAAGACTGGATTCATGGGGATGCAAAGCCGGGAACGGTAAGGATAATCCGTGGGATTTATATATTGGGTGTCTGTCTGGGGAGAGTCGGTCTGGCAGCTTTGTTTATCCTGCATGGAAAGGGCTATTACGGCGGTTCGCCGACGGAAAATTATTTCCGGTTCACTATATGGTGGGGGAACAGCAGGGGGTTCATATGGCGTACGGGAGCGGCTGTGTTTGCGGACTTTAATATATGGAGGAAGCTGTTTGGATGCGGGCCGGATTGTTTTACTCCTTATTCTTATCAGCTGATGGGAGATGCGATTAATGAATTCTGGCATAATCAGATTGTGCCGAATGTACATAATGAATGGTTTAACGGAGTGATTAATTACGGACTGATTGGAGGGGCGGCTTATTTGGGGATTTTCTTATCGGCGGCTTATGGTTTGATGAAATCCGCCTTAAACGGAAAGGGTGCGGTGGTTTTTGGAATCGGTCTGGCATCGGCTGCCTATATCGCGCATAATGTGCTCTGCTACCAGCAGATTATCGGAACACCCTTGATTTTTGTTTTGCTGGGGATTGGGGCAGCAAATTCTGCTGTGCGCCCCTGTGCATAAAAAGAACTGGTATAGCATCTTATACCAGTTCTTTATTTTTAAAATATGTTTCTTTGATGATTTCCTGTACATGCGCTCCTACGAATTTCCGCTCTGCCTTTGGTAAATCTTTGATATAAACCGGCTTGCAGTATTCCAGCACAACATGCGCCCGGCGGATTTTCGGCAGATGGTCTTCGAAGATGCCGGCGGAATTGTTCATGCACATCGGAACAATCGGACAGCCGGATTTCTCAGCGATTTTAAAACTTCCTTCATGGAAGGGGAGGAATGTATCAGGAACCTTATTCCTTGTGCCTTCGGGAAAGATGCAGATGGAAATTCCGGATTTTACTTTTTCGATGGCTTCCAGTATGGTTTTCAGTCCTTCTTTTACATCCTCGCGGTTTAAGAACAGGCAATGGAGATTCTTCATCCAGTTTACCAGCAGGGGATAGCGCAGCATTTCTTTCTTGGCAATATAGCCGGTAGGTCGGGGAACTCTCGTGTAGGTCAGCAGGATATCGAAATAGCTGCGGTGGTTTCCGACGTATAAAACGGCGGTGTCTTTCGGAACATTTTCCTCGCCGATGACGGTCAGGGAGACGCCGCTGAGCCAAAGGCAGACCCGGAACGCCCAGTTGACGATGGCGAGGGAACTTCTGTTTTTTAAATCCATATTGAATTTTCCGATGATCCATTCCGCAATCAGCAGCGGTATGCTGAAGACAAGGAATAATATTACAAATGCGGCAACACATAAAAAGCGTATCATATAGAGGTTTCCTTTCCGGATAGTAGTTGTTCAAAATCAGGGACGGTCATGGGTTTGGCATAATAATAACCCTGTGCATGTACGCATCCTGCATTTAACAGGAAATCTGCCTGCTCTTTGTTTTCCACGCCTTCCGCAATGACCGGAAGCTGGATGCCCTGAATCATCTGGATGACTCCTTTTAAGATATCGCGTCCAACCTGTAAGCCCCGGCGGGCTTTCTGCAGGAAATTCAAGTCTATTTTCACTACATCGACAGGTATGTCTTTCAAGGCGTTTAAGGAAGAGTAACCGCTTCCAAAATCGTCCATGGAAAACAGAAACCCGGCTTCCTGAAGTTTATCCATAATATCATAGAGAGCGTCCGGATTGTCCACGTATGCGCTTTCCGTAATTTCCAGTTCAATGGAATGAGGCGGAAGGTCATACTTTCGGGTGAGGGAAATGAGCTTGTGGCACAGTTCAGGGTCGTGCAGGTGAACGCGGGATACATTAACCGAAATGGTAATCGGCTTTTTCCCCTCATCCAGCCAGCGGCGGATAGTCTTGCATGCCATTTCCCAAATATATTCGTCCATTTGGATAATAAATCCGTTCCGTTCAAACAACGGAATGAAATCGCCGGGAGGAAGAACGCCGTCTTCCGGATGGTGCCAGCGGGACAGCGCTTCCGCTCCGATAATGGTATGGGTGCGCATATCATATTTAGGCTGGAGATACATTTGAAATTCATGGTTTTCCAAAGCATGAGCCATGTTTTTTGTAATATAGTGTTCTTTATTCAAATCATCGCTCATGGTTTCTTCATAGAAAGCATAGCGGTGGATATAGCTGCCTTTGACAGTGTTCTGCGCCATTGCCGCCCAGTCACACAATACATTAAGAGGTTCCCCGTTATAGTGGGGGATATGCACGATGCCGGCAGACAGTGTGAACTGGAAATCCAAAGGATATTTATTTAAGAGATGTTCCAGTTCTAATACGAATTCTGCCGCTTCTTTTTTCGGGCGCGACAGACAGACATAGAAAATATCGCTGTTATTCCGGGCGTAAGTTTCGCCGGAATAGGTCATCTGCTTCAGCAGCTTTGCAATATAGCGTAAAACCTCGTCCCCCTCAGAGAGAGAGTAAGTCTCGTTAATGATTTTAAAACGGTCGATATCGAAACTGATAAGGCAGCGGGTAATATCCGGCTCGCTGCCAAGCCAGTTGCCTGTAACCGTATAAAAAGTCACTTTATTGTAAATGCCCGTAACCAGATCGTATTCGGCACGATACCGGAGCGCCTCCTGCTGACGCATTTCCTTATCGATATTCGTAAACGTACCTATATAACGATTGGAGCCGTTTGGCGCCCGGTAGGGGGAAATCTTCATTTTAAACCAGCGGTAAGGGCCTTCCGGCGTACGGAGACGGATGGATATTTCATCCGCATCACCTTTTTGCACCGCTTCACGGAACTCCAGGGATTTTTTCAAATCGTCGGGATGGATGACGTGGTCTTCTATCATGACTTGTGAGAGAAGGCGGCCGTCATAGTTTCCGGCAAGATACTGGCTGATAAAAGGAGATACAATTTCTTCTCCGGTATCGGGATTGAACTCATAAGCGATGGTGCGCATGGTTTTTAAGACGGTCTGATGCCGCCCATCCTGCAGCCATTCATAGTTTTCATAGCGGTGTGTTTCATTTTTATCCATGCCGTTATCTCCTCACAACAAGTGCTAATAAAATGATTATAGTAAAAAAAAACCAAAAATACTACTATAATCTTGCATAAAATTATATTTTTTTTCTAAAAGGAATAACCGAATGTTACAGTAAATAAAATAGGTAGAAAGGGAAGAGGAACTATAGACATGAGAAAAAGATTGATTTTATGGGGAATGATTATGGTAGTTTGGGCACTCTGTCTGACGGGATGCGGTACGGACGAAAAGAAGGAAGATGAGAAACTTAAGGATATTGAGTTTACGGTATTGGGAGAGGAAAATATACCGGAGGAGTTAAAACAGATTATAGAAGAAAAAAAAGAAAAGGAATTTAAAATCACTTATCAGGACGGAGATTTTCTGTATATATGCGTTGGTTACGGAAGACAGGAGACAGGGGGATACAGCATTACGATAAATGATTTATACCTGACGGCAAATGCGATTTATATGGATACGAACCTGATTGGGCCGGAGCCGGAGAACAGGGAACTGTATCATGCGCAGGAGAAGGATGGTGCGTCTTATCCCTATGTAGTAGTAAAAATGGAATATCTGGATAAGTCGGTAGTTTTTGATTGATGTTGCATGGGGGATAGGATATACTAAAAAGATGGAAGTGATAAAGTTTCACCAGGGCGTGTTTGAAAGTTGCTTTCTGCCGGTTGTGCGTTACAATTTTAAACACGCTTTGGCGGAAAATCAGAGGCGATGGGAGTGAACGGGCATGTTGTTGATTAAATCGGGATATGTGATAGACCCCGCAAGCGGTTTTGAGGGAGTCAGGGATGTTTTAGTGGATAAAGGAAAAATTGTCAGGATGGAAGCCGGGATTTCGGAAGTCTCTCCGAATGGGGAGGAAGTTCGGGTGATTGATGCGGAAGGGAAAATCGTAGCTCCCGGCCTGGTGGATGTGCATGTGCATTTTCGGGAGCCGGGATTTGAGTATAAGGAGGATATTCTCAGCGGTGCGGGAGCAGCGGCGAAGGGGGGCTTTACGACGGTGGTGCTGATGGCAAACACGAAGCCCCCGGTGGATTGCGCCGGAACACTCAGATATGTGCTGGAAAAAGGGGCGGAGACGGGAATCCATGTGAAGAGCTGCGGAACGGTTACCATCGGAATGAAGGGGCAGGAACTGACGGATATGGAAGAACTTAAGAATGCCGGAGCGATGGGATTTACAGATGACGGGATACCGCTGTTAAAGGAAGAGGTGGTAAGGGCGGCAATGGCGGAGGCAGCCCGTTTGGACAGGCCGCTGAGCTTTCATGAGGAGAACCCGGCGTTCATACAGAATAACGGAGTGAATCGGGGAAAGGCATCAGCGTATTACGGAATAGGCGGTTCGGACAGGCAGGCGGAAATCGATATGGTGAAACGGGATTTGGAGCTGGCGGAAGGGACAGGCGCGGATATTTCGATACAGCATATCAGTACGAAGGAAGCGGTGGAACTGGTCCGGCAGGCGAAGAAAAGGAACCCGCATATCCATGCGGAGGCTGCGCCCCATCATTTTACACTGACGGAGGAAGCGGCGATTACGTACGGGACATTGGCAAAGATGAATCCGCCGCTCAGGGAGGAAGCAGACCGGCTGGCAATCATAGAGGGACTGCGGGACGGAACCATTGATATGATAGCCACGGACCATGCACCGCACAGCGCGGAGGAAAAGAAAAAGCCGATAACAGAAGCACCCAGCGGCATTATCGGACTGGAAACATCCCTGGCTCTGGGAATCAGGGAATTGGTGGATAAAGGGTATCTGACCATGCGGGAACTGTTGAGCCGCATGGCATGGCAGCCGGCTCATTTTTATCATCTGGATGCCGGATATCTGGCGGAAGGCGGACCGGCGGATATCGTGATTTTCGATAAAGAGGAAAAATGGGTGGCGGATAGTTTTTGGTCTAAGTCCTGCAATTCTCCGTTTACGGGAATGGAACTGCCGGGAACGGTGCATTATACAATCTGCGGCGGAAAGATTGTGTATCAGAAAGATGCGGAAGGAAAAAAGGGTAAGGACAAATAAAAAAGGAAAAATAAGAAAGTAAAAATAAGAAGGGAAAAATAAGAAGGGAAAAATAAGAAGGAAAAAATAAGAAAGGACGAAAGTACGATGGAGCAGAAGAAGAAAGTGAAGACGAAGGTGATATCCCAGACGGAAATTGCGGATGGAATCTACGATATGTGGATTGAGACAGATTTGGCACAGACAGCGAAAGCAGGACAGTTCCTCTGCATTTATCCTCATAATGAGAGTATGCTGCTGCCCCGTCCAATCAGTATATGCGAAACGGACAGGGAAAAGGGGCGGCTGCGTATCGTATACCGTGTGGCAGGGAAGGGGACGGAGGAACTCTCCCTTTATCATACGGGCAGGAATATACGGATACTGGGGAATTTAGGAAATGGTTTTCCACTGGAAGCGGCGGTGGGAAAGAGAGTGTTCTTAATTGGAGGAGGCATCGGGATTCCTCCGATGCTGCAGCTTGCAAAGGACTTAAAGCAGGAAGGAAAGGCGGCGGAGGTGACGGTGATTGCCGGTTACAGGAATAAGCAGCTTTTTTTGAAAGATGATATGGGGAAATATGCCGCCGTATATGTGGCAACCGAGGACGGCAGTGCGGGGACGGAAGGAAATGTGATGGATGCCATAGCGGAAAACGGGCTGGAAGCGGACGTGATTATGGCCTGCGGTCCTATGCCTATGCTGCGGGCGGTGAAACGGTATGCGGAAGAAAAAGGAATTGATGCGTATATTTCTTTGGAGGAGCGGATGGCCTGCGGTGTAGGAGCCTGCCTTGGATGTGTGTGCAAAACAGTGGAGAAGGATGCCCATTCCCATGTAAACAACGCGCGTATCTGTACGGACGGGCCGGTATTTTCTGCGAAGGATGTAAACATTTAAGCATGTATGGAGGAAGGAAATGAATACAAAGGTAAAGATAGCTGGTGTGGAATTTAAGAACCCGGTCATGACGGCATCGGGAACTTTTGGTTCGGGAATGGAGTATTCGGAGTTCGTGGACCTGAACCGTCTGGGGGCTGTGGTGACAAAAGGTGTGGCAAGTGTGCCCTGGGAGGGCAATCCGACGCCCCGCATTGCAGAGACTTACGGAGGGATGCTGAATGCCATCGGTTTGCAGAATCCGGGAATCGATGTGTTTATAGAAAGGGATATTCCTTTTCTGAAGAAATTTGATACACGGATTATCGTCAATGTCTGCGGCAAAACGGTGGAAGATTATCTGGATGTGGTGGAACGGCTGGGTGATACCGGGGTGGATATGCTGGAAATCAATGTGTCCTGTCCGAATGTAAAGGAAGGCGCCATTGCTTTCGGGCAGAAGGCCGATAGTTTGTATGCCATTACATCAGCAGTGAAAAAAAAGGCCAGACAGCCTGTTATCATGAAACTCAGCCCTAATGTAACGGACATTACGGAGATGGCAAGGGCGGCAGAGGCGGCCGGAGCGGATGCCTTATCCATGATTAATACGCTGACAGGGATGAAGATTGATGTGCATAAGAGGAAGTTCGTGCTGGCAAACCGGACGGGAGGTTTGTCCGGTCCGGCGGTAAAACCGGTGGCAGTACGTATGGTTTACCAGACGGCACAGGCGGTAAAGATTCCGATTATCGGCATGGGGGGCATTGCCAATGCGGAAGATGCGCTGGAATTTCTGCTGGCAGGAGCTACGGCTGTGGCGGTGGGCGCCATGAATTTTGCAAATCCCTATACTACGGTAGAAGTGGCGGAAGGAATCGAGGATTATATGAAGCAATATAATATAGAAGATATCCATTCTTTAATCGGCAGTGTGGAGTAGGGCGGGGAGACAAGGTGAGCAGGAAAAGAAAGATATTATGGGCGGTTGTAACAGCCGTGTTCCTCTATTGCCTGTCCGGATGGAAGATTCCGGTTATATTAAAGATAGAAAGCCTGAACGTACCGGCCGGATGTGAGACCATATATCCGGTGAAGGTACGGATATCCGATGTATACTGGCTTCATACAAAAGGCGAAAAGGTCATCCGGTGCGATATAGGGTATGAGGAAACGAAAAAATACATTGAATCAAACAACCCGGCGGATAAACTTGTGAATATAAGCATTCTGCCGTATGGCGGCATGAGCGATATCGCTATATATAATTCAGAGTTTGACCGGTATTTTAAAGAGCAGCCGGACTGGGATAATTATATCACGATAAGTTATCTTAAGATTCATTAGAGCGTGTTTGAAAATTGCGGAAATGAATTTTCAAACACGCTTCAGGCATAAACACCTTCGGCATGTCATACAATTACTGTAAGTACAAGGAATAGTAATGGATGGTGCGGAGGTGTTTTTGTGGAGTTAGTGAAAAAAAACATACATATGGACCAAATCAAAGGTCAGGCGGCAACACAGATTACTTTGGAAGATGATGTAAATATTTCAGATTCCAAGCCGGATGCGGGTAAGCTGATATATGACAGGGGAAGTGTGACACTGGAGGAAGTAAAAGTAACGGAAGACCATGTGACGGTGAAAGGCAAAATGCAGTTTCTTGTCATGTATTTAACGGAAGGGGAGCATCCGGTTCCTGCCTGTCTGGAAGGCAGCCTGCCTTTTGAAGAGCAGCTTTATGCGGAAGGTGTACAGAGCGGGGACAGCGTCAATGTGAAGTGGAACCTGGAAGACTTGACGGTAGGGCTTATCAATTCCAGAAAGCTCAGCGTGCAGGCATTGATTTCCCTGCGGATATCTGCAGAAATGATATATGATGAGGAGACTGCGGTGGACCTGTACCATGAGGAGCCGGTGGAATACCGCAGAAAACCGCTGCGTATCGCACAGATGGCTGTTAAGAAGCGGGACATTTTCCGTATTAAGGAAGAACTGGAGCTGCCGCAGAATTATCCGAATGTGTTTCAGATTATATGGCAGAGCATTGAGCCGGCCAACGTGGAGTTCCGGGCACAGGAGGGAAAGATTTCCATACAGGGGGATTTGAATGTATTTTTCCTGTATGAGCCGGAGGCATCCGGTGAAGGGGAAGAACAGGCGGTCAGGAGTTATGAAACGACGGTTCCGTTTGGCGGGACGATAGACTGCAGCGGCTGTGAAGACGGGATGGCAGCGGATATCGACTATGTAATGGGGCATAAGGAAGTGGAGATTCGTCCCGATTTTGACGGAGAGCAGAGGGTATTTGCCATGGAATTGGTGATGGACCTGGATATTGCCCTTTATGAAGAGGAACGGCTGGATATTCTGTCCGGTGTGTACGGTGTGGTGAAGGAAGTGGAAGCGGTCAGCAAGCAGGCGCAGTTTAAAGGAATTTTTGCAAGACCTGCGGGGAAGATGAAGGTGGCGGAACATTTAAAGACCGGTGCATCGGATGTACCTATGGTGCAGCTTTTGCACAGTGAGGCACAGATTCAGGTGGGAAATGAAGAAATCGTGGAGAACGGTATCCACATACAGGGGACTCTGAATGTGCAGTGTCTGTATCTTGGCAGTGATGACAGGGTGCCTTATGGTTCCGTAAAAGGGCAGATTCCTTTCAGTTATGTGCTGGAAGTGCCGGATATCAATCAGAACTGCATTTATAAGATACAGGCCGGATTGGAGCAGCTGGCGGCAGCGATGCTGGACAGCGGAGAACTGGATATTAAGGCCGTGATGGACTTCCGTGCAATTGTATTCGAGCAGAGAAAAGAAGATATTGTAACAGATATTGTCGTATCGGAGCTGGATATGGATAAACTGAGCGGACTGCCCGGCATTGTAATTTATATTGCAAAGGAAGGGGATAGCCTGTGGGATGTGGGAAAACGGTATTATGTGCCGATTTCACAGATTAAGGAGACCAATGATATGACTACGGATGAAATCAGGCCGGGGGATAAGCTGCTGATTGTGAAAGGGCTTGCAAACTGAACCGCGGGGAAGGAAAGCAGCCGTTTGGCATAAGAATGTTTAGCTCAGCCGGGAGGGAAAAAGGGAAAGTGTCGAAAGATACTTTCCTTTTTCGGTCATATGGTATTATAATAGGAAGATAAGGGTATAAATAACAATTACAATTTCATAAGGGCGTTGAGAAGATGGAGGCGGGAATATGGAAAAGGAATTATTCTTTCATATACTCGGGATGGAGGAAACGAAGGAAGAGGGGGAAATCCGGAAGGCATACAGAGGGAAGCTGAAGGAAACGAATCCTGAAGATAATCCGGAAGGGTTTAAACGGCTGCGCCAGGCATATGAGGGAGCCATGGCGTTTGCGGGGGAGAAGAAGGATAAGAAAGGAACCGCAGCAGGTGAAGTCAGCCGGTGGATGGAGAAAGTGGACAGGCTTTACCATGACCTGACAGGCTGTCAGAAGCCGGAATTATGGGAGGAGTTACTATCTGACCCGGTATGTGAGGGGCTGGATTCGGCTTTGGAAGCAAAGGAACGCATACTGGATTTTCTGGCGGAACATATCTATCTGCCGCATTCCATATGGATGATGATAGACAATGTGTTCCGGATTACGCAGGATTCGGAGACTTTAAAGGGAAAATATCCGGCGGACTTTCTTAAAATCATAAAATATTATGTGAAACATGAGAATTTCCCTCCATATGATTTGCTGCGATACAGGCAGGGGGAAAGGAAGGAAGCGAATAAGGATGCTTATATTTCCGGTTATCTGAAAGCGAAACAGCGGATTGATAATGGTGAGACGGTTGGCATACTGCAAATGCTGGAAGAGCTGAAGGTTTATAATGTGTATCATCCGTATGAGGATGTGGAGCGGATGAGAGTCTGGGCGGAGCAGGGAAAGGAAAGGGAAAAGGAATGCACCGCTGTGATGGAGCAGCTCTGCCGGGAGTATCCGGACGACTGGTATATCGGAACATGGGCCGGTGAGCTGCTATGGAACCGGGGGGAGAAAGAGCAGGCGTATCAAAGGTGGATTTCCGTGCTGGAGAGAGAACCGGAACGGTATGGCGCGAAGTATGGCGCAGTGCGTTATTTAATGGAAACCGGGCAATATGATGCTGCGTGGGGAATGATTACTGATTTGCTGGAACAGGATTCTTACAATGAGGAACTGAACCGATGGCTGCACATGGCCAATGATGCTCTGATTAAAGAAATCCGTGCACGGCTGGAGACCGGGAATCCGGCGGATGCCGCAGCTGTCAGAAAGCAGAAATTCAGACTGGGGTGGTGTCTGTTCGGAAATGAGCGGCTGGAAGAACTGGAACAGCTCATGGAGGAGATGCCGGACGACTGGAAGGAAGATTATGACTACTGTAATCTGTACGGAAAGTTCTTATATTGCGGGGAAAGGTATGAAGAGGCGGTTCCTTATCTGCAAAAGTGGCTGGAATGGATAGAGAGTACGGAAGAAGGAACAGGAGAGAAAATAAAAGAAAGCAGAAAGTATATTTCTGCAAAAAGCAGGGCAAATCTGAGTCTCGGAAGCTGCTATGCGGAAATGGGCAGGACAAAAGAGGCGGAGTGTTATATTCAAAGAGCCGCAGCGGCTACGGAGGATGAAGCGGAAAAAATGGAATACCGGCAGCATTATGCTGCGATACTTCTGAAAAACGGAGAATATGAGAAAGTGGTAGATGCCTGCAATGCCATCATCAGGGAGAGCGGAGAGTTTTATCCTGCTTATGTCATCCGTCAGGAAGCTTATTACAAGCTGGGCAGGGCACAGGAAGTAGTGGATGACTATTGGCGTGCAGTAGAAATTTATGCGGGATTTTACAGGCCGTATTTATTTGCGGCAGAGGTTTTTCTGGATTACGGGCAGTATGAGGATGCCATGCATATTCTGGAACGGGCGGGCACGAACCGTATCGAGTTCACGGCCCAGATGAAACTCTGTGAGATAAGGCTTTTACGCGGAATGGCAAAAACCCCTGGCGACAGGAGGGAAATAAGAAGGCGGCTGACGGTATTGCAGCAGGAGTGGGAAGAAGAAACGTGTGATTTGGAGGACGGATCGGAACTGGAATATGAGCAGGGACTTCTTTGGTGGGATGACGGGCAGCTGAAAGAAGCTCTGGCCTGCATGGAACGGGCAGCGGAACAGAATCCGGAACGGATTCAGTACCGGATGGCCTGCGGTGAATTGTACTGGGAAATGGGAAAGTACGAGGAATCGCTTCAGAATTATATGAAGGGAAATCCGGTTCGGACAACGGTTAAAACTCAAACAGGGAGGTTGTGTATGATAATAGGTATAGATTTGGGAACCACGAACAGCCTGGCGGCGTATTTTACGGAAGAAGGGCCGAAAATTATTCCCAATCGGTTAGGAAAAAGACTGACGCCGTCCGTGGTCAGCGTGGATGAAGAAGGGCAGGTTTACGTAGGGGATTCTGCAGTGGAAAGAGGACTCCTCTATCCGGAGAGTACGGCAAGCGTATTTAAGCGGGATATGGGAAGCCAGAAGAAATACAGCCTGTTACATAAGACCTTTACGGCGGAGGAACTGTCTTCTTTTGTACTGCGGGCCTTGAAAGAGGATGCGGAGCACTATTTGGGAGAAGAAGTCACAGAGGCGGTAATCAGTGTCCCGGCATATTTCAATGACGCCAGAAGACGCGCCACCAAGCGGGCGGGAGAACTGGCAGGACTTAAGGTGGAGAGGATTATAAGCGAGCCTACGGCTGCGGCGATTGCCTACGGTCTTTATCAGAATAAGGAACATGCCCGCTTTCTTGTATTCGACCTGGGCGGCGGTACATTTGATGTATCGATATTGGAATTATATGATACGATTCTGGAAGTGCGTGCAGTAGCCGGGGATAATTTTCTGGGCGGGGAAGATTTTACCATGATACTGGAGAATATGTTTTATGAAAAATTTCCTCAGTTTGACCGGCTTACCCTGGATGAGAAAACCAGGCGGCATATCCATAAACAGGCGGAAATCTGTAAACTGGGATTTTCACAGGACAAGGTATCCGGGATGCATTGCAAAATCGGGGAAGAGGAGTTCCGTTTTGAAGTGGAACTGACGGAATATGAGGAAGCATGTGAAGAATTGTTCGAAAAAATCCGCCAGCCGGTGAAACGAAGCCTTTCGGATGCCCATATCAGGCTGTCGGATATCGATAAAGTGGTACTGGTAGGCGGAGCGACGAAGAGTCCGGTGGTGCGCAGGTTTGTGAGCAGGCTGTTCCGGATGCTTCCGGACACGAATATCAATCCGGACGAGGCGGTTGCACTGGGAACGGCGATTCAGGGAGCGATGAAAGAACGCCGGGATTCCATAAAGGAAGTCATACTGACCGATGTATGTCCGTTTACGCTGGGAACCGAAGTGGTCCGGGAATGGGAAAAAGGATATTTTGAAAACGGGGTATTCTGTCCAATCATTGACAGGAATACGGTAATCCCTGCCAGCCGGACGGAACGGCTGTACACCGTAAGGGATGACCAGGTTAAGATACGGGTCAAGGTGCTGCAGGGAGAAAGCCGCTTTGCTTCCAACAATCTGCTGCTGGGGGAACTGGAGATTGATGTTCCGGCAGGAAAGGCCGGGGAAGAATCGGTGGACGTGACCTATACTTATGATATCAATTCCATTCTGGAAGTAGAGGTGAAAGTCGTATCCACACAGAAACAGGTAAAAGAGGTATTTGTCGGACAGAATGTGGATATGACGGAGCAGGAGATACAGGAGCGTCTGGAGACTCTGTCTTATCTGAAGATACATCCGAGGGACAGGGAGGAGAATAAATATCTGCTTCTGCGCGGCGAGAGGATTTATGAAGAAAGTCTGGGCGAGAGGCGTATGCAGGTGGAAGCGGCGCTTCATAAGTACGAGCAGGCTCTGAATACTTATGATTCGGGAGAGATAGAGAAAGCGAAAGAGGAATTCAAAAAAGTTTTGGAAGAATTGGATGAATTTTGAGAAGATTTTTCCCTGTGCATACAAAAACAGGCATCTCCGTTCAGGGGATGCCTGTTTGATTAACATAATGATGAACCGTGAAGCGTCTTATTCAACGCTGTTTGCCTGTTCTGCCAGTTTATCGAATTTCTCCATAACAGCCTCATAGGTTCTCTGGCTGATATCCGGTAATGTTTTTCCCCATGTACCTGTAGCGTTTTTGAAACCTTTTTCAAAAGCAGCACGCATTTTTTCAATCTGGTCCGGGTCACCGCCTGTCAGTGCGGTTGCGAAATCAACAATACGGCTGGATGTCTGTTCAACGCCCCAGTAGCCGTCGTCTGCAATATCTTTCTGAGCCTGTGCTTTGGTAGCTGCATCTACGGTGAAGTTACCGCCTGCAAGGAAACTCCAAATGCTGTCCGCCTGTCCTAAAGTCTTTCCCTGCTTGGAAATCATCTGCTCAACCAGACTCTTTAACTGAGAAGTACGTGCTTCTGCATCAGCTTTCATTTTTTCAACTAAAGCAGTATTCTGTACATACTTTTTCTCGGTTTTTGTGCCGGAAGTTTTGTTTGAAGGCTCGTAAACAACGCCGGATTTGTTATCATCAGTTTTGGTTGTTTCTGCTTTTTCAGCTGTCTTGGAAGATGTTGTGTTATATGTGCCGTATAAATCGGCTGCACCGCTGTTGCCTGTAATTCCATTTACGCTCATTGCTTAACCCTCCTTGGAATATGTTGGTTTGTTTATAGTTGCTTTTGAGGAAAATATCCCCATCTTTGCTATATATATCGGCAATGCATGGCGGATTAATAAGGGAGAATTATTAAAAATTTATTAAGTGGGCGTTATATATTAAGTTCCGGAAAATGGATAGAGAATCCGGGGTAGATGCCCACCGGTATATCATCCATAAAGGAATATTCATTCATGGTATCAGCGGAAAAATTATAAACAGTGATGCGGTTTTTGGCATAATCTGCAATCCAGTATTCCTTCACTCCCGCAGTGCGGTATTTGAAAAGCTTTGTGTAATAATCCATTGCCCTGCTGCTGGATGAGACAACTTCAATCACCCAGTCGGGCGCACCGGCACAGCCCTTATCATTTAATTTTCCGGGGTCGCATATAACGCTTATATCCGGCTCGACATAGTTTTTGTCATCTTCGTTCAGAAAGACTGCAAACGGGGCAGGATATGGTTTGCAGGAGCCGTTGTCATTGTGCTGTCAAAGTGTATTATATTATAAATGATATGTACATATTTGGCAAGGAGCCATAGAAACTGGTATAGAAACTGGCATAGAAACCGGCTTCCATGGATGGTGCAGATGGACATTGACGAAACAGCCTGTATTGGATATAATTAAATACAATCCATGTATACAAAATGCAAGGGAGGTACAATATGGAAGCGGGGAACGGGAATGCCTTTGTAAAGAGGGCCTATGCGAAAATTAATTTAGGTTTGGATGTATTGAGACGGAGAGAAGACGGCTACCATGAAGTAAAGATGATTATGCAGACGGTAAGCCTGTATGATATCCTGACATTTACGCGGACGGAAGAGGGAATTGCGGTAGTTACGGATAAGGAAGAACTGCCGGGGGATGAGAGCAATCTGGTTTATAAGGCGGCAAAGCTGCTGGCGGATACTTATGGAATAAAAGAGGGTATAAAAATAGAGCTGCAAAAAAGGATACCCATGGCAGCAGGAATGGCGGGCGGAAGTACGGATGCAGCGGCAGTATTCCGCGGGATGAATGAATGCTTCGGACTGAATATGACCGAAGAGGAGATGTGTGCACTGGCGGTAAAAATCGGCGCGGATGTGCCGTACTGCATTTTAGGCGGGACAGCACTGGCAGAAGGAATCGGGGAGAAGCTGACGAAGCTGCCCGATGCGCCGGATTGTTTTCTGTTGATTGCAAAGCCGGATATCGATGTTTCCACAAAATATGTTTATGGAAATCTTCATGCGGATGAACTGGAACGTCATCCTGATATCGACGGTATGCGGGAGGCAATAGAGGCAGGGAATCTCGGCGGTGTTGCGCAGCGTATGGAGAATGTGCTGGAAACAGTGACTATAAAGAAGTATCCTGTGATACAGGAGATTAAGGATTTTCTGAAAGCAAACGGAGCGGTCAGTGCGTTGATGAGCGGCAGCGGGCCTACGGTGTTCGGGATATTCGAAACGGCCGAACTGGCGGAAGAAGCGCTGCTTAAGCTGGAAGAGAGAGGGCTGGCAAAACAGCTGTTTACGGCGACGCTGATAAACAGAGCGGAAGTGGAGTGAAGGATGTATGGGTAATGATAGTCTGCAGGTAAGTATGGATGAGTTTTTACCGCTACGCGACGTGGTATTCAATACGCTGCGGAAAGCGATACTGACGGGTGAACTGAAGCCCGGAGAGCGTCTGATGGAAATCCATCTGGCGAACAGGCTGGGTGTGAGCCGGACACCAATCAGGGAGGCCATCCGCAAATTGGAACTGGAGGGGCTGGTGACGATGATTCCCCGACGGGGCGCAGAGGTGGCGCAGATTACGGAGAAGAGTTTAAAAGATGTACTGGAAGTGCGGCGCGCGCTGGATGCCCTCTGCGCGGAGCTCGCCTGTGAGCGGATTACAGAGGAAGGAAAAGAGCAGCTTGCCGATGCCTGTCTGGAGTTTGAGAAGGCGACGAAGACGAAAGAGGCTACAGTGATAGCCATGGCGGATGTGGCGCTGCATGATATTATCGTAGCAGCTACCGGTAATCAGAGGCTGGTGCAGCTGGTGAATAATCTGGCGGAGCAGATGTACCGTTACCGTTTTGAATATATAAAAGATGAAAGCCAGCATGAAAAGCTGATAGAAGAGCATAGAATGATATATGAAAGCATCATGAGAAAGGACAGCGCGGCTGCGGCGGAGGCAGCGAGAATCCATATTGATAATCAGGAAAAATCCATTATGAAACAGATACGTCTGGACAGCGGACGGAAGTAAGGGCAAACGGTATAAAAAAGGCGAAAACTGGCAAAACTTTTTCTATCATAAGATGTTAAAATGATAGGAGAAGCAAAATGAGAAAATTGTGGGAAGCGGGAATTTTATTGTTTGCAGCCGCAGGATTCTGGGGTATGGTATATCCTGACCTGTGTTTTGTACCGGACGTCTGCCGGGTAGAATATGTGCAGGAGGATGAACGGGAACCGGATGGGGAAGAGGAGCAGGAAAGCGGCAGCATGGGCCGCGGCGGGGAAGCATGTGAGTCTCCTGTTTGGGACGGCAGCGTGTGGGAGCCGGATATTTATACCCGCATCTGCGGAGCGGAACCGGAACAGATACAGGTGAAGAGCCGTTTGCTGGAATGGTTCCGCAAGTAGCCGGTACGGGCAATCCGGACAGAAGCTGCGGGGCGGGCGGCAGACGATGCCGTGAATCGATAATGCAGAAAGCAAGGGAAACAGTCATGTCATTAACAGGAGAAAGAGAAGTGTTGCGCAGCGCTCCGGTAGGTGTATTTGATTCCGGAGTGGGGGGCCTTACTGTCGCAAGGGAAATCATGCGGCAGATTCCGAATGAGAAAATCATATATTTCGGAGATACAGCGCGGGTTCCATACGGGAGCAAGTCAAGGGAAACGATTACAAAATTTTCGAGACAGATTGTTCATTTCCTTCAGGAACAGAAGGTAAAAGCGATTGTGGCTGCCTGTAACACAGCGAGCGCCTATGCGCTGGATGAGATTGAAAAGGAAATTGACATACCGATGATTGGTGTGGTGAAGCCGGGGGCAAAAGTGGCATCAGAGGCTACACGGAACGGCAGGATAGGCGTCATCGGCACGGAGGGAACCATCGGAAGCCGTATTTACACTACATATATTAATGAAATCAATCCGGATATTACGGTGCTGGGCAAGGCGTGTCCTTTGTTCGTGCCTTTGGTAGAGGAAGGGCTGTGGCAGGATCCGGTGACGGATGAGATTGCCGCCAGATATCTTGGCGGTTTGATAGACAGCGAGATTGATACGCTGATTTTAGGCTGTACCCATTATCCTCTCATCCGTTCCACAGTGGGAAAAATCATGGGAGACAGAGTGACATTGGTAAATCCTGCTTATGAGACGGCGCGGGAACTGAAGGCGCTTTTGGAGGCTGAAAATCTGCTCAATGAGAAAAAGACGAAACTGGGAGACAGCCGCTATCGTTTTTATGTCAGCGATATGGCGGATAAGTTCCAGACCTTTGCCAATTCGATTTTAAAATACGGAATCCTTTCGGCGGAAAAAATCAATATTGAGGATTACTGACCGGAGAGGCCGGAAAATGAAAGGGCAGCATACTGTGTGAGGAAAGGCGGTTATTACATGACGAAAGAGGTATTATTATCCCTGCGCGGCCTGCAGTTTGATGCGGTAGCCATGGACGGGGATAAAATAGAAACGATTCTGCCGGCGGAGTATTATAAACGCAATGAAAGCCATTATGTCATATTTGACGAAGCGGTAGAAGGGTTTGCGGAAGGCACAAAAAGTATTTTGAAATTCAGGGAGCATTCATTGGACTTAACAAAGAAAGGTCTGGTGAACGTACATATGATTTTTGAAGAAAACAAAAAAAATATGGCCAATTATTCCACACCATACGGGGATATACTGATTGGTATCGACGCGAAGAGCGTAAACTGCAAAGAAGAGGAAAACCGTATTGTGGTGGATGTGGATTATGCTTTGGAAGTAAATTATGAACATTTTGCAGATTGCAGCATCAAGGTGGATATCCGTTCGCGGGATGGGGATGGATTCACATTGCGAAGCAGCTAAGGAACTGGCATAAAAAAGGATTGTCTTCCGTTATGGTGACAATCCTTTTTATATCGTGTGTCCTGCAGTGCCCGCCTGCCGACGGATGATTCTTTATTTAATCGGCTTCGCTCCGGCTTTTTCCTGCGCTTTTTCCAATGCCTGCCGGAATCGGCTTTTTTTCTTCTGGGGAGCCACAATCGGTTTGCCGTGGAGCCCTTTGACATCCGTAATGTAAATGCCGCTGACCGTTGCTTTGACTTCCTTTTTAACGGGAATCATATCGAAAATCTTCTCATCGCTTACCAGAGTCATAATCTGCGGCCCGATTTTTGCCTTTACGATGGGAAGTTTGGAACCGCGCAGCATTTTCGGTGTTTGTGCGATGACCGCCTGCGGAAGTCCGGATTCTTTTATTTTCATCCGTTTCTTATCGATAATCAGCATGGAAACGGTCTGCTTCATGGCATCTATCTGTTCCTGCTGTTCTGCCTGCTTTTTCTGTGCCTTGCGGCCAAGGAAGTAGAGCGCGGCGACGGCTATGACTAATACTGCCAATACTACTAATAAAACAATTGTTCCTGTACTCACAATGTACCTCCCTCGTTCCTGATTTATGTAAAATAATTGTAACATTGTTTTCATGATAAGGCAAGAGTGGTTTGGACGTTTGATGAACAGTTGAAGAAAAAAAGGGAATGATATATAATGAGAAAATTGAGGCAGGTTTCGTGGTAAGAAGAGGAGAAGTGTATGGTTTGGGAGGAAATCCGGACGGGAATCGGTTTTATATTCAGCCACTTGATTTTTATTAATTTTATTTTGGCGGTTATTATTATCTTTTTTCAGAGGAGGGAGCCGCAGTCGGTGTGGACGTGGCTGCTGCTTCTGTATTTCATTCCGATTCTGGGATTTATTTTTTATCTGTTCCTTGGGACGGATATGCATAAGAAGCGGATGTTCCGTATTAAGGAAATCGAGGACCATTTAAATGATGCGATACGCAGGCAGGAGTACCGTCTTCAGAAGAGGGAATTGGGAAGCAGAAGTCCGGAAATTGAAGAGTATTCCGATTTGGTCATGTATAATCTCGGTGCATCGGGTGCGATGCTGACGGATGATAATGATATCGATATTTTTACGGACGGAAAAGAGAAGTTCCGTGCGCTGGTGGAGGATATGCAGAGGGCGGAAAAGTATATCCATATACAGTATTATATTATTAAGAATGATGTGTTGTTTCAAAGCATAAAAGATGTGCTTGTGAAGAAGGCGGCGGAGGGTGTGGAAGTACGCATTCTTTATGATGGTATGGGCGGGCGGTTTGTGAAAAAAAGCTGCTGGCAGGAACTGAACAGGCAGGGAATCAAAACTTCGGAATTCTTTCCGGCACTGCTGCGGCGGCTGCATCTGCGTATCAATTACCGGAATCACAGGAAGATTGTGGTGATTGACGGGAAAATCGGTTATGTGGGCGGATTTAATATCGGTAAGGAGTATATCGGGCTGGAGGACAGGTTCGGTTATTGGCGGGATACTCATCTGCGCATCACCGGTTCGGCGGTGGCATCGCTGGAACTCAGGTTTGCGCTGGATTGGAATTATTCCTCCAAAGAAAATCTGTTTATGACGGATAAATATACGGTGCATGAGAATACGGAGTCAAAACAGCGATGCGAGGTACAGATTGTTTCCAGCGGGCCGGATTCCAGATACCGGAATGTCAGGGACAATTATCTGCGGATGATTGGCAAGGCGAAGAAGAACATTTACATCCAGACGCCTTATTTCATTCCGGATGAGGCAATTCTCTCGGCATTGATGATTGCAGTTCATTCGGGGATTGAGGTGAATGTGATGATTCCATGCAAGCCGGATCATCCGTTTGTGTATTGGGCGACTTATTCCTATATCGGGGATTTGGTGATGGAAGGGGCAAAATGTTATGTTTATAACAATGGTTTTCTTCACGCAAAAGGAATGGTTGTGGATGACAAGGTGCTCTGCTATGGAACGGCGAATATGGATATCCGCAGTTTTGCACTGAATTTTGAGGTGAACGCGGTGATTTACAATGAGGGGATGGCAGGAAGGATGCGGGAAATCTTCGAGGAGGATTTAAAAGTGTCCAAACAGATTACCAAGAACCTTTATATGAGCAGAACGCTTCTGATACGTTTTAAGGAACAGGTGTGCAGGCTGTTGTCGCCGTTATTGTAATAAGAGGAATGTGCAGGCATTGCAGACCGGAGGAGGGGGAACATGCGGAAGATTTTGATTATAGAAGATGATTGCGTGCTGGCGGACGGGCTATGCCGGGCGCTCATGGTACAGGAAGCGGAGCGGATACAGGCTGAGAGTGCAGGAACGCTGCGGGAGGCGGAGCGGAAACTGGAGGAGGGCAGGTTTGACCTGGTGATTCTGGATATTAACCTGCCGGATGGCAGCGGTTTTGATTTTCTAAGTGAGATAAGGGATAAAAAGGAGATTCCTGTAATCATGCTGACGGCGAATGATTTGGAATCTGACATCGTAGCGGGACTGGAAGCGGGAGCGGATGATTATATTACAAAACCGTTCCGTTTGGCAGAACTCAGGGCGAGGGTGCATACACAGCTGCGAAGGGGAGAAAGAGCAAAGGCAGGATGGGAAAAAGCGGGAACAGAGCCGTTTCGCTGCGGCGGTTTTGTATTTGATTTTGACAGGATGCATTTTACGTCGGAAGGGCGGGAAGTGGAATTAAGTAAGACCGAACAGAAACTGCTGCGGATGCTGACGGAACGCGCGGAAGGAAAAGTAGGGCGCGCGGAGCTGATAGACAGGATATGGACGGACGGAGCGGAGTATGTGGATGAAAATGCGCTGTCGGTGGCGGTAAAGCGTCTGCGTGACAAGCTGGGAGCGCAGAACTATATTAAGACGGTGTATGGCATCGGATATATGTGGACGGGAAAACCGGACTGACATTTGCCTGTTGCAGCGTTAGAGCGTGTTAGAAAATGGTTTTCTGGCGGCTGTGCGTCACAATTTTTGAACACGTTCCGGGACAAAAGGGTGTGAGGTGATTTGGTGGGATATGTATGGGCGGCAGTCTGTATGGCGGTGGCGGCTGCCGTAATCGGGCTGGACAGGCGGCAAATGAAAAAGACCATGGATTCTTTGGAGAAAATGCTGGAAAGGGCGGTGAACGGGGAGTTTATGGCGGAAAGAATCGATGAATCCCGGTTGTCGAAGGTGGAGCATAAATTATACCGGTATTTGACAGCATCAGAAACTTCTGCCGGAAATGTAGCGAGGGAGAAGGACCGGATGAAGGAACTGGTCTCGGACATTTCCCATCAGACGAAGACTCCGGTTGCCAATCTGCTGCTTTACTGTGAACTGCTGAGAGAAAAGGAATTGGGAGAAGAAGAAAAGGAATATGTGGAGGCTCTTTATGTGCAGGCAGAGAAACTGAATTTCCTGATAGACGGACTGGTAAAATTATCCCGTCTGGAAACGGGAATCCTGGCGCTGCATCCGGTTTTAAGTGAGGTTATGCCTATGTTGGAGGGGATTGCCGGGCAGTACCGGACGAAGGCGGAAGAGAAAGGGCTGGAGCTGGTTTTGGAACCTTCGGGTGCAAGGGCGGTATACGATGAGAAGTGGACAGCCGAAGCAATCGGGAATATAGTCGATAATGCCATAAAATATACGGAAAACGGCGCGGTGCGCATATGTGTGACAGAATATGAAATGTTTGTATGTATCGAAGTTTCCGATACGGGGAAGGGAATTCCGGAGGAGGAGCAGCCGAAAGTCTTTATGCGCTTTTACAGGGGCGTTTCTTCGGCGAGGACAGAAGGGGTAGGAATCGGTCTGCATCTGGCGCGGCAGATTATTGCGGACGAGAACGGATATATCAAGCTGGTTTCGGGTAAAAATGCCGGGAGCCGGTTTTGTATTTATCTTCCCGCGGAGTAGAATCTTACAAAAGTGTTATATTTTTTTCAGTCAGGGAAAGAATGTGGAAAGAATCTTAGTTTATAATCTCTATTGTGGAAAGCTGCTGGGGAATATGGAGGGCAGCTTTTCCAACAGGGATTTTTTTTCACAGGAAAGCGCTTCTTATGAAATCAAAGAGCTGCGCAGTGTTGCACGCGGAACAAAAGCTGCGCTTGCGACAGATTCTGAACACGGGGTGCATGAAACGCGCTTTTGTTCTGAATAGCAGGAGAATAAGGGAGGAATAGATATGGCGGTATTATCAGCGCAGGGGCTGAAGAAAACTTACGGAAGCGGAAAAAATGAAGTACACGCGCTGGCGGGTGTGAATCTGCAGGTGGAACGCGGTGAGTTCGTGGCCGTAGTGGGAACTTCAGGAAGCGGGAAGTCTACGCTTCTGCATATGCTGGGAGGTCTGGACCGGCCGACGGAAGGCAGGGTACTGGTGGACGGAAAAGATATTTTCACCCTGAAGGATGAGGAGCTGACCATTTTCCGGAGGAGGAATATCGGATTCGTTTTTCAGAATTACAATCTGGTTCCGGTGCTGCGGGTATATGAGAATATCGTACTGCCGGTACAGTTGGACGGCGGCGAACCCGATGAGGGGTATATCGGCAGTATCATCGAAACGCTGGCTTTACAGGAAAAACTGGATAACCTGCCGAACAATCTGTCCGGCGGACAGCAGCAGAGGGTAGCGATTGCCCGTGCGCTGGCGTCCAAGCCGGCCATCATACTGGCTGACGAGCCAACCGGAAATCTGGACAGCCGTACTTCACAGGATGTATTAGGACTGCTGAAAGTGACCAGCCGGAAGTTCGTGCAGACCATTGTAATGATTACCCATAATGAAGAAATCGCGCAGCTGGCTGACCGCATCATACGCATCGAAGACGGAAAAATCGTATCCAATAGAAATAAAGGTGCTGGAAGGGTGGCTGCGGAACTGGAATAGGAGAGAACAATGAAGGTTGCGAATAGAAAATGTATACGCCGTCTGAGCATACAGAGCATGAGGGCGGCAAAGGCAAGGAATCTGATTGCAATCATGGCAATCATATTGACTACGGTATTGTTTACCGCGTTATTTACAATCACAATATCTCTTGTCCACGGGTTTGAGATATCTAATTTCCGGCAGGCGGGGGGATACTGCCACGGGAGTTTTAAGCAGATGTCAAAGGAGCAGGTTGACGAGTTGAAGAACGACCCTCTTATACAGGAATATGGTTTGGTACGGTTCGTGGGAACGCCGAAAGGGAATCAGTTCCGGAAACAGCCGGCGGAAGTGAAATACTGCGATGCCAATGCGGCGAAATGGTCTTACTTTGAGCCGTTGGAAGGACGTCTGCCAAAGGAAGGGACAATGGAAGCGGCAGCCGATACCATGATACTTTCCCTTTTGGGGGTGGAACCGAGGGTAGGAGAGCAGTTTACAATGACTTTGGATGTGGATGGGACGGAAACGACAGAGACATTTACACTCAGCGGGGTGTTGGAGTATAACAGCGCGGTGGGGGTCGGTTTCGTACTGCTTCCCCAGAGCAGGGCGGAGGAAATATACGAAAGGCTGGGAACGCAGGGGCTGGACCATATTACGGGCTGGTATGAAATGTATGTCATGTTAAAAAGCAGGGCGGATATCCGCGGGGATATGGAAGAAATCCGGCAGCGGCACGGATATCAGTCGGAAAATATGTGGGCGGAAGAGACCTATCTGGCCATCGGTGTGAACTGGGGATATCTGTCTGCCCAGCTGTCGGATAAAATGGATGCCGGAACGATGTTGAGCATTGCCGTAATATTGATGCTGATTATGTTTACGGGATATTTAATTATTTATAATGTATTTCAGATATCCGTTTTCAATGATATCCGTTTTTACGGATTGCTGAAAACGGTAGGCACGACGGGCAGACAGCTGAAGCGGATTGTCTTTTACCAGTCGATGGCGCTGTCTTTTGTAGGGATACCGGCAGGACTGCTGCTTGGCTATGGTACGGGAGCCGTATTGGTTCCGGTGGTGACTTCGCGGATGAACGGGATTGAACTGGAACTTTCCGCAAGCCCGCTGATTTTTGCCGGGGCGGCGCTGTTTTCCTTTATAACGGTGGTGATTTCCTGTCATAAGCCGTCCAGGGCAGCGGCCCGGATATCACCGATTGAAGCGGTACGGTATACGGAGGGGGACGGCCGCAAGATATCGCGCAGGGAACGACGGCGAGGGGAAAGTCAGGTCATCAGGAAGAGGCGGAAAGGCGCATCCATCTTCCATATGGCATGGGCGAACCTGGGAAGGAGCCGGAGCAGGACGGTTATAACCGTGTTGTCCATGTCGCTGGCTGTTATCCTGCTGAACCTTACATTTACTTTTGTAATAGGATTTGATATGGACAAATATGTGGGGCGGCAGATGAATACGGATTTTGTGGCGGCAGATACTGATTATCTGCATACAGGGAGAGGGTTTTTCAATGGTGATAAGGCAGTGGAAGAGGAATTCATTTCCGCTATAGAGGCACAGGGTGGGATTCTTTCCGGCGGACGGACCTATGGAATGAGCAGTGTCATATATGAGTATGTAGACGAGGAAGCTTACCGCCGGAATAAGGAACAGTATATTCCGCCGGACACTGTGGATAAAATGATGGAAACGGAGTGCAGGTGGAACGGACTGCTGGCAAACAATGTTCAGCTGTACGGTATGGAAAAATTCTGTCTTGACCGGGTAAATGTGCTGGAAGGGGATATTACGAAATTATACGGGGAAGGAAATTATACGGCGGCTGTTTATAAAATGGATGATTACGGAAATGCAGAACCGGAAAGCAACTGGGCGAAGCCGGGGGATAAGGTGAGTATCCGGTATGTGGAGAAAATCGAGTATTATAATCCGGTTACGGGAGAGGTGTATGATGAAATGGAAGAAATCCCGATGGATTTGCCGGTACAGGAACGGCCGGTAGTTTACCGCGATGTGGAATACGAAGTGGCGGCCGTGGTGATAATTCCGCCCTCCCTGACCTATCGGTATTATGGTTCGGATGCGTTCATATTGAATGCGGATACGTTTAAAAAGGATACGGGGACGGAGACAGTGCTGTATTATGCATTCGATATGGAGGATGAGGAAAGCAGGGCCGCCATGGAGGAGTTTATGGCAGACTATACGGAACATGTCATGACGAATTATGATTATGAAAGCAAGCTGACTTATGCAGGAAAATTTGAATCATTGCGCAGGATGTTCCTGATTGTGGGAAGTGCGCTCAGCTTTATCGTGGGGCTGATAGGGGTGCTGAATTTTCTGAATGCGGTACTGACCGGAATCATGGCAAGGCGGCGGGAATTTGCAGTCCTGCAGTCTGTGGGGATGACGGGCGGCCAGCTGAAGCGTATGCTGGTGACGGAAGGAATGCTGTATGCATTGGGAGCAGTGGCGGCCAGCCTTGTCCTGTACATCGTCATCCGTCCGGCGCTTGCTAAAGTGCTTACGGGTATATTTTGGTTTTTTACTTATCGCTTTACGGTCATGCCGATTCTAATCGTAGCTCCGGTATTCATGGCACTGGGATGGCTGATGCCCTTGGCGACTTACCGGATGGCGGCGCGGAAATCGGTCGTGGAAAGGCTGCGGGAATAGCTGGTGTCTGAGGCTGCGGATACACAGGTTAAGCAGGCGGTGCTTCTTGGTTTTCTTTGGGAAAATCAGGAAGTACCGCTTTTTTTCATGCCCTTTGTTACACAGCAGGAGCAAAAGAACCTTTTGTGGTGAAGTACATAAGACGGAAATCAAATTTCAGTGAGTGCATAAGGCATATCATTGTGAATCAGTTGGTTGTATGTTATAATTTCAGTGTTGTTGATAGCGGAGGCTGGTGCATTTACAGTTATGTAGAGATTAACAGACAGGCAGTATGAAACGATTTATGAAAAGCTGAAAAAAATATATCCGGGAATATTTTGGTATAAGGAAAATACCGGCTGCAAAGGAGGATACTATGAATCGTGAAGAAATTATAGCCAATAATAGAACCTATTGGAATGACCATGCGGATTTATGGTTTGGTACAACAGCCCTGCCTGTATATGGAGTTCGTTTTCCAACGGAAGATGACTTACATTTATTCGGTGATATTGCCGATAAAAGAATGTTGGAAATATGCTGTGGCAGCGGACATTCTTTGAAGTACAATGCTGACAGGGGAGCGGGTGAACTATGGGGCGTTGATTTATCCCAAAAGCAGCTTGACAATGCAGCTGAATTATTAAAAGAAAACGGGTATTCGGCGAATCTGATCTGTGCAAAAATGGAAGACGAATTGAATGTACCGCGAGAATATTTTGATTACGTTTATTCAATATATGGAATCGGCTGGACAACAGACCTGCAGGGTACATTTGATAAAATAGCAGGTTATCTGAAGAAAGACGGCATTTTTATTTTTAGCTGGCACCATACGCTGAATTACTGTATCGCATGGTCATGTGAAGAGCGGAAGGATGTCACAGACGGAAATAAATTTGTTTTAACTAAAAGCTATTATGATGAAACGTATTTCAAAATGCCTGTGCATGACAGTGAGATTATTTTATGCAACAGAAAAATATCTACTTATATTAATGCATTGGCAAAAGCCGGTTTTATGGTAGAACAACTGGTAGAGGAAACGGATAGGGATTCGCTTAATGCTGTTGGAGATATTGACATAAAAACACAAAAGGCAAAAATGATGCCGATTTCATTTTGTATAAAGGCAAGAAAAATATAAATGATGATTTGCCGGAGCGTGGAACATGGATTGTGTTATAATGAGCGTTAGTGAGGAGAGCATGCTTGCATGTTCGACGAACGGTGAATGTTAATCATGAATCTTTGATTCATGATGTAATGATTGGCAGTAGGAACTGCGGCGGTTTTTGAAAAGAGGATTTTGTATATGGCGGACAGGATTGCAATTGTGGATGATGAACCGGAAATTGCGGATTTGATAGAGGTGTATCTGAAAAATGAGAATTATGAAGTTCATAAGTTTTATTCGGGAAGTGCGGCACTGGACTTTCTGAAGGAAAATGAACTGGATTTGGCCATTTTGGATATTATGCTGCCGGATATTAACGGGTTTGCATTGTGCCGGCATATAAGGGAATCTTATAATTATCCGATTATCATGCTGACGGCTAAGGATGAGGAAATCGATAAGATTACGGGATTGTCGCTGGGGGCGGACGATTATATGACGAAGCCGTTCCGGCCGTTGGAGATGGTAGCAAGGGTAAAGGCGCAGTTGAGGAGGTATAAAAGGTATAACCAGCCTCAGCCGGCAGAGGTGCAGGAGACGGTCATAGAGCATTCTGGACTGGTCATGGATGTGAAGACGCATGAGTGTATGCTGAATGAAAAAGAACTGGTTTTGACGCCTACGGAATTTGAGATACTGCGGATACTGCTGGAGCATAAAGGTGAGGTGGTAAGCGCCGAAATGCTGTTCCATGAAATATGGAAGGATGAATATTACAGTAAGAGCAACAATACGATAACTGTCCATATCCGTCATCTGCGTGAAAAGATGAATGATACAGTGGAACATCCAAAGTATATTAAGACAATCTGGGGAGTGGGGTATAAAATGGATGGGTGAGGATAAGAAAAGGTACAAGGCGGATTATTCACAGTTAAAAACGAAGCTGTTTTTGGAACTTGCAGGTCTGGTGATAGCAGCGGCCATTATCATTACGGTTCTGTATAAAGTAGTTTGGAGCCATAGAGGAGCCGACTGGGTGGTTTATATGTTCCAACGTTATCTGCTGATGGATTATGACAAGGCAGTGGAACGGTACTGGCAATTGTTCCGGGGAAATATGGAATTCATTTGGATGATTGCCATTATTGTCATGTTTCTGATATTGCTCCGCATTGTCCTGAATCTTTTTACGGGATATTTTGATATCGTCAGCCAGGGAATCGATGCATTGCTGAAGGAAGGTGCAGAAATACAGCTGCCGTCGGAAATGCTGGCGGTGGAGCGGAGGCTGAATTCAGTGAAGCAGGAATTGGAGCAGCGTACGGCGGAGGCGAGACTGGCGGAACAGCGGAAGAACGATTTGGTGATGTATTTGGCCCATGATATCAGGACGCCGCTGACTTCCATTATCGGGTATCTGAATCTGATAGAAGAGGCGCCGGAGATGCCGGCGGAACAGAAAGCCAAGTATGTGCATATTACGCTGGACAAGGCGTATCGGCTGGAAAAAATGGTAAATGAGTTTTTTGAAATTACGAGGTACAATTTACAGCAGATTACGCTGGCAAAAGAAAATATAGACTTGTATTATATGCTGGTGCAGCTTACGGATGAGCTTTCGCCGGTGCTGGCGGAGAATGGAAATACGGTGTTGCTGAAAGCAGATGAAGAGCTGACGGTTTATGGGGATCCGGATAAACTGGCGAGGGTATTCAATAATGTCCTGAAAAATGCGGCGGCTTACAGCTATCCTGATACGGAAATCGTCATTACTGCGGAGGATAAGGGCGGTTTTATCGTAATTACTTTCCAAAATAAGGGAAATCCGATTCCGGAGGAAAAGCTGGCATCGATATTTGAGAGGTTTTACCGTTTGGATGAAGCGCGTATTTCCAATACCGGCGGTGCGGGACTGGGGCTGGCTATTGCGAAAGAGATTGTTTCCCTGCATGGGGGGACGATTACGGCGAAGAGCGGGGAGTTTATGGTTTCTTTTATTATAGCGCTTCCTGCTCCGGACGGCATGGAAAGGTGACGGGGTTTTAGGAAAATCAGGGGAATTAAGGGAATTAGGGGAATTAGGGGAATCTCAATATAGGCTTAAGATTTTCTTAGGAATTAAACAATAGGATGTTAGAATTCAAAAGGCTTCTGTCTGGTAAGATGATTACCAGGCAGGGGCCTTTTGATGTATATGGGTGCGTAAGGAAATTAGTTGCTTCGCAATACGCACCAGGCACGGAGAGCAGGGAGAAAAGCTTCGGATACCCGATTGTACACGGGTATCCGAAGGAAAGTTGTCAGCAGGGCTGAGGATTGCCCGGCGCGGCGGGCAGGGAAAAGTATTCCATGCCCGATTGTACGGAAAATAAGGAGCAGAACAGGAGAGGTGAAAATGGAAAAGGAAAGTATGGAAAAGGAAAGTATGGAAAAAGAAAGAATGGGAATCGGAAAAACAGAAAGTGAAAAAACAGAAAAAACAGACAGTAATTCAGACAGGAAAAAAATAGCAGTGATTTTCGGAGGCTGTTCGCCAGAGTATATTGTTTCGCTGCAATCGGCGTATGCGGTGATAAGCCATATGGACAGGGAGAAATACGAACCGGTTCCGGTCGGTATCTCGTCTGACGGTGCGTGGTATTGGTTTCAGGGAGAGGCGGAAAAAATCGAATCAGATACGTGGTGCAATGAGACGGACTGTACACCGGCGGCGGTATCACCTGACCGGAGGGAGAACTGCCTGCTGTTGTTTAGCAGGGAGAGGATAAGAAAAATGCATATTGATGCAGCATTTCCGGTTCTGCATGGAAAGAATGGGGAGGACGGTACGGTCCAGGGGCTGTTGGAACTGGCCGGAATCCCGGTGGCGGGATGCGGAACGCTTGCCTCCGCTTTGTGCATGGATAAGGACAGGGCGCATAAACTGGCGGCAGTAGAAGGAATCCGTACGCCGAAATCGTTTGTTTTCGGGAGAAACATGGACATGGGCACAGCAGCCGTAAAGGCAGCTGAAATCGGATATCCGCTATTCGTTAAGCCTGTAAAGGCCGGGTCATCTTACGGGGTGGCTAAGGTATACGATGCAGAAGGACTTCCGGGTGCGGTAGAATCGGCTTTTGCTTATGATGAGAAAGTCATAATAGAGGAAGGGGTTACGGGATTTGAAGTGGGATGTGCCGTTATGGGAGAGGATGTCCTGACGGTGGGGGAGGTGGATGAGATAGAACTTTCGGATGGATTTTTTGACTTTGAGGAGAAATATACGCTGAAGACTTCCGCCATTCATGTGCCGGCGAGGATACCTTCCGAAAAGGCGGAGGAAATCAAGCGGACAGCGAAGAAGATTTACAGAGCGCTGGACTGCAGGGGATTTGCACGGGTGGATATGTTTTTATCCGATGCGGGTGAAATCGTGTTTAATGAAGTCAATACGATACCGGGATTTACGGCACACAGCCGCTTCCCGAATATGATGAAAGCGGCGGGTATTTCTTTCGGACAGATAATTACTGCTGTTATTGAAAGGGCGGTGGAGGCATGAAGACTGTTTTTTTACAGCCGGATGCGGTTCATGGAGGAAATCTGGTTTTGGTAAATGCGGAGTATCCTTATTGGATGGGGAAGAGCAGGGGGAATCTGACATCGGTAAACCACACGGAAAGAAATGTCCTGATGGATGGTTATGCGGCAAACCTGCTTTCGGAGCTGATGGGGAAGATGGACGGGTGGAAGCAGATTGCTGCGGTGAGCGGCTGGCGTTCCATGAGGGAACAGCAGGAGATATATGCGGAGTCGTTAAAGGAGAATGGAGCGGAATACACCAGCCGGTTTGTGGCACTGCCGAACCATAGCGAGCATCAGACAGGGCTGGCGATTGATTTGGGGCTGCGGCAGAAGGAAATCGATTTTATCTGTCCGGCATTTCCGTATGGAGGCATCTGTCAGCAGTTTCGGGAGAGGGCGGCCCTGTACGGATTTATCGAGCGGTATCCGGCGGGCAGGGAACGTGTAACAGGGATTGCTCATGAGCCGTGGCATTTCCGTTATGTTGGAACACCGCACGCCGCAATCATGACCGCGCATGGGATGGTGCTGGAGGAATATATCGGTTTCCTGAAGAAATATCCTTATGATGGGGAGCATTTTTCATATACTGTTAAAAATCTGGATGTATCGGTATCTTATCTGGAAGCGGACAAAGAAACGGATACCCGTCTGGATATAGACGAACATTTGGCTTATACAGTCTCCGGCAATAACGTTGACGGGTATATTATCACGACATGGAGGTTAGGATGAGAAATAAAAAAACGGGGGGTCTTGATTATTTCAGAGTGGCAGCGGCTTTTTTGGTGGTTGCCATCCATACGTCGCCGTTGGCATCTTTTGACGGGGAGGCGGATTTTATATTTACACGGATTACAGCGCGGGTTGCGGTGCCCTTTTTTCTAATGGTGACCGGGTATTTTCTGATGCCCCGGTATCTGTTCGGAAAATCGGGGGATGTACGGCCGCTGTCCGGTTATGTGAGGAAAACGCTGCTTTTATATGCTGCTGCCGTTCTCATTTATCTGCCTGTCAATGTATATGCGGGGCAGTTTAAGGATGCAGGGATTGGGGATATTCTCCGCATGGTGGTATTTGACGGGACTTTTTATCATCTTTGGTATCTTCCGGCTGCTGTGACGGGAGTGCTGCTTGTCTGGCTGTTAAGCCGCGTGTTCCGGCTGCCGGTCTGGGCAGTGGGATGCATTACCCTGTGTCTTTATCTGATTGGGCTGTTCGGTGACAGCTATTACGGCTGGATAGAAAATACTGCGTTTGTCAGGGAGAGATACGAGGGGATGTTCCGTTTTTTTTCATATACAAGGAACGGGTTTTTTTATGTTCCGGTGTTCCTTTTTCTGGGGGCGTGGATTTCGCAGGGCAGGAAAGCTGGAAAACGGACAGTGGATTTGGCAGGGCTTGTCCTGTCATTTGCCCTTATGACAGGGGAAGGGCTGATGCTCCACCGCATGGGGATGCAGCGCCATGACAGCATGTATATTGCGTTGCTGCCCTGTATGTTTTTTCTTTTCCGGATTCTGTTATCTGTAAAGGCGGAACCGGCAGGGCATTTAAGAGCAGTTTCCATGTGGATTTATCTGATTCATCCTTTCGTGATTATCGTAGTGCGGGGCGGAGCAAAGGCGGTGCATCTGGAAACGTTGTTTATCGATAATAGTATCGTACATTATCTGACGGTGTGTGCACTATCCTGTTTACTGGCGGTATGCATCGGGAAACTGACGCCGCGCAGGGAGACCGGGGCAGGGAGAGCAGCAGGAGATGGAAAAGGAACCGGAACGGGAAAAAAAGCCGGCAAAGAGCGGGCCTGGATAGAATTAAACCGGCATAACCTGCACCAAAATATTACGCTCCTGCAGGAACTGCTGCCCGCCGGCTGCCGTCTGATGCCGGTCATAAAGGCCAATGCATACGGGCACGGGGCAGTTCTAATGGCAAAAGAACTGAACTTCTGCGGGATAACGTCCTTTTGTACGGCTACGGTGACAGAGGCCGTTGAGTTGAGAAAAAAGGGCATAAAAGGAGAAATCCTGATTTTGGGGTATACTCATCCGGAACAGTTCCCGCTCTTAAGGCGGTATCATCTGGTGCAGACTGTAGTAGACTCCTCTTATGCAAAAATGCTTCGGGAATATGGAAAAAAAGTAAAAGTGCACCTTAAAATCGATACCGGTATGCACAGGCTGGGGGAACGCTGTGAGAACATCAATGCGTTATGCCGGATATTCCGTTATAAAAATCTCATCATAGAAGGGGCATATACCCATCTGAGCGCCGACGACGGGATTTCGCCGGACGAAAGGAAATTCACGGAAATGCAGGGACAAGCTTTCCATAAGGTCATCGCACAATTGGAGAAACGCGGGTATCACTGTCCCAAAATACATTTGCAGGCCAGTTATGGCGTCCTTAACTATCCGGCGCTGGCGGGCGACTATGCGAGGGTGGGAATCGCCCTGTACGGGGTGGTAAGCAGATACAGCGACCTGTACTGCCTGCCGGACGGTCTCCGTCCGGTTCTGTCTGTCAAAGCAAGGATTGCGGCGGTAAAGGATTTGCTTGCGGGAGAGACGGCCGGATACGGGTTTGGCTATACGGCATCTTCGGACCGGAAAATAGCCATTCTGACCATCGGTTATGCGGACGGCTTTCCCCGTTCCCTGTCTGGCGGAAACGGACATGTTCTGATAAACGGCAGGAAAGCGCCCGTTGTGGGATATATCTGTATGGATCAGACGATTGTGGATGTGACGGGGATACCGGATGTGAAGCAGGGAGATGCGGCTGTTGTAATCGGACGGTCGGGGGATTATGAAATTACAGCGTATGATTTGGCGGAGCAGTCGGGGAGTATTACCAATGAGGTGCTGAGCCGGCTGGGGGAGAGATTAGTCAGAATGTGGGGGGATGGGGATGAGGGGGAGGGGGTATGAGGTCCGCCCATAAGAGGTGTGGCTTTCTGTTGGCTGGACTGGCTGACGGCCGGTGCGGTTTTTGGCAGTGCGGCGGCGCAGGGGATTTAAAATGCAGTGTCAAAAATGAGATATTTCTAAACCGTTTTTTTTAATGGATGGACTGTCAGCGGCGGCTAAACTCCTCGTTCGTCAGACAGCGCCGCCTGGGACGACAGTCCATTCATTAAGAAAAGCGGTAAGAAATATCATCATTTTTTCAGATGCATTTTAAATCTCCTGTGCCGCCGCACCGCCAAAAACCGCACCGGCCGTCGGTCAGTCCAACCGGCAGAAAGCCACACCTCTTATGGGCGGACCGCCGGGTACTGTTGAATGTTGCTAAATGGGGGGTATGGGTGGAATAGGGTAGGGT
>CAMXQE010000012.1 GCA_947246015.1 uncultured Lachnospiraceae bacterium | reverse complement strand
GGGAGGATACGCCGGTACGGTTTTGCATTTGAGGGGAAGAAAGTATTGATTGGATGACAGATAAGAAGTGAAGATAAAAAGTGAAGAGCAAAAAGAGTAGACGGATGGGAAAAATGCTGATATAATTTTTACAGATGTACAAAAGATTTTAAAGGATAGGTACAAAAGAAAAGGGGAAAACATATGGATTAAGGAAAAAGAAGGCATTATCATAGTTTATTTTGGGATAATGTCTTCTTTTTTGTATGCACAGGGGTGCGTAAAGAAATTAGTTGCTTCGCAGCACGCATCCTGCGCGGAGAGAGCAGGGGAAAATCTTCCCGGCTTTATTCCCGCGAGCAACGAGCCAAGTGGCTGCAACATTTGGCGACTGCCGCGAGGGTCAAAGGCCCCGTTGCTTGCAGCGGGGGCTCTGATTACCAGCGAAGAATGATGGAAAGGGGAAGGGAGTACATGGCGAATGAAAAAAGCATCAGCAGCATGTTTCATTTGATTAAGGCGGACATAGCGGATAAGCAGCGGTTGATGAATGATAGTATCGATGCAGTTGTAAATGCGGCAAATCCTACGCTTATGGGGAGCAATAATAAAAAAAGTGTGGATTATGCAATTCATGCTGCGGTTAACGCAGGATTGCCAAACGGAGAGAAATTTAAGGATAAGATTCAGGAGTACCTTGGTACACCGAAGATAGATAATATGATTCGATGCGGGCGCGGCGAAGCTGTCTGTACGCCCGGTTATGGATTGTGCTGGTTAAAATGCTGATTCCTCTTGTATGTTTTTGGATGTGGAATAACGCATATATAATGGAAAAAGCCGGAAGCTGGTTAAAGTATCTGTTTCCTGTTATTTTGATATATAATATGTGTGATACCATCACGTATCTTTTGAGTCTGATTATTTTAACGGATATACAGCGGCCATCAGCCAATATTGTGCGATCCATGGTAATGCTGGTTATAAATTATGTGGAGGTGATACTGGAAATTGCCTTTTTGTATTTCATGGCCAGTGGAGGGGTAACTACATTTTATCAGGCATCTTTATTGGGGATTTTTGGGGAAAGGACGGAGGAATTGTCCCATTATAGTACAGTGGATTATAGCTTTAAGTATATTAATGTCGGGATTCGGTTTTTCTTTATATCCCTTGTATTTGGGTATCTGGCAAATCATATGAAACAAAGAAAATTCCGAAGCTGAAGTATGGAAACGATAATGGAATCTATTATGATATAGGAGGGGTTTATGGAAGCAATATCAAGAGAATTTCCTCAGTTAAATGAAATTACGGATAGTATTCAATATGATGTATTAGACGATGAGAATGATATAATTCAATTATGCGAGAAGGTGCCGTACATAAATCAACAATCTTTTTCCGGCATTTGTAAATTATATGGATATCCTATTACTGTTATCAGTCAAATGCAGTATACGGATAAGATGTACAGGGACGCGTATTATATTTATTTATCACATCTTCATTTTGATATCGAAAGGCATTGTCAGAGATTGGCGCTATTTAAAGGAAGAATACCGTTACAAAATTTTTTTGATTCTGATTGCCATAAAGATTTGCAGAAACAAATTTTAGGAACCATGGTAATAAGGCCGTCATATAATTATTCAACAGAATATACATTAGGACGAACTCTTTTGAATCCGTATAAACTGGAATATCCTTTTCATTATATTCGTACAGCACAGTATAAAGTTACTGTATGTGGGCAAACTTATACAATAGATGCGTTCCCTTTCAGTAATCAGCATGGGGATGTTTTAAGGTGTGCCGAAACAAGTGTTTGGTCACTTATGGAATATTATGGTACCCGATATGAGAATTACAGTGTAGTTTTGCCTAGTTCGATATTGAGTTGGGCTTCTAAAGAGCTGCCAGAACGTTCTTTGCCATCGGATGGTCTTACTTATAGCCAAATTTCGAGTTTATTAAAAACTTTTAATTTTGAACCCCGGATATATGAAAGAGTTGCTTATCGAAATACTGCTAAGGTATCCAAAGAGGAGTTATTTGATAAGTTATTGGCAGGTAAAGATATATATAGTATATTCAGGATGGAGATCGGGGAAGAAGAGTCTTTGGCCGGTTATGGGAAAATGGGTCAGCATATGTCAAAATTTGTAAAGCAAAACGAAATTGATACAGAAAAGATTGCTATGCAAATGGATGAAGAGATAAAGAAGGCCTTAAAAATTGAAAACGAGGAAAAAGCAAGGAAAAGAGATGAAATTCGACAAGTTTCTTTTCAAAATCTGTTTCACTATTATGTGGAATCCGGCATACCATTAATTACAGCAGTTTGTAATTCACGGGAGGATATTCATCATTCAATAGTGGTGATTGGGCATGATGAACGTTCACCGTACAGACAGTATAAGGAAGTTATTGGTTTACAGGAATTTAAATACGGGAATTTATATATGATTGATTCTTCGTCCCTATATGAACGTTATATAACAATAGATGACAATCAACATCCATATAGAAGTGAAAAATTTGACCATTTTTCATTATTCCAAAATTGTCAGGTGGAAGCATTTATTGTTCCATTGTACCGCCATATTTTATTGGATGCAGAAGCGGCAGTCAGTATAATTGAGACAGTGTATAGAGATTCCGTTAGTCTGCTGCAGTCAACATTGCAGCAATTACGCGAAGAGGAAAAAATTGAATGTGAAGGTAATTCCATTGACAATCCTATCGTTTTACGATATTATTTAACTACGTCGCGTGGTTTTGTTGATTTCCGTAATAGAGATACGGATTATTTGGAAGAAAAGCTGTTTTATGATACTACACCTTTTCCAAAATTTATTTGGGTTGGAGAGTATTCTACTTTAGAACTGTATTGCAAGGAAAAAATTTTGGGTGAAATTATTGTTGACGCAACTGCACCGAAATATTCTGGTATGGGTGCTATTATAGCGATGCGTTTTGGAGGACGGTGTGCTTCAAGGCGAACAAATGAATCACCAGAAATTTTGACAGAAAGACTACAGGAAATAAAAGAACAACAAGCGCGCCTTGTGTACAGCTTGTATACTAATAATTTGCAGAAGGGAGACTTTGAAAAATGATAAAGTCGATAGCTACCTCGTCGAAAACAGAGATTCGGAGAAATAGTACAATTGAATATGATTTTACACAGGTATTACAAAATATACCTGAGATGAACAGGGATGTAAACAAGAGAATTCAGAAGTATGAAGAATGTCAGTCACTGAGTTTGAAAAGAGCAGCGCATATACGTTCGCGCTGATTCTTATGTGGGTCTTGTGAGAATATAAATTTGAACCAATTTTATATGGAAATTAAGGACAAGGACGTTACAGAAAATAATTATTATACTGTAGCGTTTTTGTATGAACAGGGGTGTTTAAGGAAATTAGTTGTTTTGCAACACGCATCCTGTACGGAGAGTAGGGAGAAAAATTTTCCTGCTTGATTATCATATGAAAATATAGTTTAGGGGAACAGTCATGTATGAAGTAAAGGAATTAGAAAGAAAAGAAAGAGAGAAACTGTATAAAGGGATAATTCAACTGGGATATTCCTATGAAGATGCTAAAGATATATTTGAAAAATTAGAAGATGAATGTTTGATAGAGATAACACCACCGCAGATGGAAGAACCGTTATTGCAATGGACAAATGTTTCAATGACACACTCAGGTCGTTATAGCGGAAAAACATATAAAGCCGGAAATGTAATTTTTAATATTAAGGAGTCTGTTATGGCTTCTGCGGGACTGATGACTTCATTGCTGGCATCCATATTAACTTTTTCGGTCTCACAGCCGGTTTTGGGAATTCTTACAATTATTACAGCTGTATTATCAGCAGCGAATTTTACCAAAGTTACATTAGATAATAATGCAGCGTTGGTTTTGGCTGTTTTGTGGGAGAACAAAGTGCAGTGTATGCAGACGATAGAGGTAAATATGGGTTTTGAATTGGTGAATCAGAGATTGATTGCAGCTAACAGGGAAAAGTTATCTTATTCACAATATAATGATTTATTGGATGATTTAAAGGATATAAAGAGTATTGAAATAAGAGATGGTAAAATATATCTAAAAGAAAAAATACATATTTCATATTGAAAGCTGCTTTTTGTAGAAGATGTTGTAATACAAGTAGCAGATTGTATCATGAATATAATGATTTTAGAAAATTAGCATTTAGCTTTTGGCAATTATAGCCGATATACATATAAGATGTGTAAGTTTCGATAAAAAGCCGAAGGGATATCGGTGGTTAGTTGCATGGAGGCAGATGGTTTATGTAAGGATTTGCATAGGCTGAGAATATGTGTTTGAGATGGGCTGCCCCTGTGAGAACAGGGGCAGTTTTTTTAATAAACTGCCCGGGGTCAAATCAACACTGATTATAAAAAGGCTTACAAGCAGAAAATGAATGAAATTGAGATGCAAAGATGCGGAAAAGAAAGAAAGAAGAATTATTGGATATAATCAATACTTTACAGGACGGGATGGAAGAGGCAGTACATCTGATTGCGGAAGCAGGGGAAGCGGAGGAGACAGAGCTTACCGGGCTTCTTGCCGTATGCCAGGACAGCGCCATCGCAGTCGGGAATGCCATCGAGGAATCAGAGAAAAGGGAGACGGAGGCAGTCCGGCTCTTGGAAGAATTATGCGAATTGATTTATTTGTGCGCTTCCGCTCAGTGGCAGGATAAAACCGGTTTCTGTAAGAAAATGAAGACGACGCTGTTGCGGATTCAAAATGAAATAGGAGATGGCATACGGGAAGAAAAGCTGGCAGTTTTTCTTCCGTATAAGGCCTCCATGTGGGATTCCCTGGAAAGTGTATGGCGGGCAGCCGATGAAGAGGAGGACTGGCTGAGTGTGGTCATGCCGATTCCTTATTTTGATAAAAAGGCGGATGGAACGTTGGGAGAGATGGTATATGAAGGCGGTGATTTCCCAAAAGACATCCCGATTACGGATTGGCAGCAGTTTTCTTTGGAAAAAGAACAGCCGGATATGATTTTCATTCATAATCCTTATGACCAATATAATTCGGTTACAACGGTTCATCCGATGTTTTATTGTTCTAAAATAAAAGCGTATACGGAAAAACTGGTGTATATACCTTATTTTATACATCAGAATGACATAGTAGCCGAGCATTATTGTGTACTGCCGGGAACGATATATTCGGATGTGGTGGTGCTTCAGTCGGAGAAGGTGAGAGAACAGTATATCAGGTATTATGAAGAAGGATTGCCGGAGTTGGCAAAAAAGCAGGCAGTGGAAGCGAAGTTTAAAGCATGGGGTTCTCCGAAACTGGATGCGTGTGACAGGCAGGAGGATGAGCTTCCGGAGGAATGGCAGCAGCTGCTGGGAAGCGGGGAGAAGAAAGTTGTTTTCTTTAATACGCATTTAAGCGGGCTTATGAAAGGAAAAAGTGAGAGATTCCTAAAGAAAGTGGAATGGGTATTTCGTTTTTTTGCAAAGCGGGATGATGTGGTGCTTCTGTGGAGACCGCATCCTTTAAGTCTGGATACGGCTAAGGCGATGAATCCGGAAGCGGTGGAGCCTTATTTGAAGCTGGTGGAGGAGTATAAAAGGCAGGGATTTGGAATTTATGATGATACGAAGGATTTACATCGGGCGGTGAATCTTGCGGATGCGTATTACGGCAGCGGAAGTTCGGTGACAGAGTTATTCCGGCAGCAGAATAAGCCGGTAATGATTATGAGCGATGAAGTTATGGAAGAGTGAAAAGGCAGGGATATGGGCAGGAAGGTACATCATTTAACGGATAAGGAACTGCGGCAGGTGCAGCTGATTCAATTGGAGATGCTGAAGGAAGTGGACAGGATATGTAATAAGTGCCACATTCATTATAATATTATTGCGGGCACGCTTTTAGGAGCGGTCAGGCATAAAGGATATATTCCCTGGGACGATGATGCGGATGTGGCGTTGGTAAGGGAGGAATATGAGAAATTTCGGATTGCGTGTAAGAAAGAACTGGACCATAGCAGATTCTATTTTCAGGACCATCGGAATACAAAAGGATATCGGTGGGGATATGGGAAGCTCAGGCGGAAAGAAACGCAGTTTTTACGTGAGAATCAGGAGCATATGCCCTATGAACAGGGGATTTTCATCGATATTTTCCCGCTGGATGCAGTTTCGGACAATAAGATGGTGCGGACATGGCAGAATTTCCATTGTTATTGTATAAGGAAGGCGATGTGGGCGCCGGTTGGTATGGTGGTTTCTAAAGGACGGTTTTTGAAATGGTGGTACCGGATGCTGAATGCGATTCCGGCAGAGGTTTTATATGGATATTTTAACAGGTATGTGCACAGAAGAAATAAGGTAAAGACGAAATGGGTACGGATTCTGACCTTCCCGACTCCTAACAGGGAATATGGTTATCTGAGGGAATGGTATGAGCACAGTGAGAAGATATTATTTGAGGATGAGATGTTTTGGGGAATTCGGGATTATGATGCGTACCTTTCTTTTAAATTTGGGAAATATATGGAGATGCCTCCTATGGCGCAGCGGAAGGTACATCCGGTAACTGCATTGAACTGCGGAAGCGGCCGGGTGGCGGAAAAGGTTAGGGAAAGGCAGGAATAGCCATGAAAAAAGTCATTACGTATGGTTCTTTTGATTTATTCCATGAGGGGCATTACCGGCTATTGAAGAGAGCGAAGGAATTAGGGGATTATCTGATTGTGGGTGTGACGACGGAGCATTACGATGAATCACGGGGAAAGATGAATGTAGTGGATTCTCTGATGGATCGTATTGAAAATGTGCGGAAGACCGGATTTGCTGATGAAATTATTATAGAAGACCATGCGGGACAGAAAATTGAAGATATTATGAAATACGGTGTGGATATCTTTACGGTGGGTTCTGATTGGACGGGTGCATTTGATTCTTTAAGGGACTACTGTGAGGTTGTCTATTTGGAAAGGACAAAGGATATTTCCAGTACGATGCTGCGGGCGAAGAAATATAGTATTATCAGACTCGGCATTATAGGAACCGGGCGGATTGCGGCGAGGATGGCACCGGAAGTAAAATATGTCAGCGGCATTAATATTGATGCCGTTTATAATCCGCATAAGGACAGCGCCCAAAAATTTGCAGAGCGGTTTGAAATGAATAAGTATATGGATGACTTGGAAGAGTTTTATGCAGAAATCGATGCGGTGTATATTGCGTCTCCCCATCAGACACATTATGAATATGCAAAAAGCGCTATCTTACATCATAAGCATGTTCTTTGCGAGAAACCGATGGTTTTGAAAAAGGAGCAGGCGGAAGAACTTTTCCAAATGGCAGCAGAGAACAAAGTCGTTTTGATGGAGGCAATTAAGACGGCGTATTGTCCGGGGTTTAACCAGTTATTATCGATTGTACGCAGCGGTGCGATTGGCAGTGTGCGGGATGTAGAGGCATGTTTTACCAAACTGGAGAATCCGCTGTGCAGGGAACTGACGGATACAGTTTATGGAGGCAGTTTTACAGAACTGGGAAGTTATACGGTACTGCCGGTTATTAAAATTTTGGGTAAGAATTATCAGGAGCTGGAATTTAAGAGCCAGCGGGCATCAAACGGGCTGGATGTTTATACGAAGGCATATTTTACTTATGAAAACGCGCTGGCGACTGCCAAAAACGGTTTAGGTGTGAAATCGGAAGGACAGCTGATTATATCGGGAACAAGAGGTTATATTCTTGTAGATGCACCCTGGTGGAAGACGACTTCCTTTGAAGTCCGGTACGAGGACAGCAGCCAGAATGAAAAATATTTTTCCAAGTTCCTGAACGAAGGGCTGCGTTATGAAATCGGGGAATTTGTGTCAAGCATTAACGGATTTGAGGAAAAACAGTTTAAGCTGACCAAGGGAGAAAGCATTGCGATTGCGGGGATTATGGAGAAGTTTTTGGAGATGAGAAATGCAGGGTAAGCAGGACGGGCAGAATAAGAAGATTTCGGTCATTATACCGGTTTACAATACGGTTCATTATTTAGATAAGTGTTTGGAAAGTGTGGTTTCACAGACGTATCGGAATATGGAAATCATCTGTGTGGATGACGGTTCAACGGATGGCTCCGAACGAATCGTGGACGGGTTTGCGGCGAGGGATGACAGGGTGATTGCGATTCATCAGCCGAATAAGGGAGAGAGCAACGCCAGAAACAGGGGACTGCGGGCTGCCAGTGGGGATTATATAGGTTTTGTGGACTGCGACGACTGGATTGAGCCGGATATGTATGAAAGTCTTGTGAGGGCATTGGAAGAGGAAGATGCGGATATGGCGATTGCCGGATTTTACCGGGAGTTTGAGGAGAAGGATAAGCCGTGTATCAGGGTGCAGAATGAGAAAGCGGTAGAGCTGGAAGCGTTTGATGGGAAGATGCTTTTAAGGTATTTATATGAAAGGGACGCTTACAGGGCTTTTGCGTATATATGGGATAAGCTGTATAAAAGAGAAGTTATTTATAGAGGCGCGGAAGGTGCTGTGTTATTTGATGAAAGTATGCAGCTGGGAGGAGACGTCCTGTATTTGGCACAGTGTGCTTTAAATACAAAGCGTGCGGTATATGTGGACAAGGCGTTCTATCATTATTTACAGCGTACCGATTCAGGCTGCCATATGCCCGACCTGGCAAGAAAACAGGATAATATCAGGGCGTACCGTATGGTTCAGAAGATGTTCCGGGAATACCATGTGGAACCGTTAGTCATGGATTTTATCAAGCGTATTTTGGTTTATCATGGCAGTTATATGGCAGAACTTGCTTATGGACTGAAGGATGAAAGTGTGTTAAAAGAAAGTCAGGAACTGATGCGGGAGTATGAAACAGAGTACCGGAGGCTGAATGCGGGAAAAACGGAGTGGCTTAGGCGTTTTGAGGAAATTTTGCAATATAAGCTGTAAACAGAGTAGAAGGAGCATGGGCGGATATGCGTTGGAAGAATAAAGGGCATGAATATGATGAAGTATATCGCAGGATATCCGGTAAGAAGGGATTTTATTTGTTTGGCTGCGGAGATTACGGGAGGCAGTTCCTAAAAGCGTTTCAGAAGGAAGTATCGGTTATCGGTTATATTGATAATAATCCTGCGAAGCAGAAAGAACCAATCAACGGGAAGTCCTGTATAGGTCTTGACCATGTATCATTAAAAGAGGACGAGGGAATCATTCTGACTATTTCACAGTATGACCGCGCAGGGGCAATCGAGCAGCTGCATAAGTACGGGTATCAGCAGGATGTGCATTTTTTCCTGATAGAAGAGTTTATTTCCGTTTATTATCTTTACCGGTATGATAAGGTATATTTTCTAAATATATCATTTCTGCCTAGTACGGCCTGCAATTTAAAGTGCAGGCACTGTCTGAACTTCAACCCGTTTGCTGAAAAGTTTTATGTCAGGGAGTGGGAAGCGTTAAAGGCGGATGTGGATTTGTTTTTTTCTCATGTGGATTTTGTCATGCAGTTTCATGTCAGCGGCGGGGAGCCGATGTTATATCAGTATACGGCGGATTTAATTGAATATATTGACAGTCGGTATGGAGACAGGATAGGTACGATGCGTACTGCGACGAATGGAACGGTTGTTCCATCTGATGAGACATTGGAAAAACTGGGTAAGTGCAGAGTGGAAATCGTAGTGGATGATTATCGGGACGCTGTACCGCAGTATCGGGAACAGTTTGATGCATTGATTCAGAAACTGGAGCAGTACCAGATTCGGTATTATATCAATAAAGTGACGAGCTGGGTTGATTTGGCACCGGAGAGAACGGATTATTCCGCTTTGACGGAAGAGGAACTGATACGGCACAGGTCAGAGTGCGGGCAGACCTGGCAGGAACTGAGGGATGGTAAGTTATATAGCTGCAATTACGCGGCTTATGCGACGGTGGCGGGTATTGCAGGGGAACAGGATGTGGAGGAAAGCTATGATTTAAAGACTCATACGGAGGATAAGAAGAAGGAACTGGTGGAGTTCCGGCTGGGTTATACGAATAAAGGTTATACGAATTTTTGTAAGAAATGCCGGGGATTTACAGCGCATGATACGGATGCGGTGGCGCCGGCGGTGCAGGTGGAAGGGTAGAGGGAGGATTTATTATATATGCGTATAGAAAAACAGAAATATGATGCGATGGATATTTTTGAAAAGATAGGGGAATGTAAATCTGAACTTCCGGAGAAATATTTAGGGTTTATATGTCAGTTAATCAAAGAGAACAGACCAGCGAAAATTTTGGAGATTGGGGTTTCGGCGGGCGGTACAACGTGCGCAATATTGAACTGCTTGGATAAACTGGGATTACAAAGTGATGTGTATTCAGTAGATTTATCCCATACATATCATTATGATACGTCCAAAGAATGCGGTTACCAGATTAACGATGCGGCACCATATTTGGAGAGTATTGGCAGACATCATTTACTCCTGGGAAGAACTATTGCAGAGGTTCTTCCGGAAATAGTGCAGGATGAGAAGTTCGATATGCTTATATTGGATACTATCCATTATTTACCGGGAGAATTATTAGACTTTTTAGTATGTTTTCCATATTTGAACGACGATGCAATAGTAGTGTTGGATGACATAATGTTTGCGCATTTAGGGGAAAATACGAATGCAATTGCGACCAGGGTTCTGTTTGATTGTGTAGTTGCCGATAAAATTTTACCTGGGTGTGATGGATTGCCTAATTTGGGGGCATTTCAATTGAATGAAGATACAAAAAAGTATATAATTAATTGCTTTTCCGCACTGCTTTTTCCATGGGATTATGATATGGATGAGCAGCAGTTAGGTGCATATAGAAATATTATTACGAAAGAATATGACGAAGAATTAGTTTGTTGTTTTGAGAAGGGTATTGAGATAAACAGAAGCTCCTTGGGCAAGAGATGCAGGATAAAGGAAGAAATCAAGTCAATTATGGCATTATGCAGTGAGTACGATGTATTAATTTATGGTGCAGGGCAAAGGGGAAAGGCGCTATATAGTTTTTTGCAGGACAAGGGAAAGCATATTGGAGGTTTTATTATTTCTGATGATAGAAATAAAGAAGCGGTGTATGACAATGTCCCAGTATATCATTTGTCGGAGATAAACGAACAGAAAAACAGGGTAATCTTAGTAGCTGTTGCGGACGGAGAAGTTATAAGGAATCTGGAAAGAAGAGGGCTGGATTTTGTCAACACTCCCAATTATATATATCCTTTTATAAAACAGTATTGTGGAATATTCTGTTAAGCAGTAATGGAGACTGAATAGGGACTTAAAGACGATAACTAGCGGACCGGTAAGCTGTATAGCTGTAATTATGCGGCTGCTGTGGGTGTTACAGTGAGACCGGCGGTGCAGGTGGAAAGGTAAGGTTACTGATATGAGACTGTGTAATTGCTGCTTGGATGAATTAAATAATCAAATAAATGGGCAGAGAGTAGTATTGTTTGGAATTGGTAAATATTTTGAGTTGGATATGAAGGAAATATTATCAGAAGAAATATTAAAAGCTGTTGTGTATGCTGTTGATAACAGTCGGTGTAACTCGAAACTTCAGATTTTAGATAATGAAATACCAATATTTCACCCTCAAAAGTTACAGGAGGAGAAGAATTGTGTAATTCTTTTATCCAGCAGCAACCATATGTATGAAATGTATCAGCAGTTATATTCCATGAATTTATGCGATGGCGTCAGATGTTATGCTTTTCCATTGATTATGGCTAATAGTGTAGGGAAAACAGATATACAGGTAATGGAACATATTGAAAAATCAGAAAATGATCCTCAGATAAGGAAAGTGATACATAGTTTTTGGTTCAGTGGAGAGAAAAAACCAGAAACTTACCAAAAGTGTATTGATAGCTGGAAGAGTTTCTGTCCTGATTATAAGATTCTTGAATGGAATATGAATAATTATGATTATGAGAAACATCCGTTCATGAAAAAGGCTATTAAAGAAAAAAAATGGGCATTTGCCTCTGATTATGCCCGATTAGATGTTATTTATCATCAAGGCGGTATTTATTTAGATATGGATATGGAGTTATTGCAGCCACTGAATAGTTTGTTAGGATGTGAGGCATTTTTTACATTTGATACACAGAATGATATTGATTTAGCAGCATTTGGTTCTAAACCTCAAAATTTTCTTATAAAGAGACTTATGGAATTTTATGATAATACTGAATTTTCTGTTGATAGGATGAGTCAGCTTTGCCAACCTCGTTATATACGACCAGTTATGAAAAAAGCAGGGTTAATATTGAATGGTAATATGCAGAAAATCGGTAATATGGTGTTTTTGCCTAAACATTATTTTATGCCTCAAAATAGTATTATATATCAATGTGGCGAGCTATCGGCTGAAACATTGGCAATTCATAGGCATAATGGTGGGTGGCTAGATAACAGTTATCGAATGAAGAGGATCGATAATAATAGGAGACTGAGCGATTTAGTAGGGAAAGATGATATAAGTTAGGCAGGGTATTGATGATGGAGTACATTAGTGAAACTAAAATACGCGCGGCGATTGAGCAATGCTTAAAAAGGGGAAACAACCGCTTTCTTATTTACCCGTATGGGAAAAAAGGAAAACTGGTAAAGCAGATACTGAATGAAGAATATGGAATTGAGGAGTTAGCGTTAGTTGACAATTGTTCTGCAGCTACTGAAAAGAATATCTACAGTGCGGAGGAATCTTATAAAATCTTTAACGATTACACTATTTTATTTTCCGCTGAAAAGAGTGCGGTACGGGCAGAATTAGAAAAATCAATACTATACGCAAATAATAGAAAAAATATAATTGATATAGCAAAAATTCCGGCACTGGGATGTAATCAATTCAGTTTTAAAGAGAGGAAAATGGAAATAGATTCTTGTAGTCGGGAGCAATTGGAAAAAATTTTTGTAAGAACACAGGAAATATGGACACAATTAGGAGAAGATGAGCCGTATTGGTCGGTTTTAAGCGATAACAGATTTCTTTCAGAGAATATAGGAGAGGAAGAAATAAGAGAATTTTATGAAAACGGTAAAGAAAATGTAAAGCAGATAGTGGCAACATTGATCAGAAATGGTATGGCGGATAAGGAAGAGGAACTAAAGAATTGTGACATAACGGAAATAGGATGTGGGTGTGGCAGAATAACAGGAAGTTTGGCGAATGTATTTCATCATGTGACTGCCGTGGATATTTCAAAAGGAAATTTAGCGGTTGCAAAAAATACAATATCTAATAATAACGTGATGTTCCAAATGATTTCACAAGTAGATGAGTATAGGAAATTGCCTAAAGCAGATGTTGTTTATTCTTATTTAGTGTTACAGCATAATTGTCCCCCGGTTATTGAATATATGATAGATACTATGTTGAAGATGTTAAAACCGCAAGGTATTGCGATGTTTCAGGTTCCAACTTATGAGCGGGGATATCGCTTTTGTTATGATGAATATATGGAAACGGAAAAGAATGGAATGGAGATGCATGTGATTCCTCAGCAAAAGGTGTTTGAAATAGCATATGATAATCACTGTATACCATTAGAGGTATATCAGGATGATTCGACAGGGAAAAATGATTATTCGGTGTGGTTTATTATGAAGAATAGGGATGGAAAAAATGATTAGACAGGTGTTTGGGGAATATAGGGGGTTGAATGGTGGAAACTAAGGAGGTAAAGGTTATCATACCGGTTTATCATGCTCAACTGACAGTATGCGAGATGATTTCCTTGACACAGTGCAAAAGGATACTGAATCATTATCCATTATGTATTATAAAACCGGATACTATGTTTTTGGAAAAAGAAGTAATTCAGGGAATGGAAATAGAAGAATTTGATGCCGAATGGTTTCAAAGCGTACAGACATATAATCAGTTGATGCTTACCGAACAATTTTATGAACGATTCAATGATTATAAATATATCTTGATTTATCAACTGGATGCATTTGTATTTAGAGATGAATTGCATGTCTTTTGTTCAATGGAATACGATTATATCGGAGCTCCATGGATATATGGAAGAGTTTTTTATATAAATGGGATGGGCGGATATTATTATACAGGAAACGGGGGATTTTCTTTAAGAAAAGTAGGTGCTTGTTTGGAGGCGCTAAGGAAAAACAGAATAGAAGATGCTATAATAGAAGATGTTTTTTTTTCAACCAGAGCATCAGATCAGTTCCGGATTGCACCGGTAGATATTGCACTTAAATTCTCATTTGAAGAGCATGTTAGGGAGTGTTTTAAAAGAAACCATCAGGAATTGCCATTTGGATGTCATGGTTGGCAGAAATTTGATTTTGCTTTTTACAGACAGACATTTCAGCATTATGGATATGATACATCTGCTATTCAGGATGGGAAATTGGATCAGACGCTGGATAGTGCATGTGATTGTTCAGAACTGACAGAAGGAAGTGTTAGAAAAGCATTGAAATCTTTACTGACCGGAATGGGAGATAAAGTATGGATTTGGGGAGCAGGACAAATTGGTATAAGATGTGGCTGGTTGTTTGAAAAACATCATATTGAAATTAAAGGTTATATAGATAGCAATGTCCAAGTACAAGGAACATATCTTTATGGAAAGAGAATTGAAAATGTTAGCGAGTACTTTACGGATGTAAGTAATACGCCGGTAATTGTTGCAATGAAGCATATGCCTGAGGGGATAACGCGACAGTTGAATCAAAGTGAAAAAAAAGAGGGAAGAGACTATACTTCGTGGGAATTATTAATCAGGCTGCTTATCTCATAAAAATTTGATAGACAGTGTATTGCAGTGTTTATGGAGAAGTGAGAATATTCAATGGTTTAATTGGAAGGAGACAGACGTGGAAAATGTATATAATATAAGGCTAAAAAAGAATTTATATTATGTATTGCCTGATTCTGCCAGGAATAATGTTGATACAGTTATTAACAAAGGTGAAGTAGCGGTAATCATTCATTTATATTATGAAGATACAGTTAATCAATATTTTAACTATATATGTAATATTCCGATGAATATTGATGTGTATATAAGTGTATCAGAAGAAAAAACAAAATTGAGGATAGAAGAGAATATTGAAAGGCATCATCTTCAAAATTGCAAAATTATAGAAAAGAAAAACCGCGGCAGGGATATCAGTGCACTTTTAGTTGCTTGCAGGGAAATTGCAATGCAGTATGAATACATATGTTTTTTACATGATAAAAAAGAAAAGAACGAGTATATTAAGGCATTCACAGAGGAATGGATTTCTTTAATGTGGGAAAATACGATTGCGAGTGAAGAATTTATTTATAATATTAAGGATGTATTTGAAAAACATGAAGATATTGGTATATTGACAGTTCCTGAGCCGTTTGGAATGAGAGAGAATGGTGCCTTTGATAATACGTGGTATATGAATTTTGAGAAAACAGTCAGTTTGGCAAATATGTTGAAACTTGATTGTGATTTAAACGAAGCATGTCCTCCTATAACACTTGGAACTGCTTTCTGGGCAAAAACAAAAGCTTTGGAAAAGTTATTGGCATATAGTTGGAAATATGAGGATTTTACGGAGGAGCCATTGCCGAATGATGGAACAATAAATCATGCTGTGGAAAGAATTATAGCATATGTTGCTCAGGATGCAGGTTATAATATAGGAACGGTACGAACGATAAAATGTGCAGAGAAGCATATCTGCATTATGCAGCATTTATTAAGGATAGCATTTGAACGCATGAGTTTACTTGGTATATATAATATTGAAGATGCAATAAACTATGAAAGACGAAAAGAAACATATTATTCCTTTTTTCAAAAATATGAAAATGTATATTTGTATGGTGCTGGTGAGATGGGTGAGCGGACATTGCATTTTCTAAAGTTATTGGGATTGCAACCTAAAATATTTCTGGTAACATCTGATGCTGTTGGATTTTCAGAATTGGGAGGAGTACCAATTAAAGAACTAGAACAAGTGGAACTGTCTGAAAAAGTAGGGATTATTATTACAGTTGGTATGAAGTATAAGGATGAGATTATTGGACTGTTGAAAAAAAGGGGGTTTCATAACTATATATGGATGAGGGAAGGGGAAAATATGGAAAAGAATATGTGAAAAGATATGTAGAGAATAAGTAAGGGCTTGGGAAGGAATTATCAAAATATCATGAAATTATCAGTTATAGTACCGGTGTATAATACCGAGAAGTATTTGCAGCAAAGTATTGAAAGTATTATTGGACAAACATATAAAGACATAGAGGTTATTTTAGTAGATGATGGTTCTACGGATAACTCGGGGAAAATCTGTAATCAGTATGCGGCAGCTTATGACAATTTTAAAGTAATACATCAAGAGAATGGAGGTAATTTTGCAGCAAGGTGCAGAGGGGCAAAAGAAGCCACAGGAGATTATCTGACTTTTATGGATAGTGATGACTGGATAGAAGAAGATATGTATGAGGAATTAATGAGAGTGGCTGTCTCAAAGAAGAGCGATATTGTGACAATGGGTGGATATACCTTTTATGACAACGGTGAATGTTATCCTATTGAGGATACGACCATGTATGGTACATATACTCAAGGAATCGATATGGATGTATTTTATTCAAAGATGATGTATGATGAAGAAAGGGAAACAAGGGGAATCCTTCCCAGTTTATGTTGTAAAGTGATTAAAAAAAATATTATATTACAAACATTAACAGCAGTAGATTGCAATATTACAATGGGCGGCGATGCAGCAATTTTTTATCCATGTTGTTTAAAAGCAGAGAGGATTTGCATTATAGAGGGATATAAATTATTTTATAGGATGAGGAATAAGTCAGTAAGTCATTCTTATGATATTAAGGCTTTTGATAAAATAAACAATTTATATAATTATTTAAAAAAAGATTTTTCTGAATTTAATAACCAATATAATTTAGTAGGGCAATTAAGAAAGTATCTATGGCATCTTCTTAGTGTGCAAATAGAGCAGATATTTAGTTTGAAATTAAAGCGGACATATATCTTTCCCTATAAATTAGTAGATAAAAACAGTAAAATTATTTTATATGGGGCAGGTAAAGTTGGACAATCGTATTATGAGCAGATTAAAAAAAATGGATATTGTGATATCGTAGCATGGGTGGATAGAAATGCATGCAAAGAAAATAAAAATATTATTTCTTTAACAGAAATTATAGGGCTGGAATATTCTCAGATTGTTATAGGAATTAAAAGTAAGGAGATTGCAGATGAGATTATCAATGATTTGATTATGAGCAACGTTGATAAAGAAAAAATTGTTTGGGAACAACCATATGTAATGTCATTGTTATAAGGTAAGAATATAAGAAAAACGTATGGAATGAGAGGAAAAGACGGGTATGTGTGGAATTTTGGGCGGTAATAAATTTAACTGGAACTATGATGATGCCATTTTGACCCTTTCGCACCGCGGACCAAACGGACAAAATGTTAAAAGAATAAAAGATATGGTATTATGCTTTGCCAGACTTTCGATTATTGATTTGGATGAACGAGCAATGCAGCCGATGATATCGGGGGATGAAAGGTATGCCATTGTATTTAATGGGGAGATCTATGATTATAAAAAAATACGATGTGAATTGCAAAGCAAAGGATATCATTTTAGGACTGAGTCGGATACAGAGGTATTACTATATGCTTTTATGGAATGGAAAGAAAAAGTAATGGAGCATGTGGACGGTATTTGTGCATTTGCAGTGTTGGACACAAAGGAAGATAGATTATATCTTTTCAGAGACAGGTGCGGAGTGAAACCATTATATTATTATTATAGCGGGACTGACTTTGCGTTTGCATCAGAGTTGAAAGGTATTAAGGCATTATGTATAGATGTTAATTTTGTAATTGATAATACGGCTTTATATGATTATCATACATATCTGTATATTCCAGATCCTAAGACAATGTATAAAAATGTATATAAACTGCCCCCTGCACATTATTTAGTGTATGATACGAAACATCATAAAATAATAAAAAAATCAAGGTATTGGAAGGTAAAATTAAATACCAAAGAAGGAAACGTATTATCAAAGAAACAATTGGATGAAAAAGCGGAGGAATTAAGATATCATCTTGACAGGGTTGTTGCAAGGCAGATTATAGCAGATGTGCCGGTTGGAACATTTTTGAGCGGTGGCGTTGATTCCAGTATCGTTACGTCGATAGTGCATGAGCATATGCAGGACGTAACGGCGTATACAATAGGGTTTCCCGATAAACGGTATGATGAAGCTGTATATGCAAATGAGATGGCTGATGCATGTTAATTGTAAAACAAGGTATTTTAATGCAGATGATTTTAAGAAGATTCATCATATATTACCGGAATTATATGATGAACCTTATGCTGATACATCAGCATATCCAACATACTATGTTTCAAAGACTGCAAAAGAAGATGTGACAGTTGTATTAACAGGGGATGGGGGGGATGAGCTTTTTGGGGGATATCATAGATGTCTGTATGGACAGGATGTACTACTTAAAAAGAAATTTTCCAATAGAAAAATTTCAGAATTATATATGAGAAATAGAGACTTCTTTGAATCATTTGGAATGAAATTAAAAAATCTATGTATGGAAGATATTGCACTCTTAGCTCAAATGTATTATTACAACAAGACATTTGATAGAAAAAAACTTAAGGAGAAATATGGGATACCGAAAGATTACGATGATTTTTGGTATTATCGGAAGTATTATCATAAAGAACTTCCTGTATATACGAGAATACGATATTTAGATTTTATGACCTATTTGAATGGAGATATTTTAACAAAAGTGGATAGAGCCAGTATGAAAGTATCACTGGAAGCAAGAGTTCCGTTTTTGGATAAGGAGGTTATTGATTTTGCTTTTTCTCTGACACAGGAGGAATGTAATCCGAATGGGCAGTTAAAAGGGCTGCTGAAACATGCATACCGAAAAGAGTTTGGGAAATTATTGGATAGGAGAAAGCAGGGCTTTTCTGTTCCGTTTTCTTATATCAGGCAGGGAGATTGTCCACAGGAATATTTGATAGAAAAACTTTGGCGTTTATAATTGATGAAAGTATTTCAATTAGTGGAGGAAATAATAAGGAAAAATTTTATGAGATAAGAGGAGCTATGAGAGGATGAAAATTGCAGTTTGGGGAGCTGGGAAATTTGGAAGATATATCATAGAACAGCTTCGATGGAATGATTCTGTGGAAATACGGTGTGTCATAGATAGCAATGCAGTTTCCGGTCAAAAAGTTTGTGGATTAGATGTAGTCTGCCCAGATACGTTTTTGCAGAATTATGTTGAGGATACGGAGTGTGTATTGGTAGCATTTATGGAAGGTCTGTCTGTTTTTCAACAATTAGAGGATATGGGAATAGAAAGGTATGGGTTTGTTAATAAGAGCGTTTTTCGTTATAAAATGAAACTTGGGGCAGACATATGGCAGGATTATAATATACTTTGGAACGATGAAAAGGAATTATGTCTGCCAAGATTGGAAACTTTAGAAACGAATGTGGTCGATTTTTGCAATATGAATTGTAAGGGATGCAGTCATTTTTCCAATATTTTTCATAAAGGTGATTTTGTACCATATGAGGTATTTGAGAGAGATATAAAACAGTTATCGGATAAAGTGTTTATCCAGCAGTTTAACCTGTTGGGAGGAGAGGTTTTCTGTAGTGAAAATCTGACAGACTACATAAAGTGTTTGAGAAAATATATGCCAAAGACAGCGATTGAACTGGTGACAAACGGAATGCTGATTCCTCGGCAGAGTAATGAAGTGATGAAGACAATACAGCAGGAACAGGTAACGGTAAGCATAACAGAATACCCTCCTGTTACAAAGGTAAAAGATAAGATTATAGGCAAGCTGGAAGAATACCATATTTATTATGGATTCAGACCTGTTGTAGAAACTTTTAGCAAAAATATAGATTTGTCAGGAAAGAATGAACCGTTCTTGGCACAAAGCCGATGTTGGGAAAGTCAGTGTCAGTTTCTTCGGGAAGGAAAGATTTATAAATGCCCGTTTTCAGCACTGGGAAATGTATTTTTTGAATACTATAGTATTCCGCTGTCATTTGACGAGGGAGTGGACATTTATGACTGTGGCTTAAACTGGAAAGAATATGCAGATAATGTAAGAGCAATGCCAATAGAGCAGTGCAAGTATTGTGGTGCAGAAGAACGGTTTTGTTGGGAAATATCTAATAATCCACAAAAAGAAGAGTGGATGGTAAAAGAATAATGAAGAAAATCAGGAGAAATAAAAATGTTTCAATATAGCGGAGGAGAATCATATGGTAATATTATTTGCGGCAGATGATTATTTGAGGAAAGGAGAAGTATATTACGGTGGTTTTCTTGCTTACTTACACAGAGTAACAATCGCATTAGTAGAATTAGGTCATATGCCGATTGTCGTGGCATGTGGAAAGAATAGGAAGCATTATATGCAGGATGGGGTGGAAATATATACAGTGCGCTGCACACCAAGAGAGATACCAGTGAAGAATGTTAGGATAGGATATGAAATGTATTATCGAAGCAGAATAATTAATAAGAAGATAAAAGAAATCGCACAAGAAAGAGCTATTGATATTATACAATTTACGTCTTTACAGGGATTGGCGGTTTGCTACCATGGGGATATTCCTGCCGTTTTACGTTTGTCAGAGTATGCGAAGACATATTATATGAGATGGTCTCGAAGCAGGGCAGAAGCAAATGTGATGTCATTTATAGAAAGAAGGGCTGCTGCACACTGCAATGCAATATTTTCTCCGGGGAAAATGGTAGCAGATGTTTTCTCACAGGATATTGGCAGACCGGTATCTATCATAGAATCTCCATTTGTAAATGATGTAACAGATTATGATGAAAGTATATATAGAAAATATCTGGAGAATAAGAAGTATGTACTTTTTTTCGGAGCATTCACAAGTGCAAATGGAATTTTTGTTATTGCTGATATAATCTATAGATTTTTGCAGATGCATAAACAATATTATTTTGTATGTATCGGACAAGATATGGTGATGGAGGGGAAAAGTATGGCGAATATTCTGCGGAATAATGCCGGAGAATTTAAAGAACGTTTTGTATATATTCCACCACTGTCTCATGAGAGGTTATATCCGGTTATTCAAAGAGCTGATTTCGTTATTCTTCCATCGCTGACAGACAATTTTTCTAATGCCTGCATTGAGGCAATGTATTTTGAGCGTGTTGTAATTGGAACGGAAGGTGCCAGCTTTGAACAGCTTATTAATGATGGAAAAAGTGGACTGCTTTGTAAATTAAATGATAGGGATAGTCTTTTGCAAAAAATGGATGAGGCTGTTATGTTGGATGAAATAAAAAAGAAAGAGATGGGACAGATGGCAAGGAAACGGATTGATAGATTGACACCGGAACGTGTAGGCAGGAAATTAATCCGATATTATCAATATGTTATTGATAGTGTCAGTAAATAATGGGACGTATTGTGACTTTCCGGTTTTGAGGAACGGATTACCCTCCGGTACAGAATAGTAATGAAGATGGAGCATGACGAGGCAGAGTATGGTGAATGAATATATAAAAGAGTTGATTGAAAAATTAGAGGATACAGAGGTTTGGAGAGGGATTCATGAAAAATGCGGGAGTTATAATACAGGAATCAATCTGCTAGTCGATATCTTTACCAAACATAAAGAAGAACAGGCTCATTTATTTTTTATCGGCAACGGAGGAAGTTCTGCCATTGCGAGCCATATGACGGCGGATTTTATGAAAAATGGCGGAATGAATACCTATAGCTTATATGATAATGCAGTCACTACCTGTATGGGAAATGATTATGGTTATGAATATATATTTTCAAAGCCTATGGAACTTTTGGCCAGAGAGGGTGATTTAATTGTGGCGATTAGTAGTTCGGGTAATTCACAAAGTATTATCAATGCGATACATGTAGCTAGGGAGAAAAGGGCGACAGTCATTACTTTTACTGGTTTTCAAGAGGATAATAAAGCAAAGCAGCTTGGAGACATCAATGTATATGTGCCTTCCAGTAAATATGGGATGGTGGAGTCCATACATAATCTGATGCTCCAGCAGATTGTAGATTGTATTATGGAACGCGATGGGGTTGTTATATAATATGAATGAAAAGCATACAGTACGGAGACCGGCAATTTTTTTGGATAGAGATGGGGTATTGACGGAAGAAAAGAGTTATGTCTGCTCATGCGAAGAGATGAGAATCTTTCCGTATGCTGAGGAATGTATCCGAAAAATTAAGGAAAAAGGGTATTATGCGATTGTCATTACCAATCAAAGCGGGGTAGCCAGGGGGCTTTTCACCGAAAACTGTTTGATGAAAATGAATGACTATTTAAAGCAGGTTCTCAATGTCGATGCAATTTATTACTGTCCGCATCATATAGAGGGAAGAGTGAAAAAATATGCCATTGTCTGTAACTGCAGGAAGCCCGGAACGGGAATGATAGAGAGGGCGTGTAGGGATTTCAATATTGACATGGAGAAATCTTTTTTGGCAGGGGACAGGGCAAGTGATATTAAAGCAGGCAAAAATGCGGGAATCAGAACAGTATTGCTGGAATCCGGATATGGAACAGCAGGCTTGGAGAGCAATGTTGTGCCTGATTATATATGCTATGACTTAAGAGATATGATAAAAATATTGGACTAAAAAGGAGGAGATAGATATGATTTCGTTAGTAACCGGCGGATGCGGATTTATAGGTTCCCATATGGTAGACAGATTATTGGCAGAAGGACATACGGTAAGGGTCATTGATAACTGGACAACAGGGCGGCCTGAAAATCTGGCTCATCAGCAAGAAAATCCCAACCTGACAGTTTATCATATGGACATTAGAAATAAAGAGGAAATTGCACCGATATTTAAGGATGTAGACTATATTTTTCATTTTGCGGCATTAGCGGATATTGTTCCGTCTATTCAGAAGCCATGGGATTATTATTCTTCCAATGTATTAGGCACTTATAATGTAGTGGAATGTGCAAAGGATGCGGGAATTAAGAAGCTGGTATATGCAGCATCATCGTCCTGCTATGGTATTCCGGATGAATATCCGACAAAAGAGACGGCAGAAATCAGGCCGCAGTATCCTTATGCGTTAACGAAAAGGTTAGGAGAGGAAACAGTGCTTCATTGGGGGCAGGTGTATGGGTTGCCGGTAGTGACGCTGAGGTTGTTTAATGTATACGGAACCAGATCCCGGACATCGGGTACCTATGGGGCAGTGTTCGGCGTGTTTTTAGCACAGAAATTGGCTGGAAAGCCATTTACCGTAGTAGGAGATGGAAATCAGACAAGAGATTTTACATATGTAACGGATATAGCAGATGCTTTTTATGCGGCCGCTGTGTCAGATATCGTGCAGGATACTTTCAATGTGGGAAGCGGCGGTACTTATTCGGTAAACCGCCTTTGTGAATTGCTTGGCGGGGAGATTATACATATTCCCAAACGTCCGGGAGAGCCTGACTGTACGTTTGCAGATACGGCTAAGATTGAAAGAAAGCTGGGTTGGAAAGCAAAAGTATCTTTTGAAGAAGGCGTCGGGAAGGTTTTGGAGCATATTGATTACTGGCGGGAGGCTCCGGTATGGACGCCGGACAGTATAGGGGTTGCTACCGAGGATTGGTTTAAATATCTGGGCAAGTAGAATAGGGTGAACTTAGAGGTTAGCTGCATGGATAAGATAGTTTCAAAAGAAGTATTTAGGGAAAAGATAAAAGAAGAACTGAATCGTGAGGGGAGGACAATTGCGCTGTGTCATGGGGTGTTTGATTTGCTGCATCCGGGGCATATTATCCATTTGGAACAGGCAAAGGGAATGGCGGATGTATTGGTGGTATCTGTGACTGCAGCCAAATATGTGCGCAAAGGTCCCGGAAGACCATATTTTGATGATGAGATGCGTATGAAGGTATTGGCTGCTTTGGAATGTGTGGATTATGTCATGTTGTCCGAGGGGTATACAGTAGATGATATCATCGAAAGCGTGGAACCTGATATTTATGTAAAGGGAGAGGAATACGCGAGAGCGGAGGATGATATTACAGGAAAGATTGTAGAAGAAAAAGCGCTGGTGGAAAAGCATGGCGGCAGAATCGGGTTTACGACAGGTCAGGTGTTCAGTTCAACGAAGCTGATTAATATTGCGATGTCTGGCTTATCAGATGAAGTCAGGGCATTTATGGAGAACTTTAAAACAAGGCATACAATGAAAGAAATCAGGGATTATGCAGATAAAATCAGCAAGCTGAAAGTGCTTGTGGTTGGGGATGTCATTATTGATAAATATACTTACTGCAATGTACAGGGAATCATGTCAAAGGATATGGGATATTCGGCAAGATTGTCCCATTCGGAAGAATATTTGGGAGGAGCTGTTGCGATAGCCAGACATTTGGCAACCTTTACAGATAGTGTGACACTGATGTCAATTATTGGAGATGAGGAAGAGATAAGGCTTCGGCTTTTTGACGAACTGGCGGATAAGATGCAGTTAAAGCTGACATATAGTTCCAAGTTCCCTACGATAGTGAAGCATCGGTATCTTTCGCGGAACGAGAAACGGGAAGAATATAAGAAAATTTTTGCAATCAATAATATTCCGGATGATACCCGTTATGAAGAAGATGCATATGCAGACTTTAAGGAAAAACTGGAAGAAAAGATAGCAGATTATGATGCTGTATTTTTGTGTGATTTTGGACATGGTTTGATAGATAGAGAAATCTTGAATATGATTCAGAAAAATGCGAAATATCTTATTCTGAACTGCCAGACTAATTCTACCAACAAGGGACTAAACATTATTACGAAATATACAAGGGCAGATGTTTTTACTTTGGACCAGCAGGAGCTGAAACTTGCTTTTCCGGAATATGCGCTGGACGAACAGAAAGGTTTGAAAAAACTGGCGGCTCACCTGAAAGGAAACGGATGGCTGACAAGAGGTTCCAAAGGTGCTTACGGAGTATGCGGACAGGAGATACAGGAGTGCCCTGCGTTTACATTAAGCGTAAAGGATACGATAGGAGCGGGGGATGCTTTTTTTGCTGCTGCGGGAATATTTGCAGCGGTAGGCGCTCCGGTGGAAGTAGGAACTTTTATAGGAAATATTGGCGGTGCATTAGGTGCAAATATTGTCGGGAATAAAGAAGCGATAGAAAAAGTAAATGTACTGAAGTATGCCAGTACGTTAATGAATGTATAATGGGAGAAATTATGGCAGAAAACATTAGAATGGATTCACATAAATTGATTTATCATCCGGATGCAGTGGCAAGGTGGATGAAAGGGGAGAATATTTATCCGATTGAAATTGAAATATCTCCCAGCGGAGCCTGTAACCATCGGTGTGTATTCTGCGCGGTGGATTATATTGGATATCAGCCGGATTTTTTGGATAAGGATATTATTTTGCGGGATATATCCCGGATGAGTGGACGTGGATTAAAAAGTATCATTTGTTCCGGAGAAGGGGAGCCTCTTTTGAATAAGGATATGCCGGATATTGCCAATGGTATTAAAGCTTGTGGCGTGGATGTAGCGATGAGTTCTAATGGGGTTCTGTTTACAAAGGATAAAGCGCAGGATTGCCTTGGGGCTTTTACATGGATACGTTTTAGTGTGGCGAGTATGGAAGAAAAATCTTACGATAAGATACAAAGGGGAAGGTCTGGGGATTTGGAACGGGTAAAAACAAATCTGGAAGAGGCCGTCAGGATAAAAAAGGATAAAAAAATAAATACCACTTTAGGGGTACAATGCCTGCTGCTTCCCGATAATATGGCGAAACTTCCCGCTATGGCGAAACAACTGCGTGAAATAGGGGTTGATTATCTGACGGTGAAACCGTATTCACAGCACCTCCATAGTGAAAATACTTTTCAGATAGACTATGAGGCAATGTTAGAACTTGAGCAGGAAGTGAGGCAATATGCAACAGAAGATTTTGCAGTTTATTTCCGGGCAAATGCCATGAAGAAAATGCATCATGAGAAATGTTATCAGCAATGCTATGGATTGCCTTTTATGACTCATATTGACGCGAAAGGAAACGTATGGCCCTGTGTGGCCCATATCGGAACGGAAAGGTTTTGTTACGGCAATATTTATGAAAAAACCTTTGAAGAAATATGGGAAGGGAATAAAAGACAGGAAGTTATACGGGAGATGAATAATCTCGATATTAATAAAGTCTGCAGGGAGGCGTGCAGACTGGATGAGATAAATCGATATCTGAGTGAGTTAAAGCATCCGGGAGAGCATGTGAATTTTATTTAAGAGAAACAAAGGAATATTTGGCAGGAACATTATAGTGTACGGCAGGATAACAGGTTTATAAAAATGGGAATGGAGATTTTATATGGAAGAAAGGGAAAAAATTAAGGCTTTAAAAAAGAAAATTTTTATTACCGCATATAAAGCGGGTGCTGCGCATCTGGCATCATCCTTTTCAGTAATTGATATGTTATATGTTTTGTATTGTAAAGGGATTGTCCGGTATGAACCGGGTAATCCATGGAATGAAGAAAGAGACAGGGTGATATTGAGCAAAGGACATGCATGTTTGGCTTTATATGTGATATTGAATGAGATAGGGATGATTAGTGATGATGAGCTGATGAGTTTTTGCCAGCCCGGTTCTCATTTGGGAGGGGAACCTAAAATGGAAGCAGCGCCAGGTATAGAGGCTTCAACAGGTTCTTTGGGGCATGGATTATCTTTTGGTGTGGGGATTGCGATTGCGTGCAAGATGAATCATTATAACAATAAAATATATGTTATTCTCGGCGATGGAGAATGTCAGGAGGGGTCGGTATGGGAAGCGGCCATGTCAGCGGCAAACTTCGGGCTTGATAATTTAGTTGTTATTATTGATGATAACCGGCTACAGGCTATGGATTCAGTGGAAGCGATTATGAGTATTGACTCATGGAGTGATAAGTGGGAAGCATTTGGATTTGAGACGATTGAAATTGATGGGCATAATTTAAAAGAAATTGAAAATGCTCTTGTGACAAAACCCGGTAATGGAAAGCCGAAATTAATTATTTCACATACAATTAAAGGGCATGGTGTCTCATTTATGGAGGAGGTGCCTATTTGGCATTTTAGGATGCCAAATAAGGAAGAATTGGAGATTGTGAAGGCTGAACTGGGTATTTTAGATGAAGAGTTGAAAGGTTAAAAAATGAGGAATACATATTTAAATGCATTATATGAGTTGGCGAAGAAAGATGAGGAAGTAGTTTCTTTAGTTGCGGATAACGGATTAATTGTATATGATGATTTCCGTAGGGATTTTCCTGAAAGATATTTTAATTTTGGTATTTCAGAGGGGAATATGATTACAGCGGCTGCAGGGATGGCAAGCTGCGGGAAGATTCCTTTCGTTTACACAATCAGCGCCTTTCTGGCATATAGGGCATATGAGTTTTTGAGGGATGATGTTTGTTTCCAAAACCAAAATGTAAAAATAGTTGGAATAGGGTCAGGATTAACTTATAGTACATTAGGACCTTCCCATCATACAACGGAGGATATAGGGCTGTTGCGGAGTTTGCCGAATTTGACAGTGTTTTCTCCATCCACACGTGCGGAAGTAAAATGGATAATGGAAGAGACATATAAAATGAAAGGGCCTGTATATATACGGTTAAGCAATAATTCAGAAGAGTATTATAAAGAGGATGCGGAATTTGTAATAGGGCAGCCTGCGGTAGTGAGGGCGGGAAATTCTGTAATTATTATGGTAACAGGGGCTTTGGTGAACGAAGTGATGGAAGCAGCAGAAAGATTGGAAAGCGACGGGATTTACGCAGAAGTGGTGAGCGTTCATACTTTAAAACCATTGGATACAAAAAAGATTGCAGAGATGATAGCAAAAGCAGGGAGTTTGGTTGTAGTAGAGGAACATAATGTAATAGGAGGATTATATAGTGCTATTGCTGAGGTAATGGCAATGGAGAAAATTATGGTTCCTAATTTGGCTATTGGTTTACAGGATGTATTTGCAGTAGATTATGGACAACTGAAAGATGTCAGAGCAGCGAATGGATTAGATAGTACAACGATTTATGAGAAAATAAAGCTGTTTTTTGATAGTATTTAGTAAAAGATGTCGTTTTGTAAGTATGAAATGACAGGAAAATATGATTAAGCAAGAATAGGGCAGGGAAAAGCGATGGAAGAAAAAATTATTTTGGATGCAAGCAAAGTGCTATGGCATAGGGATCGGATAGAACAGTGGAGGCGGGGAGAAAGAATTGCGCCGATTACAATTGATTGCGCTTTAACAACACGTTGCAGCTATCGTTGTGTTTATTGTTATGGAAAAATGCAGTGTATCAATCAATCAGAGAATCTGGATAAGGATGTTATATTTCATTTTTTAGAAGATGCTGCTGGAATAGGGGTAAAAGGAATAAGCTTTGTGAGTGATGGGGAAAGTACTTGTAATCCTAATTTAAAAGATGCGATTATATATGGAAAATCATTAGGGATAGATATGGCATTGGGGACAAATGGATATTTATTAAATGATGGTGAACTGGATGCTATATTACCGTGTTTAACATATCTTAGATTTAATATTTCTGCGGGTGAAGCAGAAAGATATGCCTATATTCATGGATGCAGAAAAGAGTGTTTCCATAAAGTAACAAATACGATAAAGAAAGCTGTTGAAATTAAGAAGGAAAAGAATTTGCCAGTTACCATTGGTTTACAAATGGTTTTAATGCCAGAGTTTAAAGATCAAATTATCCCATTAACTGAATTGGGGAAAGAATTGGGCGTGGATTATTTGGTGATAAAGCATTGCAGTGATGATGAAGATAGTACATTGGGCATTGATTATGAAAGTTATGATGATGAAGATTTAATTAGAATATTGAAGAAAGCGGAAACTTTTTCGACGGAAAAATATCAGGTCAGTGTTAAATGGTCGAAAATCATGAGCCATGGAAAGAAACGGTATTGTAAATGTTTTGGGGCACCGTTTATTTTGCAGATGTCGGGAACTGGGTTAGTCGCGCCTTGCGGTATGTTTTTTAATGAAAAATATAAAAAATATCATATTGGCAATATAAAAGAAACCAGATTTAAAGATTTGTTTTATAGCGATAGATACTGGGAAGTTATGAATTTAATCGCTTCGGAAGATTTTGATCCCAATAAGGAATGTGGTACATTGTGTCTGCAGCATAAGACGAATGAGGTTCTTTGGGATATCTATAATTCGGGGAGTATTCCGGAAGTGTCTGGTAATCAGCCACAGCATATAAATTATATTTAAAATATGTTTTAGCTGAAGAAAAGGGATGGATATAGAAATAATGAAAAATAATTATTTGTTAAATGATATTTTAGAGTATAAAACAAGGCTTAGGAAAGACGATAAAGAAAGATATTATATAAAGAAATTTGGCAGGTATCTTTCTATGCTGGAATTTAAGAAAAATTTTATATTATATAGAAAGAAGTATGAAAAAAGGTGGAGAAAACTTTGCACGAAGTTTGAAAAGATAAGGATTGTAGGCGTGGAGTTTGTTTCGATTGGAGAAACTATCCCACGTCTGTTTTTGATGAGGAGAGATTTTGAAAAAGAGGATAAAAGCATACTTAATGTAGTTCTTCCTATTTTTTATGAAGCTTATACAGGCGGAATATATAATGAAAAAATATTAGAGTTGTTTGGAAGAGATTTGTATTTTGTAACAAAATCTAATATAGATTTTTGGGCTTATGTGCTGGCGAAGCATGCAGAGATGATTGATAAAAGAGCGTTCCACCAATATTATGCAAGAAAATCTGAATATTTTCCGGTTCAGATTGGAAAACCCCTGCTGCCATTTACAGAAAAGCAGATTAAAGAGGCAGAACCGAAAATGAAACAAATGGGGATAAGGAATGAATTTATTTGTTTGCACGCAAGGGAAAATAGAGCGAAGGAGCTTGATTGGGCTGAGGCTTTGGCAAAGGATACCTCTTGCCGTGATTGCGATATTAACTCTTACAAAAAGGCCTGCCTTTATATGGAAAGCTTGGGGATTCAATCAGTCAGAATGGGTAAATATGAAATTAGAAAATGCAATATTCCCGGTGTGATAGATTATGCTAATAATTACTACGATGAGTTAATGGATTTTTATTTATTGTCAAAGAGTAAATTTATTTTAGGGTCAGATTCTGGATTGCCTGCCATCGCGGGTTTTTGGGGATGCCCCATGCTTATGACAAATATGGTACCTATATGCTATGGATTTGAATCATGTCCAAATACAGGATTTGATATGTACATTATTAAAAAGTATTATTCCCAAAAAGAAAAGAGATATTTAAATTTATACGAGATACTTGATGCTTCTAATGAATGTGATATGTATAATTCAAGATTCAGAAAAAGAGGGATTATTTTGGAAAACAACACGGAAGATGAAATTTTGGAAGCGACAAAGGAGATGAATGAGCGGATAGACGGATGCTGGGTAATAAGTGCGGAAGAAGAGGAGGATATGAAAAAATATCATCTTATTATGGATTCATGGAAAAACAAACATACATATGTATTGCCTAGAAGAAAGTGTAAGGGGTATATGATGCCTTTCCATAAAATGAGTTACAGTTTTTTAAAGAAAAACAGATATTTGTTGGATGTGGATGATTCACTATTGGAGAATAATGTATGAAAGATGTAAAGACGCATTTAAAGGTTGGCAGCATTTGTCAGATAGAAAATAGGATATATTTCTTTAATATAGCATTTAATGGGATTTTCTGTTTAGATATAGAAGATATGACAATCCATTTTGTACATAAGTTTTCTATCAGGGAAAGCAATGCGGGGAGGCTGTCATTAAATGGGGGGGTGGCTTATAATAATGCTATTTATTTTTTCCCTAATGATGCTAATGCTATTATGAAGTATGATCTTATAAAAAAGCAAGAACAAATAATTCCTTTCCCTGATTATGATACTGGTTTTGTAAATATATCGGGTATAGTAAAATGGAAAAATGATATATATATATTTCCACACGAACTGGGAAAGGGAGTATATGTATTTAATCTGCATAGCCAACAGATAAAAAAGGACAAAGAATTGAGTTCTTTGTTTGAGCCGGATTTTTTTTGTTCAGGCAATCTTATAATTTATGATAATAAGGACTGTGTATTGATTGGCAGATATGGCGGCAGCACATTTATAAATGTAAATTTGGATACAAAACAGATTGTTTTTTCTAAAACTTTAGAAGGGATAAAACCGTTTTCCATGTGTTTTGATGGAAATCATTATTGGATATTGCCAGTAGAGTCAACCAATATTTATGAATGGGATATGGAAAATGATACATTGCAAGTATATACCAACGAAAGTGCAGAGTGGAGAGATAGAAAGTATGCAGGGCAGATTCCTTATGTAAAGTTGATTTTTCTGGAGGATGAGATTTTAGTATTAAATCTTTTCTTAAAGAATATACTGAGGATTGATAAAAATAGGAAAACAATTGGCAATCCAATTGAATATCCGAAGGGGTTCCGGCTGGTTGATAATCGGTTTCTCGGTTGGCCAGTGCATGCGAAGTATAGTATATATAAAGATAAAGTTTTGTTATATCCACAAGCGGGTAATATGTTGTTAGTTTATGATAAGAGTACTAAGCATATATTTGGTTGGGAATTATTGGTGTCAGAAAAAGAGGTTTTCTATTTGTATGAAGTTATGAAAGAAAATCTTACAGGAAAGGAAACGTGTATTGAAAGTGATGATTTTGGAACTTTAGATGATTTTATAAATATTGTAGAGGAGGATGATAGAAAAAGTAGAATTAGAGAGAATAAAGGGATAGGGCATGTAGTTTGGAATAGCTTAAAAGCAGATAAAAGCGAATAAACTGGAAGAAAATGCAATTTTGAAAGGAGAAGATAGTTATGCGAAAAGGAATGATAGGGATAATATCGGCAATAGGAGGAGCAGCAGCAGGCGTAACAGCAGTAAGTGGGATGCTGGGCAGTAAAGTGAAGGAGAATCATAAAAAATCGGATAAACATCTGGCGCTGTTTTTAATGATGAACCAATGGGTAAAAGTAAAGCAGGAGGGGAAGAATCTGGCTTCCTATTTTGAACAGGAAGGATATAAGAAAATTGCTATATATGGTATGCATTATGCAGGGGAAACCTTGGCAGAAGAACTACAGGGAAGTGGCGTGGAGATAAAATATGGTATTGATAAAAATGCGGATAAAATATATGCGGATTTTTTGATGGTTACACCGGATGATGATTTAGAGGAAGTAGATGCAGTTGTGGTTACTTCTATTACTTTCTTTGATGAAATTGAGGAAGCTTTGGGGGCTAAGATGGATTGTCCGATTCTTTCGTTGGAAGATATATTATATCAGGTATAAATAATTGGGAGGATGGAAGTAAAATGATACGTTTTTGCAGTAAAAAGATTTTTGAGACGCAAAATAAAAGCCAAAAAGAGGATATGCAAAAGGAATATGTATTTTTAGATGAAAAGGTATGGGAAGAGGGAAGGAAGTATTTTGCAAAACATAAATCTTCTGACGGCAGTATCGTTTTACTTCCAGTATTGAATAAAAGACATGAACTTGTTTGTTTTGCGTGGCAGGATGCGGAAGCCAATAGGGAATTACGGATGCTGCACGAACTGGAAGAATGTGAGGGGGCGTTAAATTTCCATGATTGTACTCCGGGTTATTCTGAGGTTTTGATTCATGGATGCAATGAGCTTGCTTATTATTTTGCGATATATCTTCAAAAGCAGGGAATTACGGTTCATGTAGAAGGGAATTTTTGGCATGAGATTGGTAAATGGGAATCGCAAGAGGTGGCGGATGGACAGACCTATGAGATATGGGCAGAAGGGGTTCACCAGAAGAGAAATGATGTATATCAGGAACGGCTGAGAAGCGCTTCGGTTGAATTTGAATGTGTTGATGAAATTTATGAGGCGAATATTAAAGCCGGAAAAATAAAAAATGCAGATGGAGATGTCAATGAATTAATCAGAAAGCTGAAGAACAAAAAGGAAATTATTATAAGAGGAGTCGGTACGAAAGCGCAGGAGGCTTATGACTGGCTATTGTCAAATGGTTTGGATATATGTGCGTTTCTGTCTGAAAAAGCAAGACGGGAAGGAAGGACAAGTCTATTTGGCAAGCCAGTTTTAAAAAAAATAGAGATTGAAGAACGGTTTTCGGAGGCTGTCATTCTGGAGTGTGGTGAGAAATATAGTGCATGGGGATTTGGAGCCGTTGATTTGAATGATTATGAAGGGTACAAAAGAAACAGGAGATACTTTTTGTTAAGGGATTATTTAGAAGTGCCTGAAAATAATCTGATGAATATTTTCCGCATGATGCAAGGGCGAACTATCATCCTGACGGGAGATATGTTCTTATGCAACCGGTTTTATCGATGGTGGATGGAGCATGGATTCAGAACAGAGGGAATAGGATATTGGGATATCCTGAAGGAGAATTTATGGGGAACAGAAAAACTGCAAGTGCCGAGAATAGATGGCATTGAAATGGGGGGGGGTATGGAAAGTATCTGCCTGCTGATTGTGCCGGAATACGACAGTAAGTTTCATATTACTTCGGAGACTGCAAATAGGCATAATGAATATGTAGAAAAATTATATGCATATGGGATACATGACTATACGGATTATTATTCTGATATGTTTAAATGTATTCATTTAGATACCCAAGAATTAAAGTATGGAAGAAGGGAATTGCGTCCAGCCAGAATATTGCTTGGGGCGATACCGCCTCATAGTGGAAATACACTGGTCAGGCATAGTTTTTCAGGGCATCCGCAAATCCTTTTGATACAGGAGGTTAATTATTTTAACAATAATTTATATTCCATTTGCATACGTTTGGCGGAAGAACATGCTACTGATATATTATCTGGATTCTGGCATTTATTTAGACGGGAGGCCGGAGAGAAAGCAGTAACGGCATTTTTTCCGGATAAAGAGAAGTTTGACCGGAAGATGGAGGAACTGCTGGGGCTGAATGATTGTTTCACTTCGCAGGAACTGTTCGTAATGTTTCATCTTGCTTATGAGTCCATGTACGGAAGAGAAATATTGGATTTGGAAAATACCATTATTTACTGGGAACCGCATCAATGGGACAGGGAATTAGTAAGAGAATGGTCATACTGGCTGGGCAGTGAAAATGTAGAAGGATTTCTTCTGCGTACAGTGCGCAATGCATACATGCGTGCCGGTTCAGGTATCCGTACAGATTTTTATGCAGGGGCCCGCTGGAATGTTTTGTGGGGCAGTATGGGAAGTCATGATTGGCGACAGGAAAAGAGAAAGATATATAAAAATTGGAAGGAACGGGTTATAAGGTTTGAGGATTTAAAAAGCAGTCCGGAGAAAGAGTTATCTGAGCTATGCAGATGGCTGGGGATTTCTTTTGAGCATGTCATGCTGCAGACGACATGTCATGGACAGACGGCGTATTATCGGAACATAGTAGGGGATACAACAGGATTTGGGTTGGAACCCATATATAAGCAATATGAGGAATACTTTAGCAGTTTTGACAGGATGCGTTTATGTTTGCTTGACGGACCGTTTCAAAAAAAATATGGATATTCATATGTGAGATGTTTGGATTTTAGCAGGCGGGAACTGCAGGAAATGTTTTTGAAAGAGTTTCGATGGGAGAAATTGCCGGAGATGGAGAAAGTGGAAGATGAAATAAACATTTGGTATAGGAAGGAACGTTTTGGATTTATGCTTTGGCAGATTCGTTTTATAGAAATAATGGAGGTATGTTATGATACGGAAAATTGTATTGGTGATTCCGAATTACAATTGGGATGCGGAAAATAAGAATGGGGGGGGGGGAATGCGGGAATATTATGGCATTTTATACCATATAATTTGTGTTTATTAGCAGCAGTTTTGGAACAGGAAAACAGATATAAGATTAAAGTGATTGATGCCCTGGCAGAAAGCTTAAGTATAGAACAGTTTGAGGCCAGGATAAGGGAAGAAAAACCTGATTTTGTGGGTATTAGTGTTTTGATGGATTTTTATGGGTATACAGGCCATATGGCGGCAAAAATTGTAAAAAGTATTGACCCAAATATCATAACCGGGTTAGGAGGGGTACATGCTACGGCCAATCCGCGGGAAAATGTAAAGGACAGGAACTATGATTATGTTATGTGCGGTGAAGGTGAAGAAATGTTGCCGCAGCTAATACATTTTATTAATGGTGAAAGAAAAACAATGCCAAAGGGTGTATGGACATATGATATAGAAGGAGGACATTCGGAACTAATCACCGATTTAGATAAATATCCATTACCGGCATATCATCTTATTGATTATTCTCAGTATGCTATGAAGGCTGAACGGAAAAGTCTGGATGGACCTGCGGCATATCCGTATGCAAGGATTTTAACATCAAGGGGATGCCCCTATAATTGCTGTTTTTGTCAAGTGGATAAAATTGCCGGAAGGAAATTCAGGCCGCGAAGCGCAGAAAATGTATTGAAGGAGATTGATTGGCTTATTAATACTTACCATATAAAGTCATTGATTTTCGATGATGATAATCTGCTTACAGACAGAAAAAGGGCAATCAGAATTTTTGAGGGGTTAAAGAAATACAACATTCCATGGAAAATGATTGCAACGGCAGCCTTTCTGCTTGATGATGAACTGATTGAATTAATGCATAAGAGTGGTTGTATTTATGTAGATATTGCAGTTGAATCAGGAACGGAGCGGATACTGCATGATGTGATACAAAAACCTTTAAAATTGGAAAAGGCTGTTGCAGTGGTTAAAAAGCTGAAGCAGGAAAATATTTACGTTGCTGCTAATTTTATTGTAGGATTTCCAGGGGAGACTTGGGAAGAGATAAGGCAGACAATTAAATTTGCAGAAGATTTGGGAGCAGATTACATAAAATTATTTAATGCAGTTCCATTGCCAGATACCCGTCTATACCAGATGGCAAAAGAGCAAAATGCATTGGTTGAAGGATTTGATTCAGAAAACATTAACTGGAGAAATGGTATGATAGAAACGGATGAATTTACAGCGCGTGATATGAGTATTTTGAGGGCATATGAATGGGATAGAATTAATTTTTCAACTTATGAAAAGAGAAAAAGGACTGCAGATATGATGGGGATTTCTATGGAGGAGTTGGATGGAATACGTAGAAATACAAGAAGGACATTGAAATTGTGAAGGAGAATATATATGATACGGTTTTGCGATAAAGAAGTGTATAGTGTGGCGTATGGGGACATTACCAGAAGTGAATTGCTTCATTATTTTCTAAAAGGACATAAAGATGAACTGGTGTGTGTCATGGATGGAGAGAAATATCTTGGAATAATTAGTTATACTTCTCTTTTAGGAAGCCCGGTTCTGCAGGAGTGTATACAAAAGAAATATGCAGTTTTGGATGAAACGGTTTGGGCAGTCTGTCATAAATATTTTATAGGACATAAAAGTATATTTGGAGAGGTGGTGGTGTTTCCGGTATTAAGTAGGAGTGGGCAGTTGATTTGCTTTGCATATCAGGACGAAGAAGCTGACAGGGAAATAAGGATGTTGCATGAACTGGAAAGCTGTGAGGATGCATTGGGTTTTAAGGATTTGAAACCGGAATATGATGGCGTCACCATTCATGGCTTTAATGAGTTAGCATGGGAAATGGCTGAATATCTCACCCAACAGGGGATTCCTGTTAATACGGAAGGGGAACTGTGGCAGGAGTTGTACATGGATGAGAAACATACCATGCTGAATTATCGGAATTATGAAATATGGGCGGAAGGAGTCCATCCGAAGAGTAGTAGTCTGGAAGAGGAGCAGTCTAGAAGTTCTTCTGTGGAATTTGAATGTGTGGATGAGATTTACGAGGCAAACATCAAAGCGGGTAGGATAACGGATGCGGATGGGGATTTTAATACTTTAATAAAAAGACTAAAAGAAACGAATGAAATTATTATTGTTGGAAAAAATACCAAAGCTCAGGACGGATATGATTTGCTGTTGGCGAACGGTATTGATATCTGCGCTTTTTGTGCATGGGATGAGGGCTGTGCAGGGAGAACGCTGTTGGGAAGACCGGTATTGAGTTTGGACAAAATAAGAGAACAGTATAATGCTCCGGTATTTATAGAATGTGAGTCCAAACATAGCGGGGGGGGTTCGGAAATGTTGATGCCTATGATTATGCCGGTTATAAAAGGAATAGGCAGTATTTTCTGTTAAGGGATTATATAGAAGTACCATGGAACAACCTTGAAAATATACTGAAGCGGTATAAATTGATTTTGACAGGAGATCCGTATTTGTGTAGTCGGTTCTATGCATGGTGGAAGCAGAATGGAACTGACAGGATAGGTTATTGGGATATACTGGAGGAAAATGCGGAGAAGTTAGAGAGGCTGCAAATGCCGCAAGTATCGCGGTCGGAAATAACGGATAGAGATGTTTGTTTATTGGTAGTTCCTCAATATACTGATTATTTGGAGCATACATCAGAAGAGGCGAGGAATAAAAATGAGATTTATATTGAGAAGTTAAAGGAGTATCATATACATAATTATACGGATTATTTTTCTTATATATATAAAAATATTCATTTAGAAAGGAATACGGAAAAATATGTAAAAGAAGAATTACGTCCTATGGGTATAGTATTAGGCGCGATTCCTGCGCGTAGTGGAAATAATCTGGTAAGACAGTGTTTAGAGGGGCATCCTCGCATTATGATGATTCAAGAGGGTGGTTTTTTTAATAATCACCTATATTTAATCTGTGTCCGTTTGGCAGAGGAGAGAGCGGAGAATATTTTGCCAGCCTTTTGGAAGATGTATGAGGGTGAGAGCGGGATTGAAGGAGATTTGTTTGCAGAAGAGTCCAAAAGAAATATATTTAATCGGAAAATGGAGGAACTATTAGGTTTAGGTAATAATTTCACATCACAGGAATTATTTGTTATGTTTCATGTCGCATATGAAGCAATGTTTGGAAGAGAAGCAGCAGATTTAAAGAATATGGTCATTTACTGGGAAATGCATAATTATAATCGCAAGTGGGTGAGGGAATGTGCGCATTGGTTGAGTGATAAAAGTGTACATGGTTATACATTAGCTACAGTGAGGAACAGATATATGACTGCTGGGTCTCTTATTGATAACATTCGTTTTCATGGAGAATGGAGTTGGGTGGTGGCATTTGGTATATTATGTGATATGGATTTGGAAGTATATTATAATAGAGAAGAATATGAATACTGGGATGAATTTACGGTAAGTTTTGAAGATTTAAAACTTCACCCTAAAGATGAATTTACGATGATTTGTGATAAATTAGGCATAGCATTTCATGATTCTTTATTGGAGACAACTCGTCATGGAAAACAGCCGAAAAATAAGGGGGTATCGGTATCGGGATTTGACCTAAAGCCGGTCTACAATTTGCATGAAGAATATTTTTCCGTGTTTGACCGCATGCGCATTTCTTTAATATCAGCGCCTTACCAAAAAAAATATGGTTATCCATATGTAAGCTGTCTGAATTTTACCAGAAGGGAACTTCAGGAGATGTTCTTGAAAGGTTGGCGTTGGGAAAACAGTTTTCCTGAGAGTACAATCGGGAGAGATGCAATGAGCATGTGGAATGTAAACAGGGGGATTAGAAATCAGCTTTGGCGTATACGCTTTGCAGAAGTTATGAATGTAGATATCTATAGTGAATATATTCTTTGATGGATATAAGAAAAGAGCGGAGATAAAATAATGATTATATGGTTAATTGGTATTTCAGGCGCGGGCAAAACCACGCTTGGCAGGAAACTTGAGAAATATTATAAGGAAAAGGGTTTAAAAACATATTTGTTAGATGGAGATGAAGTCCGCAACCTATTCGAAAACGACTTAGGTTATACAGATGCAGACAGAGAAGCGAATATCAAGCGCATTATATTGGGAGCTTATCTTTTAGACAGGAATGACATCATCGGTATTATCTGCAACATTTCCCCATTTCAGCATCTGCGTGATTTGGCACGCCGAAAGATTGCAGGTTACAACGAGATATATTTGGATAAAGATATTCAGGTCAGCATGAAAAATGATGTGAAGGGTGTCTACAAAGAGAATATGGGGAAAACGGATATCGTTGGTTTGGGACAGCGTTTTGATGAGCCGGTAAACTGTGACCTCTGCATAAAGGTGGATGAGATGACGGAAGAAGAGTCTTTTGAGATGATAAAAAGATATATAGCCGGAAAATATGGGGAGGATTATGATGACTGATTTCATAGAAATAGACGAGGAAACATTACAGGATATCATCAATATAGAGACCGGGCTTTTGTACCCGCTGAAAGGTTTCATGAACGAGGCTGATTTCAGAAGTGTTGTGGATACATATTTGCTTTCCGATGGTCAGGTGTTTACGATTCCGGTTACATTAGATATACCGGAGGATACAGTTTTGAATAACGGACAAACACTGCATTTATCTTTTCATGGGAAACATGTAGCTGATTTGGAAGTGGAAGATACATACCGCATGACGGATGCCGACATTGAGAAGGTATTCCGTACGCTGGATGAGAAGCATCCGGGAGTGAAGAAAGAAAAGGCTCGTTCCCCGCTCAGAGTGGGAGGAAAGACAATGCTGCGTGACAAAACGCTTTTAGAAGATGCATTAAGACCGGAGAATACAAAGAAAATTTTTGCGGATAAAGGCTGGAAAACAATTGTCGGTTTCCAAACAAGAAATCCGATTCATAAAGCGCATGAGCATTTACAACGTATTGGATTGGAAGTGTGCGACGGGTTATTCATTAACCCCATTATAGGATGGAAGAAAAAAGGAGATTTTACACAGGAAGCGGTAGTGGCGGCATATGAAAAAATGGTAGAGGAATTTTACCCGGGAAATAGAGTATATATGGAGGGATTAAAGACCCAGATGCGTTATGCGGGACCAAGAGAAGCGGTGTTCCATGCAATCATAAGGAGAAATCTTGGATGTACGCACTTTATCATCGGAAGGGATCATGCCGGTGTAGGCGGGTTTTACGGAGCTTATGATGCACATGCGCTTGCAGGAGAGCTTTACGGAAAATATGATTTAGGAATCGAACTGCTTCTTTTACATGAGCCGTATTTTTGTAAAAAATGCGGAATGGTAGTCAGTGAGAAAAACTGCAGTCATTACGAAACTGAACGTGTCGAAATAAGCGGCACGATTATCAGAAAGTATATCAATGAAGGTGCGATTCCCGATGAAATCATGCTCCGCAGGGAAATTTTTGATGCGATTCTTAATTGCGGACAGATTTTTATCGAATAAAGGCATGTAAGTGATGAAAGAATATGGTTAGTTGGCATGAATTCAAAAGAAGCTTTAAAAAAATTAAAGAATATTATTGGGGAGGAAGCATATAAGCAGGTTTTGGAGCAGATGGCAGGTACGACTGTGTATTTTCCGGCATTGCCTTCTAATGCAGAGTGGATGGATAAAGAACAAAGGAATATAAGTTTAAAAGAGGATTTCTACAGCGGAAAATACGAAGTGGGTGATTTGGCGAGAAAATACGATTTAAGCATTTCGCGGGTATATAAGATTATACAGGGAAGAGTGTAATTCGCTTTTTCCAAGAAAACAGCTAAAAATTTATTTTATCCATTTTCTTGGATGGCGACCAAACATTTAGGAATTTCCTTGCTTTTGGTTGCAGAAAGTCCGATACTTTTCTTGGAAATTTTTTTAAAACAAGAAAGAGGTGTTGGATATGAAGTTAGCTACACTTGCGGACAATGAAATCATGATGACATTGTCCGCACTGGCATGTTTATTGGCAGGTGCATTCCTTATCGGGAGACTATTTGAGAAAATACAGGCGCCGAAGGTAGTAGGTGAGATAATCGGTGGAATGCTTTTCGGTGGAACGTTTTTGGGAGCAGTTGTACCGGAGTTGATGGGAAATATATTTAACAGTTATAATGAAGAAGGGAAAGTATTAAATATCTTTTATCAGTTAGGGCTTTCTTTTCTTATGTTTTCATCCGGCTATAATACAAAAATAGATTTGCAGAAAAAGAATTTCAGGATATTTTTCTCCCTATTTATTGGATCGACTATTATTCCCATGGTAGCAGGACTGGCGTTTGTCAAAAGCTTTGAACCGTACTTTATTGGAACGGCAGACAGCCATGCCGCGTTTTTGCTCGTGTTTATTATTGGAATCGCTATTACATCCATTCCGGTCATATCTAAAATCTTCTTTGATATGGGCATTATTAATACGCGGTTTGCAAATGTGGTTTTAACGGCATCTACGTTACAGGATTTATGCTTATGGATTTTATTAAATACAGCGATAGATATTGCTTTGTCAGAAGAATTGAATATCGGAAATATGTGTATCGTGATTTTCCTGACGCTTGCCCTGTTTTTGCTTGTTCACTTTATTGGCAGGAAACTGGAGAATGTGGATATCCGGATTGGTAATTCTTCGTTTATGCAGTTATGCTTTATCAGCCTTTTTGTGATTGTGGCAGCGCTTAGCTATCTAAAAATCAATATTATGTATTCGGCATTCTTGACAGGGTACATCATTCGGAGCATAACGAATAAAGATAAAAATGCGGAAGAAAAAGTAAAGTGTATTACTGATTTTTCCTTTGCCTTTTTTGTTCCGGTATACTTTGCATTGGTTGGTATTCAACTGAATCTGCTACATAATTTTTCACTTCTGCGGTTTGTTGTTTTCTTTGCCCTTGCTTTTGTTTTGGAGTGGATTGGAACGGTGCTCCTATTGCTGGCAGCAACAAAGTTACGGAAAAAAGTGGTGTGGAATTTTGGAATTACCATGAACGCGAGGGGTGGTCCGGGCATTGTGCTTGCAACAGTGGCCTATAATTATGATATTATTAATGTTGAATTTTTTACCGTACTGATTTTAACGACGATGCTGTCTTCATTGATTGCCGGTTATTGGCTCAGGGGACAGCAGAAAAAAGATGAAACAATATTTGATAATTTGATAGAAGGAGAGAATGTGTAATGAAAAAATTTATTTTAACGGTGGGTCCTGCGCTTTTGCATGAAGTGCCAATCACAGAAATTCATAGTAATAAAAATATATACCGTATTAACGGAGCACATGGCTTTATCGCTGATATTGAGGAGTATATCGAAGAAATACGTTCGCAGGTGCCGGATGCAGCAATTTTGATGGACTTGCCCGGAAATAAGGTGCGGACGAAGGATGTACCTAATAATGGAATAGAATTGGTAAAAGGTGAGAAGTTTTCTATTCCGAATGAATGTTTCAATTATCCGGATTTTTACCGTCATCTGAAACCAGGCATGATTGCGTGGGCCAATGACAGTGTGTTTGAATTTGAAGTGTTGGATGTGGACAATGAGAAAATCACATTTTTATCTAAGTCAGATGGTGTATTGATAAATGGAAAGGGCGTACACATAAGAGGTATGCACAAAGATATTCCGTTTCTCTTTGAAAAGGATAAACAGTTGATTCAGGTGGCAAATAAATATCATTTAGAATATGTGGGACTTTCGTTTGTAAGGTCTGCGGAGAATGTTAAGGAAGCGAAGTCACTTTTGGCTGAGAACATTAAAGTAATTTCCAAGATAGAGACCTTGGATGCGGTAAATGATATTAATAATATTCTGCCTTTGGTTGAGTATATTTTGGTAGACAGAGGCGATTTGTCTACGGATATCGGTATTATCAATATTCCGCGTTATCAGAAATATATTATTGAGAAGGCGCAGTATTATGATGTGCGGGTATTTTTGGCAACGCAGGTGCTTAAAAATATGGAGTCAAAGCCGATTCCTACGATTGGTGAAATAGAAGCTTTGTACGAAATCTATAAGTCCGGTGTATACGGCGTGCAGATGTCGGAGGAGACTGCTGTAGGGAAGTATGTGAAAGAAACGGTAGCTGTTCTGAATGATATGTTTAGCAGCGTTAAAAAAGAAACGATTATTTAATACGTATAGTAAAAATGAAATGGTACATTCATTATTTATATGGATTCTCAATAACTTTATTTACAAAATGATAGAAATTTGGTAGTATATATGTTGTAAGATAATACCGCTTATGTAAAATGGGAATTTTATATGGTAAGCAGGTACAGTAGATAACTGTGCCTGTTTTGTATATCGAATGGATATGGAAAGAGAAAGTGATTTCACTAACTTTTCTACAAAAATTCCGCAGTAGTAAAAGAATCATAGTAAAAGTGTGCCTAATGACATTATGGTGATATTGAATGCAGTTTATAATTAAATTTGATTTTAAAAAGTAAATGCTTAGGACATAAGCTGTAAATTTAGGAAAGGGGACTTTATAGTAAAAATGGAAGATCAAAATATATCGCTAATGAGACATCTTGCTTATGAGAGGGGGAATGGGTGGAGTCGAATGATTGTACCAAGACACTCGGAAGTTATAAAGACATCTTACTTAGATGTTCAAAACTTAACATTAAATACATTTGGTATAGGAAAAGATAGGAAAATGCCAAGCATACGAAAAATGCTTATGCGTAAATAAACAGGATGTGTAATAAAGACCCATGCGAAGTTCGTATGGGCTTTGTTGTGTTTGTGTTATAAATAGACTTTCAGAGGAGAATGTAATGAAGAATAATAAAAAGAGTAGTATATGCCGGTCTGTGACTTTTTATAATGATTATATACCGATAGCAAGATAGAAAGATAAATGGGAATTTTGTGCTTTCGGGATTGTAGATAGGATTGATGTTAGTGAAAATTTTTTGGATGACAGCGAACAGGATGGAATCACAGACCGGATTTGGGAAAAGCAAAGTAAGAATGTGAAAAAGATTTCATCTATGTATTTGAAGGAGATACGATGGCAAGGACAGTAGGGATAGGGATACAGGATTATGGAAAAATCAGGGAGAATGATTATTTTTATATTGACAAGACCGGTTTCATAAAGGAGTGGTGGGAGAGCGGAGACGAGGTGACGCTGATTACCCGGCCGAGGCGGTTCGGTAAGACGCTTAACATGAGTATGGCGGAGCAGTTTTTTTCCATTGATTATGCAGGGCGCGGCAGTCTGTTTGAGGGTCTTTCTATTTGGCAGGAGGAGAAATACCGCGCTCTCCAGGGAACCTATCCGGTCATCAGCCTTTCATTTGCCAATATAAAGGAGAAAGACTATCCGGCTGCACGGTATAAAATCTGCCAGCTGCTGGTCAATCTATACAACCGTTACGGGTTCCTGCGGGACAGTGAGGGTATGTCTGCGCGTGACCGCGAGTTCTTTGACCGGGTTTCTGTGGATATGAATGACGGGGATGCGACACTGGCATTGTATCAGCTGTCGGATTATCTGTACCGTTATTATGGGAAAAAGGTGATTATCCTGCTGGATGAATACGACACGCCGATGCAGGAAGCTTATGTGGCAGGATACTGGGAGGAACTGGTGGCATTTACCAGAAGCATGTTCAATGCGGCTTTTAAGACGAATCCATGGCTGGAACGGGCAATTATGACAGGAATTACGAGGGTTAGTAAAGAGTCTGTTTTTTCAGACCTGAACAACCTGAAAGCGGTAACGACAACATCCGATGAATATGAAGCTGCATTTGGTTTTACGGAAGATGAGGTGTTTACTGCGCTGGATGAATATGGGTTGGATGAGCGTAAGTCGGATGTCAAATACTGGTATAATGGATTTATCTTTGGAAAATGGAAGGACATATTCGGGGATGGTTTACAGGCAATGCGTCAGATTATAATGATTTTGTGAAAGCGCTGCTTTTGGGGGACGTGGATGCCATGAATGAATATATGAACCGCGTAGCCGACGCAACGTTCAGTTCTTTTGATACGGGAAGGCACCCCTCCCGGACGGAACCGGAACGTTTTTATCATGGATTTGTACTCGGGCTGATGGTGGAACTGGCGAACCGGTATGTGATTACATCCAATCGGGAGAGCGGCTTTGGCAGGTATGATGTGATGCTGGAACCAAGGAAACCCGGCATGGATGCTTTTGTGATAGAGTTTAAGGTGTATCATCCCAAAAGGGATAAAACCCTTGAGGATACAGTGAAAGCGGCCCTTGCACAGATAGAGGAAAAACAGTATGCTGCATCATTGGAAGCAAAAGGAATTTCCGCAGATAAAATACGGCGGTATGCCTTTGCCTTTGATGGGAAGAAAGTGCTGATTGGATGAATGGGCGTCGTGACGCTAGACGAAATGACATGGAAAGCTGAACGGTTACAGATTTCATGCGATTTTGAAAATAAATCTTGAAACATTCATACATTCATGTTAAAATACAAGCGAATCTATATGATATGCGAGAAAGTAATGGTAGTAAAAGGGGGAAAAGAATATGGAGAATCAGTTATTTATAACATAGCAGTACAGGCCATGGCAGGAAGCGGATTATGCCATCGCCTGTATTGTTTGTTTATAGTGATATAATATAATAGTTGAATTTATTAATGTTTGGGGGAATTTTAATGAGCTCGATTGCACACAATTTATATGCGATGAATGCAAACCGGCAGTTAAATATAACTACCGGACGTAAGGCTGGAACAACTGAAAAATTATCTTCGGGATACCGTATCAACAGGGCTTCGGACGATGCAGCAGGATTGTCCATTTCAGAAAAGATGCGAAAGCAGATACGGGGGCTCTCCCGTGGGGTAGATAATACGAAAGACGGTGTTTCCGCCTGTCAAGTAGCGGATGGTGCGCTGGCAGAAGTGCATGAAATGATGAACCGCATTACGGAACTGAGCATACAGGCAGCGAACGGGACGATGTCAGCGTTTGAAAGAGCGGCAATTCAGGACGAGATATCCCACCTCATTTTGGAAGTTTCCAGAATCGGAGAGACTACCACCTTTAATGGCATACATATTTTTAATCTGGCAGGCGCTACAAAAGAAGAAATAATTAGTATGGATTTGATTAAATCGCCTTCGGCTCCGCTGGGATACATGTCTGAAGTATATGAGAGTTCAGGACTTTTTTATCCGGCATCTACCATGGATTTCAGCGCAATTAATGCAGCCAGTGTGAAAAAGCTGTACGACAAGTCTTTTTCTTTCGGGTGCAGCGAAAATTGTACCGAGACTTTTAAATTTACGTTTATTAACGGTGATGGCACACAGAGCAGTGTTTCGAACCGGTTTGGGACTACGACCCATGAATACAGGATTGATATTCATGGACTGACAACAGGTAGTGAACTATTGAATGCCATATTCAGTTACGTATGCGACAATCCGCCCGGACCAAGTGCAACAAAGCCTTATAAACCGCAGGGGAACCGAATACAGGTAAGCCATTCAAATTATCTGATTAAAGAGAATGACCAGGAATTTGTGATACGGGCGGCAACCGGTTATAACACCGAGGATAGGGCGCTGAACCAGATTCAGACCGTATATGCCGACCCTAAAAGGCCGCATTCAGGAAAAGTAGATTTTGCAGAGGTCACCGGTTCCAATGAGACACGGATTACAAATCTTTTCCCCATACAGTACGGAGCGGAAAATGGGGAGAAAATGGACCTGGAAATTGAACGGATGAATGCAGAACTTCTAGGGATACTGGATATAGATGTCAGGACTGTCGAAGGCTGTTATGCAGCTCTTGATAAAACCAGGCTTGCAATGGAATCGATTAACAGGCAGAGAGCTTTAATAGGTGCGCAGCATAACCGTCTTGACTATATCATTGCAAATGAAGATAATGTGATAGAAAATACGACTGCCTCGGAATCAAGGATTCGGGATATGGATATGGCAAAAGGGATGGTGGCGCATTCGATTGTGAATATTCTGGAGCAGGCCGGCCAGTCCATGTTAGCCCAGGCAAATCAGAGCAAGCGGGATATTATTGATTTACTCAGATAGAATATAATAATTACGATATCCGCCCGGCCGGTTCTATACCGGTTGGGCGGATACATTTGTATGCAGTATGTCAAGCAGCCGTTCAGCCCGATGACGCCACAAATGTTTCTGTACCGCTTTTTGGTAGCCGCAATCGGCAATCTGCTGCAGCCGGCAGTCATCGGCAAGAATTTCTTTGATTTGCGAAGGCAGCAGGTCGGTCTGTTTCAAATCAAAAAGAAGGAGGTCTTCTTTATCTGTAAATTCCTCTTCCAATATGGCGCTCCGGTCCGACAGGACAACAGAATGACAGAGCATACTGTTCAGTATGCGTTCCGTGAGTCCGTCTTTGTGCCAGGACATGATATTGAGAGAGATACGCGATTTCTGCATGACTTCCAGACTTTCTTCCATACTTAGCGCAGGGTGGCAGTGAAGACAGGGATGGTCTGCAAAGGGGGATTTTTCCCAGCTGTCACTGTAAACATGGATGTTGATACCGGCATCAAGAAGCGTGCGGATAATTTTCTCACGGAAATAGAGCATGGTGCAGAAACATGCCTGCCGAAGCTCGAAAAACAGGTTCAAAAAATCCCGGTCATTCAGTTTCATCCCATAACCGTTCAGCGTATGCGCAAAGGATTGTTCGGCAGTTTCATTTGGATGCCGTCTCATCCTTTGGATAAAGTGCGCAGCTAAGAAGCGGTGCGTGCGGTCATAGGCGTATATGACTGCCAGACGTTCCCGATAGTCGCGGTAAGACCCGATAAAGGTAATATCGTATTGTTTTTCTGTTTTGGGCTGCAGGACAGCGTATTGTCCGGCAGGGAACCGCCTGCTGTTATCCGGTTTCGGGAGCATTCCACCCGGAGGGAAGTAAAGGCAGTCTTTTATATTTTTATAGTAACGTTTGGCGAAAGCACAGTAATTACGGTCATGGGTCAGCAGATAATAGTCTGCGGGACCGTTTTCAATATGTTCTTTCATCCATGCAGGATGGTCAAGGATTAAATTGTATTTGGGTCCGATTATGAGGTCATGAAGATTGGTTTTGTTATCCTGCATCAGAATGGAAAAAACGTAGGTCTGTATGCCGATAATGGCTTTAAAACGGCAGTTAATGTATTTGGTCAGTGCCTGGTTTCCCGCTTTCTGTACATCGAAAACTTCTACCGGCTGTCCGCAGATGCGCAGTGCGGCCGCCAGTTCATCGGCAAACTGGTTCAGAGTATTATAACAGGTATCGGAACCGCGGTAAATCAGGATAGGGCGGGTGGCATCATCGATTTCGTAAAATTCATCGCTGTGGGAAATCATTTTTTCCAGCCATGAGACCGCTTCTTTAGGATTAGGAAGCCGGGATGCATCGGCTAACAGGGTTTGTACCACCAGATTAAAATAACCGGAAGACAGAAGTTCTTTTTGGTATTTGCCCGCAATATAAGCATCGGTGCGGTAAGTGTCCCGGCTTACGGAAGTCTGCGGATGACCGGCTCCGGCTGCGGAAGAAGAAACACCGATGGCTCTGAAAGGATATTTTTGGACTGCCCGCAGAAGAAATTCATAAGTCTGTTTGGCTGTCAGTTTATGATTCATGCTACCTGTTTCAGCGGTCAGATTTTCAGGATATTCGATTCTGCCGTCCGCCCAGTTATCATCTAAAAGAAGTTCCAGAAAGGAAATGTTTTTTTGGGTGTTTTCCGGCAGACGGGCAGTATAGCATATGATTTCGTCCATGGTTGTCCTCATTCCTGCGCTGCTTTTTGCGCATATCAAGTTTGCGGATACATTTACGGCTTGGCTGAAATCGCACGTTTCCGCTCCAACGCCGGCGTATAGGTGCCGCATTTGTTATAGTACTCCAGGGCTTTGGGGAGATTCCCCATGCATTCGTAAATGACACCGATATTATAATAAGCTTTATAACTGTTCACTCCGTCCACAGCATAGACAGGAATGGCTGTCGCTTTTTGGAATTCATGTATTGCCGCCTGAAACATGGCGTTGTTCAGGTAGATGAGTCCCATCAAAAAGACAAAATCTGCAGTTTTAGAGAAAATGTCATATATGCCTTCCAGTTCTAATGCTTTCGCATGGAATCCAAGATTCAGCAGACAGTAACCATAGGATTCTATCATAGTCTGGACATAATCTTCTTTTTCGTTGACCTCCATGGAAAGGGCCTGTTCAAAATATGGAAGCGCCTGTTCATAATCCGACAGCCCGAAATAGGACTGGCCTAATTGGAAAAGAAGATAAGGGCTGGTACCGCTTTTTTCCAGTTCTGCTTCCAGCAGGGTGATATTTCTGGCGGCTTTTTCTTTTTTGATGGCCAAAGTGCTGTACCCGACATGATAGAAAGTCAGCGGGACAGGAACAAATTCCAGTGGTTTTCCATCAATAGCCGCGAGCTGTTCATGAATAGAACCTTCATAATGGATATGCTTCCGGTGGAAAAAACGTGCAATATGCTCATGAACCAAAGACGCGGAGGTATCGTTTTCCCGCTGCCCGTCAGCAGTATCTGCCGCAGGGCTGATTCGGTTCAGCATTCCGGCCTGTCCTGGTGAAAGCAACTGTGGAAGACGGGCAATCAGTTGTCCGGTAGTTTCATCCTGTTCCAGATATTCATCGCAGTCTACGATAAGAATATAATCATTGGATGCCCTGGAAATGGAATAGTTTCTTGCCGCGCTGAAGTCGTTTACCCAGTCAAAATGATATACATGGGGAGTATAAGTACGTGCAATTTCTACGCTTCTGTCAGTGGAACCGGTATCTACAACGATAATTTCCCAGTCATGGCAGGAAAGCCGGCGGAGGCATTCCCCGATATAGTTTTCTTCGTTTTTAGCTATGATACAGACGGATATAGGGAGCATGTCAGGTACCTCCATTAAATGTTCGGATGGGTAGGACGCGGATAGCCTTCCATACGGCGGACATCCGTTGTCTATATTGATTATAAGGAAACCTTTTGTATTTTACAATCAATTTTTATGCTTACCGTAAAAATTCGGTTCGGTTGACCGGAAGGCCGGTTGGATGATATAGTATAGTTACTTACGACTTATGAATACAGGGAGGCATACAGCAGCGTATGGTCAGGGTGTCGGTTATTGTTCCGGTTTATAACGAAGAACGGTATTTGAAACAATGTCTGGACAGTCTGCGAGGGCAGACATTGGAAGAAATGGAAATCATATGTGTGGATGACGGTTCTACGGACAGTTCGCCGCAGATTCTGGCGGAATATGCACGGAAGGATTCCCGGATAAAAGTCCTGACGCAGAAGAACCGGTTTGCCGGTGAGGCAAGGAATCACGGCATGAAATATGCGGCAGGGGAGTATCTGTCTTTTTTGGATGCAGATGATTATTTTGCTCCGGATATGCTGGAGAAAATGTACCGCAGGGCGGAAAAATACAAAGCGGATATTACGATTTGCTGTTATGCGGAATACAGTGAAGCACGCAGCGAAATACGGGAAATCAACATGGACTTTGAAGAACTATTCTTCCGCAGGAAGGATTTGTTTTGCGGCAGCTCTTTAAACTGTGCGGGAATATTCCAGATTACGAAGGGATGGGCATGGGATAAGCTGTTCCGGACGGACTTTGTGAGCTGTTCCGGATATAAATTTCCGGATTTCCGTTCGTCAGAGGATGGATTTTTTGTATATATGCTTTTGGCTGTGGCGGAGAGGATTTCCTATATGGATGATGTTTTTGTTACGCACAGGGTAGATGTGCCGGGCTCTTTGTCTGATATAAAGGATAGAGACTGGATGAGCGGTTTGAAAATGTGGCTGATGTTGGGGCAGGAATTAAAAAGACAGGGATTGTATCCGTTATATGAGCAGAGTTTTCTGAATGAGCTGGTTTATTTCCTGCTGTGGTATCTGGAATCCATGCATGAACCGGAAAGTGCAGAAAACTGCCGCAATGCCATACGGAACAGGATAGAGCCTGAGTTTGGGATTTTATCATACGGGCCGGAGTTTTTCTGGGGGGACGGATTATTTGACTGGTACCGGAATCTATAAGAAATAAGAAATTGAAACAGGGAATTGAAATAATCAATTGATATAATATGAAATAATAAATTTCCAATATAGTTTGAAAAATCCCGTCATTAATGGTAAAGTGGTATAGAATATAATTTTGACAGGTGAAGAGGTTTTTCTTTTATGAGTGATAAAAGAATGAAGTTCTTAAATACGCATGTGGACAATCTGACGATGGAAGAGGCAGTGGAGCGGGCGAAACAGCTGATTCTGAGTAAGCGGAACAGTTATGTCGTGACGCCGAATGTGGACCATATCGTCAGGATTGAGCATGACCGGTTATTCCGGGAGATATATGAAGGGGCGGATTTGGTGCTGACCGACGGCAAGCCCCTTATTTGGATGTCCAGGCTTATGGGGGCACCGATAAAGGAGAAGATATCCGGTTCGGACTATTTTCCGGAAGTCTGCAAGATGGCGGCAAGGGAAGGTTTTTCCGTGTTCCTGCTGGGGGCGGCGGAGGGAGTGGCAAAGAAAGCGGCCATCAATTTGATGAAAAAATATAAGAACCTGAAAATTGCCGGGGTATACTCTCCCAGCTATACGTTTGAAAACAATGCGGAGGAGATATCCGGTATCATCAGAAAAATCAACCGGACGAAACCGGATATCCTTTGTATCGGGCTGGGAAGTCCGAAGCAGGAAAAATTTTATTATAAATACAGGGATTTACTGAACGTGCCGCTGACGCTTCATATCGGCGCGACCATTGATTTCGAGGCTGGAGTGGTAAAGCGTGCGCCCAAGTGGGTAAGTTATGTGGGGCTGGAATGGTTTTACCGGCTGATGAAAGAGCCAAGGAGACTGTACCGCCGTTATCTGATGGATGATATGGAGATTATTCCTATATTTTTTAAATACAGGAACCAGATGAGGATTACGGAGCCGAAAAGCTGTAATATTCTGGGCGTGGATATCGCTGTGACGAATATGAAATCGGTCATACATTTTCTGACCAGGGATTTGGAAAAACTGCGCGGGGAATATGTCTGTGTATCAAATGTGCATACGACGGTCATGGCCTATAACGACCCCTCTTATCGTGTGGTGCAGAACAGTGCGGTCATTGCGGTGCCGGACGGCAAACCTCTGTCCTTAATCTGCCGGATGCGGGGCTATGGGACTGCCCAGCGGGTAGCCGGGCCGGATTTGATGCCTGAGATACTGCGTGTTTCAGAGGAGGAAGGGTACAGTCATTACTTTTACGGCAGCACGGAGCAGACATTGAAAGCGCTGGAAAAGAATCTCAGGGAAAAGTATCCGAGACTGAATATTGCAGGGGTTTATTCCCCGCCTTTCCGGAAACTGACAGAGGAAGAGGATATCGAGACGATAGAGAGAATCAATGCGGCGAAACCGGATTTCCTATGGGTAGGATTGGGAGCGCCCAAGCAGGAACGGTGGATGTATGAGCACCGTGGAAAGGTTAATGCGGTGATGCTCGGTGTGGGGGCCGCGTTTGATTTCCATGCGGGAACGGCAAAACGTGCGCCGAAGTGGATGCAGGAATTTTATTTGGAATGGCTGTATCGTCTCATACAGGATCCCAAAAGGCTGTTAAGGAGATATGTGCGTTCTAATGCGCAGTTCATATGGCTGATACTGACCGGACACTGAGACGCTTACGGCGGCCGGATGCGGCCGGAACGGATAGGAAACAAGAAACAGAACCAGAGAAAGCAGAAACAAGAAACAGAACTAGAAAAACAGAAATAGAAACAGAAAAAAGATTAGAATAGAACAAAGGAAAGAAAAAGATATGAGCCAAAAAGTATTGATAACTGGTATAACCGGAATGGTAGGGCAGCATTTTGCACGGAGTTTCCGGGAGGACGGATATGAAGTATGGGGAATAGCCCGTGTTTCTGCGGCGAGCAGGAACGAGGCGATACAGGACCCTTCGGTCATCCGGTGCGATATATTGGAACGGGATGCCCTGATGCGCCATGTGATGCGGCTGGAGCCTGATATCATTATCCATATGGCGGCGCAGGCTTTTAACGGCGCTTCCTGGGACTATGAATATACGACGCATATGACTAACTATCAGGGAACGTTAAATGTGCTTTACTGTGCCAGGGAACTGAAAGAGAAAAAGGATGTGAAAGTGCTGCTGGCATGTTCCAGTGCGGAATATGGTGATATAACGCCGCAGGACTGTCCTTTGAAGGAAGACCGTCTGCTGAAGCCGCATACCCCCTATGGCGTATCCAAGGCAGGGGTCGAGATGCTGGGATACCAGTACTATGCCAATTACGGGCTGAAGGTGTACCTGCCCCGTATGTTCATCCATGTGGGGACGGGGCATCCGCCGGCGACTGCCATCCAGAATTTTGCAAGGCAGCTGGCTTTGATTAAGGCGGGAAAGATGGAGCCTGAGATTCATGTGGGAAACCTGGAAAGCGCGAGGGATTTTATCGATGTGCGCGACGGTGTTGCCGCGATGCGGCTTTTACTGGAAAAAGGGAATCCCGGCGAATCGGTGAATATCTGTACGGGAAAGGCTTATAAAATATCGGAGATTCTGGATATGCTGGTAGAGATATCGGGAACGGATGCAAAAGTCGTTACCGATCAGAAGTTGATGCGTGCAGCGGACGAACCGCTGCTTTTGGGGGATGACAGCAGAATTAAAGCGCTTGGATTTGAACAGAAGTATCAGATGCGGGATACCCTGACGGATGTGTTTAACGACTGGATGGGAAGAATCTGATGTTTCGCCGGTCGCGGCAGAAAGCTTCCCGCAGGCAGCGGGTCAGATGCCGGATTGTTACGTTTTTTTGGGGATGGAATGGAGTAGGAGATGCAGGAAAAGTTTGAGAATCTTTCAATTATTCTGCCAGCCATGGATGAAACGTATTCTCTGATGCAGACGGCGGATACGATTATGTCCACATGCAGGAGGGAAGATTTGGCAGAAATCATTATTGTGGTATGTGACAGGAGTACGCCCGAATGCGTCAGGACCGCAGGGGAAATCGAAGCAAAATACGGTCAGGTCATCCCTGTTTTCATACATCATCAGAAAAAGCCCTTTGTAGGAGGTGCGGTGCAGGAAGGAATCGGGATGGCATCCGGCTCCCATGTGGTGCTGATGAGTTCGGATTTGGAGACGGATCCGAATCTGATACAGGAATTCATCCGGCTGGAGAAGAAGAATCCTGAAAAAATCGTTACGGCTACCAGATGGAAAAAAGGCGGCGGGTTCAAGGGGTATAATAAGGTGAAGCTGGTGGCAAACTGTATTTTTCAGAGACTGATTGCCATATTGTTTCTTGTAAATCTTTCGGATATCACATATGCTTACCGTATTTTTCCGAAAGAACTGATGCTGTCAATCCGTTGGGAAGAACTGAAACATCCGTTTTTTCTTGAAACGGCATTGAAACCCATCCGTCTGGGTGTAAAATTTATCGAGATTCCCGTGAAATGGACGGCAAGGACAGAGGGTGTGTCGCAGAATTCCTTTTGGGCGAATTTTAAGTATTTTAAGACGGCATGGCATGTGCGTTTTATGAAAAAAGAAGATATTCTGAACCGGTGAAGGCTGGATTTGTTTTGGAAAAGAAGACATTCTGAACCGGTGAAAACGGAAGATGTTTTAGAACTTATGTCTGTATGCGGAAGATGCGGACGGCAGAAAGGTATGGGAGCAATATGAAGAAATTGCTGGATGAGATACTGCATTTCGGGATAATCGGAGTGTTCAATACTTTACTGGGGCTTGTCCTCAATCTGGTATTTTATAATGTACTGCATTGGAATTTTTGGGTGGCAACCGGTTCTTCCTATACCATCGGCAGCATTTTTTCCTATTTTGCGAATAAAAAACTGACGTTTAAAGTAGAGGAAAACAGCTGGCAGTCGGTGCTTCGTTTTGCCGGAAATATCATCGTATGTTATCTGCTGGCGTACGGAATCGCGAAACCGACGGTAGAGAAGGTGATGGCGGGATATTCCCCGGCACTTTCGGAAATGACAGGCATAGCGGCCAAAGTAATAGAAGAAAATGTGGCGATGCTGTTTGGGATGGGATTGTTTATTGTATTTAATTTTTTAGGACAGAAATTCTTTGTGTTTACGAAAAGAGGAAAAGAGGCTGCGGATGAAGCACGTTAAATATTTAATTTTGGGGGCGGGACCGGCAGGGCTGGCTTTTGCCTGCCGGTTAAAACAGAAGGGAGAAAGCTCTTTTTTTGTGTTGGAAAAGGAAGCGGAGGCCGGAGGCTTATGCCGCAGCATGGAAGTGGACGGTGCGCCGCTGGATATCGGCGGCGGCCATTTCCTGGATGTGCGCAGGCCGGCGGTAGATGAGTTCCTGTTTGGCTTTATGCCGGAAGAGGAATGGGACAGGTATGAGAGAAATTCAAAGATTGCCTTTGACGGAGGGTATATCGACCATCCGTTTGAGGCGAATATCTGGCAGATGACACCGGAAAAGCAGCAGGAATATCTGGATTCGATTGCCTGTGCAGGCAACAGCCGGAAAGAGGAGATGCCGGAGGAGTTCGTGGACTGGATTTACTGGAAGCTGGGAAAGAAGATAGCAGAGGAGTATATGCTTCCTTATAACCGGAAGATGTTCGGCGCCAATCTGAACCGGCTGGGCACTTACTGGCTGGAGAAGCTGCCTAATGTGTCTTACGAGGAGACGAAGTTAAGCTGTGAAAACAGGAGACCGTACGGGCAGCAGCCGGGCCATGCACAGTTCTTTTATCCGAAAAAATACGGGTTCGGTGAAGTCTGGCTGCGGATGCAGCGGGAACTCGGAGATAAAATCCGGCTGGAAGCGGACGTATACTTTATGGAACTTCTGCCGGATGGCAGGAAACGGATAAAATGCCGTGACGGTTCCGTCTATGAGGCAGAGCAGGTCATTACGACAGTTCCCTGGGCGGAGTGGGAGGCAATAGAGGGAATGCCGGAGGAACTGCGCGGGGAAATGGGAAAACTTTGTTACAGTTCCGTGCAGATTGAGTATGTTTCGGAACATATGGACACGGATGCGCAGTGGATTTATTATCCGCAGGAGGAAATTTCGTACCATCGTATTTTGGTGCGGCATAATTTCTGTCCGGGGTCTAAGGGGTATTGGACGGAAACCAATATGGAACGCATCGGGCCGGATACGGGACGGTTCCGGTATGAGAATCAATATGCCTATCCCCTGAATACGGTGGAAAAACCGGAGATTATGGACAGGCTGCTTAAGTGGGCGCGTACGGAAGGAATATACGGATTGGGAAGATGGGGGGAGCATGAACATTACAATTCAGATTTGGTAGTAGAGCTGGCCATGAAGCTGGCGGATGAACTGACAGCAGCCGGGCATGAAGCAGGATGACAGATGATGACAGATTGAGGGAGAGGATTTGCGGATATGTCCGGATTTCTGATTTCAGGCTCCGGATTTCGGGTTCTGTATTTCAGACTTTGGGATTTAGGATTTAAGGTTCAGTATTCAGGGTTCAGCATTCGGGGTTCAGCATTCGAGGTTCAGCATTCGAGGTTCAGCATAAGAAAGGAAGGGATTGATATATGATGGGACAGAAGACAGGGCGGAGAGAAGAACCGGGAAAGCCGTGGCTTGACTTAAAAGGGGAAAACGGAAGGAAATACTTCTTTTTTGCCCTGATTGCGGTTTCATTCCTGTTGATTCTGCTATACAATACATTTACCCCCATGATGTCGGATGACCTTACTTATGCGGAAAATGTGGCGGGTGCGAATTTCCGTGACCTGATACGGAAGGAAAAATACCAGTATAAGCACTGGACCGGCAGGAGTGTAAGCCATATGATTCTGAGACTGTTCCTGTTAGGCGATAAGTGGTTTTTTAATATCTGCAACAGTGCTGCCTTCGTGGCATTGTCCCTTTTCATGTATTATAACGTGGAGCGGAGAAAGAAATACGATGCATTTATCTATCTGCTGATTCATCTGTTTTTATGGATTTTTGCAGTGTCATTTGAGCAGACAGTGCTGTGGGAGACCGGTGCGTGCAATTATCTGTGGGGCAGCATGATTATCATGGGATATCTGTCGGCGCTGCGTTATTGTATGAAGGCTGATTACAGCGGGATTTCCCAAATTGCTGCCGGGGTTGGGCTGTTTCTGCTGGGAGTTTTGTCTGGCTGGTGCAATGAGAATACTTCCGGCGGCTGTATTTTGCTGGCAGGTATCTGGATTGGTCTGTATGTATGGAAAAAGAAACGGGTTAGGATATGGATGATAAGCGGTATCGTGGGAAATCTGACCGGTTTTCTGTTTATGATTCTGGCCCCCGGCAATGCGGAGCGGGCCGCTTATATAGAGGAAGAGCATACAGGGCTGATGGCGCTTGTGTCCAGATGGCAGAAGTGTAATCTGGCGGTCCGGGAACATTTTTTTGTGCTGATATCCATAGCCATTGTCGTATTCATTCTGGTCAGGCTGCAGAAAGCGGCATGGGAAAGAAGTCTGAATATGCTGCTTTACTTTTTTGTCTTTATAGCGACCTGTTATGCACTTGTGCTGGCGCCGGAGCCGATGGGAAGGGCTTATTTCGGAGCGGGCATTTTCCTGATGATTAGCTGTGTGCAGGGGATTGTGGATGTGGTGGATACGGATATTTATCTGAGGGCATTGAAGTATGGGGCGGTATCCGTTCTTGCGCTGTATTTTTTCTTTGAATACATGGAAAGCGGCGCCCAGCTGATGCGTATTTACAGAGAGAGCGAGGAACGGTTCCGTTATATCGAAGAACAGAGGGCGGCAGGAAATATGGATATTACGGTTCCGCTTCTGCGTCCCGATTTTCAAAATAAGTACAGTGATGCTTATAATTCGGACCTCAGCGATGAGGACAGCCGCTATTGGGTAAATGTGGCGTATGCGGCCTATTTTCATGTGGACAGCGTTTCTGCGGTTCCAAGAGAAGAATGGGACGCATACTGATGAACCATGGAGAGGAGGAAGCCTGTGAGACGCATAGCCGTACAGGATTTATGGAATGAATAGTTGGAATAAGTGGAGTAATTTATACAGCGATGCGAAGAACACCGGAGCATCGGGCAGCAGGGTAGCCTGAAATTTCCGGAGGTTTCCAAGCCAGACTGCCATGAAGAGGAAAAGCAGGGGATGCCTGTGTACTGCCGCGCTCAATGTTTCGAGGGCCGACAGGACTACGGCATCTTTTTTTGCCGCAAGAAAGACAATCTGCAGGGTCTGTACTGTAAGGAAGGCACCGAACCAGCGGCCCCAGTCGATGGTAAGGGCAAAAGCCGGAAGGAACATAAGCTGGCTGAGCAGTATGCAGAGATAGAACAGGGGAGAAGGACAGCCGGCTCCCTTTTCCTTGTTTTCGGAAGCTTTCCGGATACCGGAATCAGAACAGGATTTCCATATCTGCTTCCAGAACCATCCATACAGCACGGCCAGAGGGGAAAGCAGCAGGAGGGTTATGACACCGTAACGGATGCGTTCCCCAAGCTCATTGAAAACCAGCTCCTGTATGGACTGGGTGATGCCGGAAAAATATTCGTACCGGAAAGCCGATTCATTCAGCGCCAGGTCAGTCCGGGAGGACAGAATGCCAACCAGTTCCCCGCAGGTATCCACATGGATATGGGAAAGGAACTGAAAATAGAAAAACACGGCGCCAAGCAGTCCCATGCAGAGAAAGGCGGATATGGAATAAAGCCTTATTTTGCGCGGCTGCCTGTCCGCTGTCCCTGTATAGGCAAGCGTCGTCAGAAACAGGGTAAACAGAAGCGGAAAGAATGTAAACAGATATCCCTGATGGATGCTAAGGCCAATCAGACCGCATATCGTAAGGACAATCAGGCATACCGGAACCGAGCGCAGACGGAGACAGACGATACCTGCGGCCAAAGTCACCAGAAGAAGATAGAGGTCAAAACGCCCCATATTTTCCGTGCTCCAAAGATAAGCCGGAGAGCCGGGAGAGAGCAGATAGAGCGCCGTCAATACTGTTAGCCCGGTCTGACCGCTCATCCCCTCTGCACGCTCCAGCGCATAACCAAGAACATAAGAAAGGAGAGCCAGCAGGACAAGAATGGAAAGGACAGTAAAGGCATATACGGCGGATGCAGGCAGAAAGTCCGGATAAAACAGCCGCAGCAGAGAGCCGATAAAAAGCCTGGAATCAAGACCAAGGGAATAATCCATGGCATACCACCCGCTGTTCCATCCATGCAGTTCATCAGGAAGCGTACATAAAAAAACGGTAGCCATCAAAAGAAAAAGAAACGGTATGCGGTAATGTTTTCTAAATTTCTCATTCATATATTTCCTCATTTCCGCGCTGCTTTTTGCGCATATCAAGTTTGTGGATGCAGCGCAGACACAAACTTGCGGAGTGAAAGATTTGAAAAATCTTTCACTCTTAAGTACCTCTTTACAGATAAGATGATTTCATGCTAACCCACATGCCGCCTTTTGGCGGCACAAATCGTCAATGGGAAGAACGCCGTGTTTTAGGCGTTCTTTGGTGTGAGATTTAGTATTTCTTAGCGAAACAGTTTTTGCCGTGAGCTTTAGAAATACTTCTCACGCTACCTATCAGTGTATGATATTTCCCCATAAGATACAATCCCCAATTTTTAACCATCCATAAGACGTTATGGGAACAGAGGATGCTCAGGGAGGGGCACTGGCTCAATATCATTATGACTGAGGGCTAAAAGGACTATGTCATAAATGGCATTATATATCAGATTTTTTCGTGGGGATTGACATATTTCTAAGGTTTGCGTATAATAATAGCAATAGGTAGACAACTACCTCAAAAAGTAGTCCGATTCCGATTATGCGGAAAAGAGATAGGTCATGTCAACGTGGTTCGCTCCCGGTCATGCGAATAATAAATAGACCGTGGAAAAGTTTATAAGCCTCTTGCCGAAAAAGGCAAGGGGCTTAATTTATACAAGGAGAAATGCTGCTTATGGAGATTTCGACAAGAAATCTGTATCTTTTCTGATATTTTTTACAAAGATACAAGACCCTTATCTGAAAGTCAATTAAGAGGACACAAAGCATCCGCATTATTTTGCTTTTAGAGACAGCAAAACAGTGCTTCTCTTTTAAGATATGTTTCCTATAACAGCAGGATATACGGTCAGTATATTAAAGGTGGTCAGCCTGTAAGAATTGCAGACCCTAAACTGATTAAGGAGTTGAAAAAAACGAAAAAATAATCAATTGCTGCATAGAGGAGTACGTTTTACGCCAATGCAGCCGGACATAATCAAAATTGAGAGAATCATGTTAAGGGAATTGCAGAGAACTGGATGTTACGATAAAGATTACAGCTATATTTTCGGAGAAATCAGAATACAGGAGTGCTTGATGATTCTGTAAAAGATTACTATCGTCTCCTTACATCATCAAAAAGGAAGAATAAACACAGGAAGGATAATTAAGAAAATGAGCATATGCCGACAAATATTCCAACGGGCGAAAACCTCCGTCCAAAAAAACGGAGAATTGTGGATATGTGCGCTGCTGGGGGCATTGGTTTTTGTGCTTCTGTACGGCGTACATATTTTAAATCCTACCTATACGGACTGGCTGCTGACCAGTGAGGACGGGGATTTGACGCAGCATTATCTGGGGTGGAAGTTTTACCGTCATGCGGGCTGGAGGTTTCCGTTCGGGATGCTGGATACCCTGGCGTATCCGAACCGGACTTCCGTCATCTTTACGGATTCCATTCCGCTGTTTGCGTTTGTATTTAAACTGTTCCGGTTTCTGCTTCCGGCACGGTTTCAGTATTTCGGATGGTTCGGGCTGATGTGCTTTATGCTTCAGGGGGCGCTGGGGGCTAAATTAGTGAAAAAATATCTGCAAGGCGGGTTTTGCGTGGTAGCGGGCGGTATGTTTTTTGTCCTAAGTCCGGTCTTTATCGACCGGATGTACTGGATGACGTCGCTGGCTGCACAGTTTCTGTGCCTGCTTGGGCTGATGTTTATTGTATATTATGAGGAAAAATATAAGGATACGAAAAAAGCGGTAATCGGATGGGGGATACTGGGTGTGCTGTGTGCCGGAATCCATCTGTATTTCCTGCCTGTGTGCGGCATGATTCTGCTGGGGTTCATGCTGACGGACTGGGTGAAGGGCAGGAAGAGGTGGAAGGTAGTCCTGCCGCTTGGCGCTTATCTGGCAGGAGCGGCGGCGACGGTGTTTGTATTCGGCGGGTTTGGTTCCGGCATGGAAGCCGGAATGGACGGGCTGGGTTATTACAGCTTCAATCTGAATGGTTTTTTCAATCCGCAGGGATGGTCGGAGTATCTGAAAGATATGCCTTATACCGACAGCCAGTATGAGGGATTTGCCTACTTAGGTCTGGGCGTCCTGATGCTGCTTGTTTTTGCGGCAGCGGTGCGGCTTGGGAATACGGCGGGGACAGGCCGGAAGAAAGACGGCTGGGAAAAACGTATACAGGGGCTGGTTTGGGCATTGATTTTTATCCTGGCATTTGCAGCAGCGGCTTCCAATGTGGTGATGTATCATGACAAGGTGCTGTATGAGATACCGCTGCCGAAGTTTCTGTTCCGTCTGTGGAGCGTATTCCGTGCGACGGGGCGTCTGATTTGGCCGGCTGTTTATCTGTTAGTGCTGGGAGCGGTCTGCATGGACGGGGCTTTCATCCGCCGGCGTGCGAAAGGGCTGCTGCTGGGATTCTGTCTCCTGCTGCAGTTTATGGACATCAGGGGGATGTTAGCTGAAAAAAAAGAGATTTATGATAAGGTGGACCATTATCAGACGCTCCTGACAGACGAGGCGTGGAAACGGATTGGTGAGGAAAAACAGATTCGGCATATCTGCTTTGTATCGCATATGAACAGCCAGCGTAAACTGCTTTTTTCTTTTGGGGATTATGCATCGGATTACGGGCTGACTTTGAATGATTTCTATTTTGCCCGCTCCCTTGAGGAAAAAACGGGGCAGGCGAAAGCGGAGATACTGGCAGAATGTCCGGCGGATACGCTTTTTGTGTTTTTTGACAATGAAGCGCAGCAGGGGCTGGCGTACCCGCTGCATTATTACAGGATGGACGGGCTGGTTGCAGGCAGCAGGGAGCCTTTAGCCGGTTTGGAACCCATAGGGCAGGAGGAACTGCTGACTTACCGGTATGATATGTCGAGCAGCCGTTTCCTGAATAACGCAGAGGTGGTGGAAGAGGGGTGGAATATCCATTCCTATGGCAATTCTTACGGCCCGTACCTGAACGCGGGGGCCGGGATTTATACGGTAGAAGTGCAGGGAAGCGGACTTACAGCCGTGGATGCAAAGTGTTATTACGGCGGTGGTGAGAATAATTTGGAACCCCGTAATGTTACGGCAGAGGATGAGCACATGACTTTTGAGGTAGAACTGACGGAATATGCGCCGGATTTGGAATTTGCACTGTGGAACGTAGGAGGCGGTGATATACGGATTACGGAGCTGGTGATTCGGAAACAGTGAGTATGGTGACATGGCAGGAATGATTACTGGTCACTGAATGAACAGGAACCAGGAATAGAAAAAACGAATATATGTTCGAAAAAAGGTTGAAAATGATATTTTTACATGTTAAGATATGTTTATCAGGAGGCAGGTGTGAGGAACAATGGTTTACACCCGGGATTAACAGGAATGGAGGATTAGTATGGCAAGTTCTGAAGAAGCTAATAAAGGATTAGTAGTCAGGCGTCTCCAGCAGTTACTGAATGTTCCGCAGGATACCTTAGCAGAGGATGGAAGTATCTGGTTCAAAGAAGATTCTTATAAAAACAGTACATTGCCTGCGGCACGGCGTATGGAGTTTCTCTTGGCCCATGCATCAAAGCAGGGAACAGGTGAAAGAGGAGTTCCTGATTTTCTTGTTTTGGTACCGCATAAAAGAATGGCTATTGTTATTGAATGTAAAGGAGCGAATGAAAAACATAATCCCTCCGGTTTAGATATAGAAGATTTGCCGCTGCTTACTTCCACTAAGGATTATATAACAGATTATGCGACCAGCGGGGCTGTCTGGTTCGCCTCCTTTTTAAATAGAAATATGGATATTGTGGCTGTGGCTGCTTCTGGTACATCGGAAGAAGAATTTATCTGCACTTCGTATTTACTGCCACGCGGGGAATCGCTTTCCGGTGCGGTCGTACTTGAGCAACAGCAGCCGTTTCACAGTGCGCTTGCAACACCGGAAGACTATGAAAATGCTTTTAATGAAAAGTTCCAGCGTCTTTCGAAGGAGGATGAAAAAGCTTTATGGTCGTTAACTTCTTATGCAAAGACATGTAATAATTTTTTGAGGGCAAATGGAATTTCATCTAAGGACAGAGCCGGCTTTTTGGCTGCAATTTTGCTGGTTCTTACAGTTGAGGATGGAACCATATTTAAGCAGACGAAGGGAATCGCCGCTTTGTCCAAAAGACCTGTGGAAGAAGAGGATACTTTTGGGAATGACCTGCCGGCAATTCTTCTGAAGACACTGGATGAAGTCTGGGTACGCGATGAAATACCGGAATCAAAAAAGAGAATGCTGAATCAGTATTACAGGGGCATTATTGGGCAGCAGATGATGCATAAGCCGCAGAAAACCGGAAAGGGGGATATATTCCCGGAACTTAACAGTTTTCTGGCTTCCGTTATTGTATCTATGTATGTAAATGTATTTGTTCCTTTGAAAATGAACCAGGAGAGGCCGAAAATAGATATTATGGCTTCTTTTTATACAAGTTTTCTGAAATATGCGAAAGGAGATGCAAAGGATAAAGGCATTGTTTTGACTCCGAGGCATATTTGCGAACTTTTTACGGATATTGCCGAGTGGGCGCTTGGAAGAAAATTAGATGAGAATACACCGGTTCTTGACATATGTTGTGGAACAGGCTCTTTTTTGGTAGCAGCTATGAACAGAATGGATGAAAATATTGATGCATTGAATATTTCGCCAACGGCCGCAAAAGAAAAGAAACGGCATATTCGGGAGGATTGTCTGTTAGGTGTTGAATATGAGCCGGAGATGTTTGCATTAGCATATGCAAATATGAGATTTCATGGTGATGGAAAATCACATTTATATTGCTGTTCTTCTTTGGAAAAAGATATGACGACTTCTGACGGTGTTGCCGTGGAAATTGCCGGCAGGGATATTTCTTTAAGGCAGACCTTTGAAGCGTTATCCATGAAACCGGTGGTAGGTATGATTAATCCGCCCTACTCATTAAAAGCGGATGATTCGTCGGAATTGGATTTCACACTTTCGCTGCTTGATTTTCTGGAGAGCGGAGGAGTGGGTATAACCCTCGTTCCAATATCCTCGGCATGCAGCAGGGGGAGCGCATTACGGAATAAAATATTGAAGAAGCATTCGCTTCTTGCATGTATTACATTGCCGCGGGATTTATTTCATGATTCGCAGGTTGGCATTGAACCCTGCATTATGGTATGGAGGGCAGGGATTCCTCAGGCGATATCGACGGTTAAAACTTTTTTGGCGCGCTGGACAGACGATGGATTTATTACAATTGCACACAGAGGACGTGTGGATGCCAATGGTGCATGGGCTCATCACCGGAGAGAGTGGCTGAAAGAATTAAGGGATGAAAAAACGTTAGATTCTACAAAGTGTGTGAAATATCAAATAGATATGTCCATGGGAAAGAAAACAGAAAATGGGAAGATGGGCCCCAAAGCGGATTGTGTGGCGGAAGAATATCTCAGTACAGATTATTCCTGCATTACAGAAAGTGATTTTATTAAATCCCTTAAAAGCTATGCTCTTTATTGTTATACAGAAGATATAGGGGAATTAAAGTCAAAGCAGTCTGAACTGCCCAGTTCTGTTCCGAGTATTTTGGATATTGATGTAGAGGTGTTTCAGACCAGATATGCGCCGGCTGCTCAAAAATCGTTGGTGCCGGTAGAGTCGCCTTTTGTGAAACCATTAAAGGATTTTTATATAAAGGAATTGTTTCATGTATGTTATGGAATCAATTTAGAAAAAGCTTATCTTGAACCGGATTCATACGGTATAGCTTTTGTAGGCAGGTCAGCGTATAATAATGGCGTCACAGGTTATGTTGAACAATTAGATGATAAAGTTCCGCAGAGAGCAGGGCTGATTTCGGTTGCGGGCGGCGGGTCTGTTTTGGCATCTTTTGTGCAAAGAAATCCATGGTATTCGGGCAGAGACGTTTTTGTGCTGGAGCCTAAGAGCGATATGTCGCTTGCATCAAAGATTTTTATTTGTCAGATGATAAGCAGTAATGCGGGCAAGTTTTCATATGGACGTCAGGCAAATAGGTTTATACCCGAGTTATGTCTGAAACTTCCGTTTACAAAGGATGGGCTGCCTGACTGGAATGCGATTGATAATTATATGATGTCCCTCCCTTATAGTATCATTTTGAAAGAAGAAAAATTTCAGTCTGACTGAAACTGATTACGTGACAGGAAATCCGCAAATTCGGGGATTTCCTGTTTTATTATGTCCATGAACAGGGCGGCTCCGTCATCATTCAGGTGGTCCGCATCGGAGAAATATTCCAAATGATTTGAAAAACGTTCATCCTCCGAATAATCATAGTAAGACACTCCGCAATCCGAGGCAATGGAAGAGATGAGGCTGCGGAACTGTTCTTTGAATTCGACGGATGCCTGTTCATAGTAGTAACTGGTATAAGGAGTCGTGATTAAAACGGGCGTGATACCATGGTCTTCACAGAAGCTGAGAATGGCATATAAGTTATCGATGCGTTCCGCCATGAAATATTCCTCTTTATCATCCATATGCCTGCTGTACCGGTCCAGCGCCTTCTGGAGAAATTCCTCTTCGGACGGCCCGTCATGGTTATCCGCCGGGGCGGCTTCTGCAGCAAGGGCGCGCAGGGAAAAGGAGGGGAGCAGCTTCGAGATATCCTCGCCGGCGGACAGGATGGGGAAATAGTGGGTGACGATGTCGATATAAGGGTCATAGTGAGGGATATACCTGGGAGATAAAAAGGTATAATATTTTGCACGCAGGAATTCCTCTTCCGTTTCGTTGATGACTTCGTTATTAAAAGAAAAGTAGGAAACGGGGATGAACATAATGCAGTCTTTTGCAAAGTGGTTCCGGTACATGGAAAGAACCGCATAGTCGTAGTCGTAAGTCTGGCTGGCCATGGCAAAGTTAAAACACTGGTAACCGGATTTTTTGGAGAGGTCTTCATAGTAAAAGGCATACTCTCCGTGGGAACTGCCTATATTGCAGATTTGGATATTGTTATAAGTGGAATTCATATAACGGAATTTATCAGCGTCGCTGTAAGGGCGGTCCATCACCTGTTCGTAGCGGAGGTTCAGTAAAAAGAGCAGGAAGATGACGCTCCCGCATACGGCGAAACATTTGGCTGTGAAGTTGATAAAAGGATGAAAAGGTTTCATAATCAGCTGCCGTCAGAATTGGAAATAGTAAAATTCTGTCGATACTCCTTTCTCGGAAAATAAAAGTATAAGCAGAAGGAAAAGGATATAGGCCGGATAGCGTATCCAAATCTTTCTGGAAGAGATATATGCGATGACATCTGTTTTTAGCGAGGCATAGTCATAAACGGCGAGGAGCAGTATGGGGATGCCGATGTAGGCCATATGCCCGTAGGTCATGTCCAGACAGATGACGGCGGTCTTTAAGTATTGTTCCAAATCAGTAATACCGGAAAAACTGTTGGAAATAATCCGCCATGCATCCGTCAGGTTATTGGCACGGAAGAAAATCCATGCAAAACATACGGCAAGGAAGGTTATCAGAGCGGCGGCCATGCCGCTTTTGTTTTTTTCTTTCCGGCGGAAGAAAGAGTTTTCGAGAATCTGATACAGGCCGTGCAGCCCGCCCCAGATGATATAGGTGATACCGGCGCCGTGCCAAAGCCCGCTGATGAGGAAGGTCAACATCAGGTTCAGGGCATGGCGGAACCGTCCGCAGTGGCTGCCGCCGAGAGGGATATAAATATAATCCCGGAACCATGTGGAGAGCGAAATGTGCCAGCGGCTCCAGAATTCTTTTATGCCATGCGAGAAATAAGGGCTTTTAAAATTGTCCGCAAGGGTTATTCCAAAAAGCATGGCACAGCCGATGGCGATATCGGTATAACCGGAAAAGTCACAGTAAATCTGTATGGCAAACAGGAAGGTTGCAAGAATGTAAATCAGTCCGATGTAACTGTCCGTATTGTCATAGACTGCATCCACGGTAGGCGCCAGAAGCGCAGCCACTACCAGTTTTTTATAGTATCCGACTGCCATTAGCTTCAGTCCGTAAGAAGCCCTCGAAGGGTCAAAAGGACGCGGGTTCTTCCATTGCGGCAGAAGACTGCCGCCCCGTCCGATGGGGCCTGATAAAAGCTGCGGAAAAAAGGAAACAAACAGGCAGTAGTATCCAAAGTGCCGTTCGGCCGGGTATTTTTTCAGGTAAACGTCAGCCAGGTATCCCAATGTCTGGAAGGTATAGAATGAAATACCTACCGGAAGCATAAACTGTATGGTAGCCGGCAGCGTGGGGAACAGCATATGGGAATATTTAAAAAGGAACAGGGGGGTAAGCAGCACCGCAATTCCTGTGACGAAAATAGTTTTCCGCAGCTGTGTACTTCCGGAATACTCCATGCAAAGAGCCAGCGCATAGGAGGAGGCAGTGGTGAACAGGAGCAGTACGGCATATTTTATATCCATGCTCATATAGAAATAATAGCTGGCTGCAATCAGGAGCAGATAACGGTATCGGACGGGGACGGACCAGTATAATATAAAAACAATTGGTAAAAATATGGCAAAGGCCATAGAGTTAAACAGCATATGCAACCTCTGAACTTTCTTAAAGTCATTGAATGTATCATAATAATATTTTTTCCAAAATAAGGAAAATATTGCTACGGAACATTAAAACAGAAAATTATTAAGTTTCCCTTAAGGCATACGAAACTTTTCCTTAAACCCGGAAAAACCCGGACTGAAAAAAGCGGAAGTCCATAAAAGGGAGTCCATAAAAGCAGAAATCCATAAAAAAGGAATCCATAAAAGGGAATCCATAAAAGCGGAAATTCATAAGAGAAGAAATCCGTAAACAAAAATCCAAAAAGGCGGTCATAAAGAATATGAACAGGAAAAAATAAAATATACATGAAAGCAGAAAAAGCAGAAGGGAGAAAAAGGAAGCATGAAAAAAAGCATGAAAAGAATCTATATGGGATTATTGACCGTCCTGGCGGTCGGACTGCTGGCCGCCTGCGGAAACCGGGTGGAAGAGAATGCCGTAGAGGGAGAGGATGCTGCAGGCGGACAGATTGTGCAGAATACGCATTCCACACCGGAAATGGACAAAGAGAATGAAAATGAAAAGGAGAATGAGGCAAACCGGAGGCAGGAGACAAAAGACGCAGAAACAGAACTGCCGGAACAGGTCGTGCTTGCACCGGAGGATTTAAACGAGCCGGAAATCGGAGAACAGGATGTGACGGATGCAATACCGGAAAGACATGCAGTGAATAAGCTTCAGATTGTTTTTTTAGGAGACAGCATTTTAGACGGTTACCGGAATGAAACGGGCATTGCCCATCTGACAGGCGAATACTGCGATGCGGATGTATATAATCTGGCTATGGGAGGGACGACGGCAGCCCTGCCGACCGGCGAAAAGGCGGAATATGAAGAGTGGACTTCGAGGTCGCTCCAGGGCGTCGTACATGCCATCTGCGGAAATGTGGACCCATCGATTATGGACGGTTTTACGGCGCGGGAAATATTTGATATGTGCGATTTTTCCGAGACCGATTATTTTGTGCTGGAATACGGAATGAATGATTTCCTGAGCAGTATGCCGTTAAACAATGAAGAGTCGGTGTACGACCCTTATACCTATGTAGGCGCATTGCGCATTGCTGTTAAAAACTTAAGGGAATATTATCCCGATGCCCAGATTGTTCTGTGCTCGCCGAATTATGCGCATTTCTGGGCGAGCGACGGCACCTATCTGGGAGACGGGAACATGTCGAGCAACGGGATTGCCAATCTGGTAGAATACCACCGTGTATGCGGAAATGTATCGGCGGATTTAAATACGCTGTTCTTAAATGCTTACGAGGGAATCGGTCTGGATGCGTATACGGCGGATGAGTATCTGGAAGACGGGGTGCATCTTTCCGCGAAGGGGAGAGAGGCATATGCAAGAAAATTGTCACAGATTATATTGGAATGTGAGGAGACAAGAAATAATTAAGTGGCAGTAATCCGTAAAGTATGGTAAAATATGTTACGGTTTCGGGAAAAATGAATGGCAGCCGGACAAAAACGGATAGCGAGAGATGAAAGGAAGGACTGAAATGACAAGAGAAGAAGTATTTTCCACATTGAATGAGGTGTTCCGGGATGTATTTGACGATGCGTCGATTACCGTAAACGACGCAACGACTTCGGCGGATATTGAGGAATGGGATTCCCTGGAGCATATCAGCCTGATTGCGGCAGTAGAACAGGAATTCGGCATGAAGTTCTCCATGGGGCAGGTAGTTGCCATGAAGAACGTTGGGGAAATGGCTGATATTATTTTAAGCCAGATTACGGACTGACGATAACAGGTGCGCAGTTTGGAGCGTGTTTGAAAATTGCTTTCTGCAAGATGCCATCCCATTTTGCGGGAATGAATTTTCAAACACGCTTTGGGATACGGGAGAGGAAAAGGACCGGAATCAGGCTTCCAGCAGTTCTATCATGCCGAGAAACGGATTCATTAAAAATACTACACGCCGGCCGTCCAGAGCGGGAGCCGGTGTCGGTGCGTCCATAGCAGCGTAGCCCTCTGCGGTGAGCGCTGCAAGCTCTTTGTCCAAATCCTGCGTTTCATAGCAGATGTGGTAAGGGCTGTTTTTGTATCTTTTCAGAAGCCCTGCCACGATAGATTCGCTGCCGGCAGGGGAGACAAGCTCTATGACATAACCGTCCTTTTCCATAAAGCAGATGTGGATTCCCCTGATTGTATCGTAAACCGTATCCTGACGGACGGTGTAGCCCAGATGCCGGAAAGCATTTATGGCCGCATCCATTTTTTTGACCAGATATCCGATATGATGTACTTTTAATGAGTGATTGGAATCCGGATTTCGGTCTGTATTTTGATACATGTTTTGAGTTGTATTTTGATTCGTGTTTTGATTCGTGTTTTGATTCATAGAAAGGCTCCTGTTCTTATGCAAGCTACGTTTACATCGTTTTATTTTTTATGTTTTTATACCTGTATCTTAATTCTATATTATCTGATTCCGAAAAAAACGCAATGGGTATTTTTACTTTTTGTGAGCGTTGCCTATTACCTGCTGACAGGAAACGGAATACTGATTCTTTATCCGATTGCGGCATGTGCGGCGGCATATGCAGGAATCCGGGTGATGGCGGGAACGGATGATGAAAAGAAAAGGCGCATGGCGCTGTTTGGCGTGACGGCGGTTCTGATTGGCATACTGGTGGTATTAAAGTATGTGAACTTTGCAGTGCATACGGTAAACGGCCTGGTCCGGCTGTTTGGAGGAAGCGGGGATGTGCTGGCCGGATTAAAGCTGATGGCGCCTTTGGGAGTGTCCTTTTATACGTTTTCCATTTTAGGATATGTCATCGATGTTTATAATAAGATAGCTGTGCCCCAGAAGAGTTTCTTCCGGCTGGCATTGTACGGCATGTATTTTCCGGCGGTATTGTCCGGGCCGATACTCCGTTACAGGGAGGACGGGGAGCAGTTTTTTGCTCCTCATGCGTTTGATTACCGGCAGGTAGTGTTCGGCTTTCAGCGGATGGTGTGGGGTTTTTTTAAGATACTGGTGATTTCGGAGAGGATGAACCTGATTGTGAATGCCGTATACGATGATTATACGGCCTATTCCGGTATTTATATCTGGATTGCCACGGTATGTTATGCATTTCAGCTCTATACTAATTTCTCAGGGAGTATGGATATTGTACTGGGGATGTCGCAGACATTCGGGCTGCGGCTGCCGGAAAACTTTGAAACGCCGTTTTTTTCAAAAACCATTTCCGAGTACTGGCGCAGATGGCATATTTCGCTTGGCGTCTGGATGAAGGAATATGTATTTTATCCAATCCTGCGCACGCAGTTTTTCACGCAGACGGGAAAGCGGATGAGGGAACGTTTCGGTAAGAAACGGGGAAAACAGCTTACGACTTTTCTGGCGATGTTTCTTCTCTGGTTTACGGTAGGCGTCTGGCACGGCGGGGACTGGAAGTTTGTCATTGGTTCCGGTCTGCTGCACTGGGCCTATATCGTGTGCGGGGAACTGCTTACGCCGTTTTACGGAAAGCTGATGGAGAAATGCCATGTGGATTCGAAGAGTAAGTGGGTGGACGGTCTTCGTATCCTCCGGACTTTTTTTCTTGTAAATATCGGCTTTGTTTTCTTCCGGGCGGAGTCCCTGGCGGCTGCCCTACATATGCTGAAAGCGGCGGTCTGCGGGAGTGCAAGAGGAGCAGCGGAAGGCACTCTTTTCACGCCGGGGCTGGATTTCATCGAAGCGGTTATCGCCGTGGTGTCTCTGTGCATTCTGTTTACAGTATCTCTGATGCAGCAGAAAGGGCCGGTGAGGGAACGGATTGAGAAGAAAAAACTGCCGGTGCGCTTTATTTTATGGTATGCACTTTTGTTTTACACGATTCTGCTGGGATATTACGGGCCGGAGTACAGCGCGGCGGAATTCATTTATCAGGGATTTTAATGGACGATGCAGGGATATTCTGTTAAAATAAGGTAACGATAAACAGTGGGAGAAAGAAAGATGGATAAAATTGCAGTATTGGTACCATGTTATAATGAGGAGAAAACCATTGCAAAAGTAGTTGCGGATGCGAAAAAGGCGCTGCCTGAGGCAGTGGTGTATGTATATGACAATAATTCCAGGGACAGGACCGTGGAACTGGCTTCACAGGCCGGAGCGGTCATCCGTTATGAATATATGCAGGGAAAAGGCAATGTAATCAGGAGAATGTTCAGGGAAATCGATGCGGAATGTTATGTGATGGTGGACGGGGATGATACCTACCCGATGGAATATGCGCCTGAAATGGTGGACAGGGTATTGAACCACAATGCGGATATGGTAGTAGGGGACAGGCTGTCTTCCACCTATTTTACAGAGAATAAGCGTCCCTTCCACAATATGGGAAACAGTCTGGTAAGAGGCAGTATCAACCGTCTGTTTGGCTGCGATGTAAAGGATATTATGACGGGATACCGTGCATTCAGCTATGCATTTGTAAAAACATTTCCGGTGCTGTCCAAAGGGTTTGAAATCGAAACGGAGATGACCATCCATGCAGTTTCTAATAATATGCAGATAGAAAATGTCATCGTGGAGTACCGGGACAGGCCGGAGGGAAGCGAATCGAAGCTGAATACTTATTCTGACGGACTGAAAGTGCTGGGAACCATCGGACGTCTTTATAAGGATTATAAGCCTTTGGGATTTTTTACGCTGTTAGCGCTGCTGCTGGCGGTGATTTCCATTGTATTTTTTATTCCGGTGCTGGTGGAATTCGTTCAGACAGGGCTGGTGGCCAAGTTCCCCACGCTGTTTGTATGCGGCTTTGTGATGCTGGCGGCGATACAGTCTTTTTTTGCAGGGCTGATTCTGTCCAATATGGCAATCAAGAACCGGAGGGATTTTGAAATCCAGCTGAATATGATTAAACGGGACAGGCAATAGACGGACAGCGGCAGCAGGTGAGATGGACAGAATGATTTGGATAGAGAGAATCAAAGGTTATATGAAGGACAAAGAAAAGTATAAAGAAAAAAGGTGGGAGGCAGGGCTGTTTGCAGTCTGCCTGTGCTTTTATCTTTTTTTTCCGTTTTATGACGGTCCGGTCTGGTGTAAGGATTCCATGAGTTATTCCAGTATGGATATTACGAGAGAGCCGCTGTATCCGACGTGGCTGTGGGTATTCCGTACGATATTCGGGGAAGAGGGATATCTGATGCCGGTGGTTGTGATGCAGAGTATTCTGATGGCTTATGCGGCATGGAAGCTGGCGGTTACCATAAAGAGATATAAAGGAGACAGTCGTCTTCTGGCGGTGCTGGCAGCAGGATTCCAGTTCTGCGTGGTGCTTCTGAACCGTCTGGTTGCCAACAGGGGGTCTTCCTATACGGTCAGTATCATGACGGAAGGATTAGGCTTTCCGCTGTATGTTTTATTTGTCGTGCAGCTTTACTGCTATGTCATGAAGCGGAAGCGGCGGAATCTGGCCGGAACCGCGTGTCTGGCTTTCCTGCTCATCAACCTGCGCAAGCAGATGCTTCTGACGCTCTGTCTGATGGCGGCGGTTTTTATCCTGTATTACCTGATAAAAAAGCGGGAACTGAAAAAACTGGCGGGTCTGCTGCTGCTGACGGCAGCTCTGCTGTTTGCAGGGAAAATGACAGACCGGCTGTACAATCGCTGTGTGCGCGGCGAATGGATGGAACATGCGGGCAATTCGATGGGGATTTTGTGTACGCTGATTTATACTGCGGAGGAGGATGACAGGGAGCTGTTTCAGGACGGGGTGCTGAAGGAGTTCTATGAGGAAATCCGTGTCCGTGCCGATGCGGAAGGATTGAATATGCGGTATGCGCCGGAAGGGTGGACAGGGCTGACGACCCATTATGCGGACAGTTATGATGCAATTGGCTACGGCATTGTCAATCCGGTGTTTCATGATTATATCCGTGAGTATGGAGACGGGAATCCGATTCATGAAGCCCTTCAGTATGATGTATACTGCAGCGATATGATAAAGGTGCTGATCAGGCAGGAAAAGGGAAAACTTGTCTGGCTCGTAGCGGCGAATATATGGAAGGGCTTTGTGAATTCTGTCGCAAGGGAGAACCGCTTCCTGAATGTATATGCACTGCTGGTTTATCTGCTCTATACCGGTCTGTATATCGCAGGAGTACGCAGGCGCAGGTGCTGGAACAGGCCGGATGAAACGGCGGCTTTTGCCGAAATCGTATTGCTTGGTCTGGCGCTTAACTGCGGCGTGGTGGGTGTTACGATTTTCACACAGCCCCGTTATATGATATACAGTATGGGATTGTTTTACTGTGCGCTGGCGGTTATGCTGTATGACGAGGCAGGAAACTTACGGGAGAAGAAGCGATGAAGATAAGAAAACTGGTTGCATATTGGTATGTCGTTTTAATCGTACTGTTTTTTGCCGGGGCAGCCGGCGTATATATTGTGTGCGGGGAATCGAGTTATATTGCGGTGCATGATAATCTGGACCTGTTCATGGCACAGTTTAGGATGTTAAAAAATACAGGCAGTTTTTTTGCCCATGGTGTGGATGTGCCTTTTCTGGGCGGAGTGACGAGGGACAATCTGCCTTCGGAACTGTCGCTTTATACGGTTCTTTATATGATTCTGCCTCCTTTTGCGGCTTATGTGACAGGATATCTGCTGAAAGTGGCGGTTTCCATAGGAAGCGTATGGCTGCTTGCCAGGGACTGGTATGGGGAACACTTTGCAGAGTATAAGCCGCTTGCGGCATGGATGGGGTTTGCTTACGGCGTGCTGAATATGTTTCCTGCTTTTGGCATTCCGTTTGCATCCATTCCGCTGGCGGTATATCTGCTGCGGAGAGTTTATAAAGAGCCTTCCGTGAAGCGGTATCTTGCCTTGTTCTGTTACCCGTTTCTTTCCTACTTTTCCTACTTCGGATTTTTTATACTGGCTTATACGGCGGTGGCGGTCATCTGGTTGTGGGTGCGGGACAGGAAGCTGCCAAAAGCGCTGTTGGGAGCGTTATTCGTACTGGCGGCGGGATATATGGTATTTGAGTACCGGCTGTTTAGTGTGATGCTGTTCGACGGGACGGAAACGATACGCGTTACCATGATGGAAGCGGATTTGACGGCAAAAGAAATACTGGCGCAGAGTCTGGATGTCTGGATGCATGGGAATTTCCATGCGGAAAGCGTGCACGACCGGTTCATCTGGTGGGTCTGTATGTTCTATTTCCTGTACCGGAATGACCGGTATATTGCGAAACAGGATTGGAAAGGGATGTTCCATGATGTATATAATCTGCTGATGCTGGTATTGGTATTCAACAGCGTGGTATATGGCCTATATAACTGGGGAGCATTCCGCGGGCTGGTGGAAAGGCTGGTTCCGTTTCTGAAAGGATTTCAGTTTAACCGTACCGTATTTTTCAGTCCGTTCTGCTGGTATGCGGCGTTTTTCATTGTGCTTCAGAGAATGTATGAGGCGGCAGGAGAAAAGAGGCCGGGCATTATGGGAGCGCTGCATGGATGGTGGAGGCCGGCTGCAAATGTCATGGCGTTTGCAGCGGCTGCGGTTATCCTGCTGGCGCCTACCAGATACAATGATTTGCTCTGTACATGCAAAAATAAAGCGTTGGAACTTCTAAAAGGGAAAACCATAGATGAGATGAATTACGGGGAATTCTATTCCGAGGAGCTGTTTCAGGAGATTAAAGAGGACATCGGCTATCAGGGTGAGTGGTCGGCAGCTTACGGGTTTCATCCGGCCGTGCTGGAATACAACGGAATCGCTACGTTGGACGGATATCTGGGCTTTTATCCGCAGCAGTACAAGGAGGAGTTCCGGCGTATCATCGCTCCGGCGCTGGAACGGGTAGAAGCCAGCCGGATTTATTATGATGAATGGGGAGCCAGGGCATATCTGTATTCGGGAACGGAGGCTTCCGTGGTAAGCAGTCTTAAGAGCTTTCAGGCGGCGGACAGCGAAATCTGTATGGATGCGCAGGCATTTGAGGAACTGGGCGGCAAATATATTTTTTCCAGATTCGAGTTGTCCAATGCGGAGGAGACGGGGATTCGGTTCGTGAAGGCTTACGGGACGGAGGCTTCTCCCTATATGGTTTATCTGTATGTGAGAGAATGACGGGTGCAGTAACAGTTCCGTCAGAATACGTAAATTTAGCTGAGAGGGAATCTGCCCCTCGCCGCAGGAGATTTGGAATGGGCAGATTCCGTAACAGGGAAGCCGAAGGCTGAACTGTTACCAGGTGCAGGAAGGTGAATGGATTGAAGGACGGGAAAAAAAGAGAATGGGCGGCGGAACTTGTTTTTTATCTGCTGGTATTTGCGGCGATTGCCTGTTTCGCCATGGTGCAGACTTACGGGGACCCGCCGGATGAAATCAACCGGTTCAAGGTGGTAAATTACATATGCAGTCATGGAAGGCTGCCGCACGGGGCGGACCCGGAGGTGATACTGGACGGATACGGTGCATCCTATGCGTTCCAGCCTATTCTGACCTATATGATACAGGGTTTTCTGCTGCGTTTTTTAAAGCTGTTTACATCAGATGGCTATGTCCTTTTGCTGGCAGCCCGGATGGTAAATGCCGTGTTTGGTGTCTTTATGGCTTATTATGTGCGGCGGATTGCAAAGGAAGCCTGGAAGAATCCCTGGCTGCAATGGGTATTTACCCTGATGGTGGTTTTCCTGCCCCAGAATATCTTCATCCATTCGTACGTGAATACGGATTCCATGGCAATGTTATCAGTCGCAGTCATCTTCTATGCGCTGCTTAAGGCACAGAGAACGGGCTATGAAAGGGGAGACTGCATCAGGCTGGCGGCGGGGATTATCCTCTGCGCGATGTCTTATTACAATGCTTACGGAATCATTGTGGCGGCCATGCTCATTTTTTTCTTCCACTATGTCCATATTTCCAAAGAAAAGGGGTTATGGGTGGAGTGGAGGCCGCTTGTCCGGAACGGAATCTTCATTTCTATCCTTGTGCTGGCGGGCATCGGCTGGTGGTTTATCCGGAATGCCGTATTGTATGACGGAGATATCATTGCCATGAATGCAAGGCGGGAATGTGCCATTCAGACGGCTATGGAGGAGTACAACCCGTTAACCCGGTTCACCTATCAGAATTCCGGAGCATCTTTGTACGAGATGCTGTTTACGACCAGCTATCTGAGGCTGCTCCGGGACAGTTTCATAGCTATGTTCGGGCCGATGCTGATACCTACGCACGGGCTGATTTATGTATATTATAAACGTTTTTGGATTCTTGCCTGTACAGCTGCGGTACTGCCTCTGCAGTTCCTGTGGATAAAACAGGATAACACAGAACCGGAGGTCAGAAAGAACCGCTTTGTCTTCTATTTCAGCATGGCCCTGTTCTGTGCCATTACGATAGGATTGAGTATCTATTACTCCTACACATGGGAATTCCAGCCGCAGGGAAGATACATCCTGCCGGTGCTGATACCGCTCATGTATCTGGTAACGCTTGGCATGGAGAAACTGTGCGGCCTCATGGAATGGGCCGCCAGCCGGATTGCGGCATCCATAACAAATGAAAAATCCCGTACACTGACTGCCGGAGCCGGGAAAGCCTGCGGAAAACTGTTCTGCCTCGGAGTCATGGCCTACGTAATGCTGTCCTTCGCCTACAGTTTGTTTGCACGGTTTCTGCCTTATTATTTGTAGTGAGGCGACGCCCCAGGGAGGGTATGGCTGTTTTAAGGACGCGCTTGCGCTCGACTTCAAACGTAACGGTACTAAGTTCGTAAAATGTGCTGCGCGCATTTTAGTACCTCACTAAGTACCGACGTTTTCCGACGGTCCTTAAAACAGCCATACCCTCCCCGGCGCTGTGTACCGGCACAATATCATTAAGGCAGAAGCCGTTGGGCGGCGGCTATGGTGGATGGTATACGAGATTCCCTGTGAATGATGGAGCCGGGCGAAAGCGTGTCCTTAATCCCCCTCTGCCCTGTTCTGTGCGTCCTCTTTTCTACATACCAGCCCGATTTCCGTCCACCGCTTGACCGTAATCTTAGAAAATGCTATGATGATATGCGTACATACGGATAAATGCAGGGGTGTCTGCAAAAAATATAGAAATCAGAGGATAAAGGAGATAAGTAGGAATGCCGGTTAGAATACACAATTTTTTAGGCAGGTTAGGATGGAATGCGAGGAAGTATCTTCCGGGGCTGGCAAGCGAAAGCTATCTGAAGCTGCAGTTTGTGTCGAGAAGAAAGCTTCAAAAGGATTATATCGAATATTTCATGACAGCGAAAGAAGTGCCGCAGCCATTGGTGGTAAATCTGGAAACGATTAACCGCTGCAATAGTACATGTGAGTTCTGTACGGCCAATAAGAATGCGGAGAAGCGGCCTTATATGAGGATGGAGGAGGAACTGTTTTACAGCATTATCGACCAGCTGGCGGACTGGGGATATAAAGGGCATCTGACGATGTACGGGAACAATGAGCCGCTGCTGGATACGCGTATTATGGAGTTTCATAAATATGCAAGGGAGAAACTGCCGGATGCATTTATTTTTATGTCTACCAACGGGCTGCTGCTGACCATAGATAAAGTAAAGGAAGTGGTTCCCTATGTCAATCAGCTGGTTATCAATAATTACAGCATGGAAATGAAGCTGTATGATAATATTCAGGAAATCTATGAATATGTCAAAGCAAATCCGGATGAGTTCAAGGATGTGGATGTGCTGATACAGATGCGTTATCTGAAGGAGGTTCTGACGAACCGGGCGGGAAGCGCTCCTAATAAACCGGCCACGGACAAGGTAATTAAAGAGACCTGTCTGATGCCCTATACGGATATGTGGATAATGCCGAACGGGAAGCTGGGAATCTGCTGCTGTGATAATTTGGAAGTGACGGATTTGGCGGATTTGCATGAGGTGCCCTTGAAGGAAGGGTGGAACAGTAAAAAATATCAGATGCTCAGGAAGGCAATCAGGACGGGACGGCAGAATTATCCGTTCTGTAAGAACTGTGACTTTATCGATGCAGGGCTGCGGATGGATGCAGTGGACGATGTGCTGAAGAACAGCGGAACGATGCACGGTGCAAGGCAGTCCATGTTTCGGAAGTAAACGTGTCGGCACACTGATACTCTATCCGGACAGAAACCGTAGTTTCACTTGGCCAGCTTCGTGTCATTGAGTCGTTAAAATTTCTAGTCGATGTACTACATCGTCGTTAAAATTTTGCCCGGCACTGACATGAATCATGTAAAGCGCAGCTCCAATTTCTGTCTGGAAGCCCCGCCGCCTGCGGCGGGGCCGGTTAAGTATAGGCAAGAGAAGGAACGGATAAGAAGGGAATCGGGCAGATGGAACAAAAATACGGAAAGGAATATAAGGCCGTAATGAGAAATGGAAAATACAGAATAGGAATCGCCGGGTTGTTGTTATGGATGACGACACTGGCGCTTTTTGGTTGCGGAAACCGGGCTGAAAGCAGTGTAGAAGAAAATATAGGTATGGAATCGGAGACGGACGGACAGAAAGAAGAGAAAGAAGAGAAAGAAGAGGGCACTGGAGAGGTAAGCGGAGACGGAGAGTCCGGTGAAGAGATGGACAGGGAAACGGATGCCGGAGAGAACGAAGGGATGGAGGAAGAGACGGAAAATGTCGGGACGGATGCGGAAGCGGATTCTCCGTGGAACGGGAAAAAAGTGTCCGTCTGCGGGGACAGCATTTCCACTTTTACGGGTTATATTCCGGAATATTACAGTAAATTTTATCCTGAATGCGGAGAAATCCGGACAGTAGAAGAAACGTGGTGGATGCAGGTGACAGAGCGGACGGGTATGGAGTTATGCAGCAATGCGTCGTATTCGGGCAGTACGGTAAGCGGGCAGTCGCAGGATAATCATGAAGGCGCCTATTCCTGCGGAAATCAGAGGATGGCGGACCTGGCAGGCCCGGAGGGAGAGTGGCCGGATGTGATTCTTATCCTGATGGGCGCCAATGATTTGCTGAACGGTATTCCGTTGGGCGCATATGACGGAGTGTCCCAGGTGCAGGAGGGTTATATCCAGAATTTCAGTGAAGCTTATGGACTGATGCTCGATAAGATGAAGATGTGGTATCCGGATGCGGAGATTTACTGCTGTACCATATTGGAAGTGGCGCGGTGGGATGAGGAAGGAGATTGTTTCCCTTTTCAGAATGAGCACGGGCTGACGGCCAAGAATTACAACGATTGTATCAAGGCCGTGGCACAGGCGAAGGGCATTTCCGTAATCGATGTGTATGGGTGCGGTATCACTTATGAAAATGCGAAGGAATACACCAGCGACGGAACGCATCCGAATGCCGCAGGCGCAGCGCTGATAGCGGATAAAGTGTGCGGAGAATTGGGCGTAAATTGACGGGGACTGTGGAAAATGGTATAATTTTAAGAATAAGATGAATCATTCCATTAATTAAATTTTTTAATTGAATTTTTTTAATTGAATTTCAGTAATTGATTGGAGGAAAAGATATGGAGAATTTGCAGGAACAGAAGAAAGAGGCGATGCAGGCAGTGGGTGAGTATCTGCAGAAGCTGATACCCGGAATAGGCACGCTGTGCGGGGAACTGCAGGGAAACAGGCAGTCTGATACGGATGTTTTTTTAAATCAGTGCATAGATGGACTGAACTGGGTGATTGAAGCATATAACAGGGCTTCGGATGTGCTGGATGCGGAAAGGATACATAGTTCCAAACAGGAAATGAATGACCGGCTGATGGACCTGGGTGCGGCAATCAGAGATAAGGAAGACGGAAAGATTGCGGAAATACTGGAAAGTGCGGTGGTTCCGTTCTTAAAAGATTTAGCAGAGGCAATCGGCCAGTCTGCGCATAATGGGGAATAATATACAACGCGGCATATGGTTTGGTTTCTTTATGCGGATTATGCATAATCTCTTGACGCTGCCGGGAGTGCCGTCTAAAATGATATTATAAAACATAATCACAAATATTTTCATATGTTTGTACGGCAACGGTATGGCGGCGTCCGGAATGTCTGCCTGCGTTTCTTGCGGCTCCTGCCAGAGAGGATTCTATACGGCAGGAGCTTTTCTACAAGGCATAGTTGTGGAAAAATAAAAAGAATTTAAATGTCTTTAGAAATTATAAAATTTCTTTAAAAATTCTAATACATTTCCAAAAAGCAGTGACGGAAAACCGTATATGTGCTATAATATATCTATTCGACTTAATCGGATGCCTGTATCGTATTATATTGAGCAGCGATAACACAAACAAAAGTGACAGGAGGAAGCCAAATATGACAAAGGCAGAGATATTGAAGAAGGAGATTTTGACACAGTACAAAAGTGTGCGTCAGTTTGCGATTGAGATGCAGATTCCTTACAGCACACTGGTGACGGCACTGGATAGAGGAATTGAAGGCATGGCATATGGGACGGTCATCAAGATGTGTGACAAGCTGAATCTGAATCCGGTGGATTTCAGTTCTTTGGAAAAGGGAGCAAGCCTTGGTGAGAAAATCCTTGAGAATCGGGTAATGCAGTATTATGTAAAGCTGAATAAGAGCGGGCGCAAGAAAATTCTGGAATTGATGGATGACTATGTACAGTTGGAAAAATATCAGCTGAAAGAATAAGTCTGGAAGGAACGACAGTTATGCATTATGATTATCTGATAGTAGGAGCCGGGCTTTTCGGCGCTGTTTTTGCCAATGAGATGAAGGAAAATGGAAAACGGTGTCTTGTCATTGATAAAAGGGAGCATATTGCCGGCAATATCTATACCAAAGAGATGCTGGGAATCCATGTACATATGTACGGGGCGCATATTTTCCATACTTCGGACGAGAAGGTATGGAACTATATGAACCGGTATGCCATATTTAACCGTTTTGTAAACTCACCGCTTGCAGTGTATAGAGATGAACTTTACAATTTACCGTTTAATATGAATACATTCAGCAGGATGTGGGGAATCAGGACTCCGGCGGAGGCGAAAGCCGTGATTGAAGGACAGATTAAAGAACTTCATATTACGGAACCGAAGAATCTGGAAGAACAGGCATTGTCTTTGGCAGGCCGTGATGTTTATGAGAAGCTGATAAAAGGATATACGGAAAAGCAGTGGGGTCGTCCGTGCAATGAACTTCCGGCGTTCATTATTAAACGGGTGCCGCTGCGGTTCACCTATGACAATAATTATTTCAATGATTCGTATCAGGGAATTCCTGTGGGCGGTTATACGGCGGTTGTGGAAAAACTGCTGGAAGGGACGGAAGTGCGTACGGCAACGGAATATAAAGGATTTATGGAATCATGCAGGATAAGCGGGGACATGACGTTCGGGAAAGTCCTTTATACCGGTATGATTGATGAATATTTTGATTACCGGCTGGGAACGCTGGAATACCGCTCCCTGAGGTTTGAACAGGAACTTATGCCCGATTGCGGGGATTATCAGGGAAATGCAGTAGTGAACTATACAGAGCGGGAAGTGCCTTATACCAGAGTCATCGAACATAAACATTTCGAATTCGGAACACAGCAAGGGACGGTTATTACAAGGGAGTATCCGGCTGCGTGGCGGAAAGGCGATGAGCCGTACTATCCGGTAAATGACGAGAGAAATAACAAGTTATATCAGGAATACCAGATGCTGGCCGATAAGGAGAAAAATGTCCTGTTCGGAGGCAGGCTGGGACAATACAGATATTACGATATGGACAAGGTTGTTGCCGCGGCGCTGGAGATGGCAGAAGCGGAGAAACAGGCAGGAGATTAGGTTTTTACAGTGGGTATAAGAAAATATGAAAAGATGCGAAAAGGGATAGCTGCAGCGTCATGCAGCTATCCTTTTTCATTTCCTTATGTTTGCTTATGACTGCCCTCCGGTCAATGGCGGCTGCTGGTACAGCTTACGTTCGACTTCTTTTTTCAGGAAGCCGATTTCTTCTTTTACGGCCTGCATATCACCTTTTTCAACCTGTCTTTCGATACGTTCCAATAGTGTTAACTGGTCGAACAGATAACCGTTATATTCTTTTTCATTATTTGGCATGTATTATCACCTGCTTTCTGAATGCTTTTTGAAAGGGATTCTGTCTATATTATATCAGATTCCTAAAAAATTTTCACTCAGATACTTGATAAAAATAGAAACCATGCTATAATATTGCTAAATACTTTGAATATCAAAATATTATACTTTCAAATCAAATGCCCCGCTGCAAATAACGGGGTATCAAATTTGCAGCGTCGTGGGAATCAAAGATAAAAGAAGTGAGGTATAAGATGGGAAACGTAAAATGGGATGAAGCAATAAAAGAACTGGAAATACGGAGAGAGAAAGCGAAGCTGGGAGGCGGGGCGTCGAAGATAGAAAAGCAGCATACAATCGGGAAGCTGACAGCGAGGGAAAGAATCGATAAGCTTTTGGATAAGGATACCTTCGTGGAGGTGGATGGCTTCATCGAATCCCGTATTGATGATTTCGACCTGGATAAACGCCGCGTACCGGGGGACGGAGTGGTAACGGGATACGGAGAAATCGACGGCAGGCTGGTGTTCGTGGCAAGCGAAGATTTTACGGTAATCGGCGGGACGCTGGGTGAGTATCATTCCTTTAAGATATGCAGGATTCAGGATATGGCGATGGAAATGAAAGCGCCGCTTATCTGCATCAATGACAGCGGCGGAGCCAGAATCGAGGAGGGGATATCCTCCCTCAGCGGATACAGCGGTATGTTTTTGAGACATACAAAGGCTTCCGGCGTCATTCCCCAGATTGCGGTTATTTTGGGACCCTGTTCGGGAGGCGCCTGCTATGCGCCCGCCATCTGTGATTTTATTTTCATGGTAAGGGATATATCCAAGATGTTCATTACCGGGCCGAATGTGGTAAAGACAGTCATTAACGAAGAGGTGACAGTGGAAGAATTGGGCGGTGCGGATGTCCACGCCAGAAAGAGCGGTGTGTCCCATTTTACCTATGATTCGGAAGGGGAGTGTCTGATGGGGGTAAGGAAGCTTCTTTCTTATCTTCCGGCTAATAACCGTGAGAAAGCGCCTGTGGTAAAATACAGCGGAGATAGGACGTCTTTTCTTTACGGCGTCAATAAAATGATTGGAAAAGTCGGCAATATCAATAAAGTGCTGCTCCAGGGGGGAAAGGCCGGCAGAATCCGGGAAATCGTGCCGGATAATTCCCGCAAGGCATATGATGTGAAAGACGTTATTGACTGTATCGTGGATGAGGACAGTTTCTTTGAAGTACAGAAGGAGTTTGCTCCCAACGCGGTGATTGGCTGGGGACGTATGGCGGGAAAGGTCGTAGGGTTTGTGGCCAATCAGCCTGCCGCCATGGGCGGCTCGCTGGACTACCATGCATCGGATAAGATAGCTCGTTTCATCCGCTTTAATGACTGCTTCAATATCCCGCTGGTAACGTTGGTGGATGTTCCCGCCTTTTTGCCGGGGACGGCACAGGAACATAACGGAATCATACGCCATGGTGCAAAAGTGCTCTATGCTTATTCGGAAGCGACGGTCCCGAAGATAACGGTGATTATGCGGAAGGCTTACGGCGGTGCATACATTGCCATGAATTCCAAGGAAATGGGTGCGGATATGGTATTTGCATGGCCTATTGCAGAAATCGCGGTCATGGGTGCCGACGGTGCGGTAAATATCGCATTTAAGCGTAAAATAAAAGCAGCTGCGGACCCGCAGGCAATGCGGGAACAGTGCAAAAAAGAGTATGAGGAACGTTTCCTGAATCCCTATGTGGCTGCTTCGAGGGGGTTTGTCAATGAGGTAATCAAGCCGGAGGAAACGAGGGAAAAACTTCTAAAGGCTTTGAAAGCACTGAAAAATAAAGCAGTGGAAAATCCGTATAAAAAGCACGGAAATATTCCGTTATAATGCTATGCTGTTATAATATGGCATCAGTGTAGTACGACATCATTATAATACGAAATAATACGAAAGCCGGCCAGACTGAAAAACCCCCTCGCTATGAGGGGGTTTTAGTCTGGTTAAAAATAATGTATTTAGCAATAGCTGTTAAACAGCATACCGCTGAAAGCACTGGTAATATATGGCGTTGCATAATTCTTGCCCGGATTCTTATAGGCGATGATGGTTTTGTTGACATAATCCATCGGATTCAGGGAAACCTGATCCATTTTACGTACTAAAGTGTTGGCAAAATTACGGATAGCTGAAAAATCCTCTTTTGCATATTCGGAAAATGCCGCGTGCCTTAATTCACCCTTGTCAATCTCGATAGTTCCGTTTTCCTGAAGATTCAGTCCAAGGATATCAAACTGGCTGTGATAACGTGCAGTAATGCCGCGCATTTCTCCGAGAAGCCTGCGGCTGCCGGAAAAATTATCTGAATATTCTGCCGTATGCCGGATGAAGGAATTATACCCTCTTACCAAATCGCTGATATTTTCGGTCAGGGACTCCACGTCTGTTTTCAGTCCGATGGTAGCAGTATCGCCCTTTGAGGAACTCAGCCCCTTTAATGTAACCTCAAACAGATTGTCAATGGAAAAACTGTTTGACTGGGAAGTGAGTTCTTTGCCGTTCAGCAGAAATTCTGCATTAGCGGCCGGCCGGGTCATCTGGTCCAGACCGAAATAGGAAACCGAACCTTCTCTCTTACTCGTAAAATCATCGGATACGAGGAAAATGGAAGTATGCCCGTCTTTCAGTCCCTCCGATGTGGAACGCAGACGCAGGGCGGAATTGCCATTATCGTCTTCGATAACATCGGCATTCAGACCGATATCCGCGTTGCTGATCAGCTTCGCCAGACGGTTTTGAATGGAACGGTTGCTTTCTCCTTCTTTAATACTGTACTGAAATTCATAGTTTAAGTCGTTGATATGCACATCAAAAGAATAGGTATCCGGCGGCAGGCCAACCTTCGTATTCGGAAGAAAACTTCCCGTATTTACCTGATTGGAAGCCAGTGCCCGTACTTCTATCTCGTAGGATGGAACTGCAACATTTTCCGGATGCTCACCGGTAAAAACTACGGATGCGATATCTTCGTTACTGGAATAAGAAGCTTTTTTGTTCAAAATCTTCTCTTCGTCCAAGCCTCCCAAAGAGGCGATTACATTGCGGAGTTCTCTGGCATCCTCCTTAATTCCGACAGCAAAACTTTTGGATTCATTGCTGTTGTCCAGTTTATATAAAGGAGATTCTTTATTTATCTTAACAATGGAATTGTATATGTTGCGGAGTTCGCTTTTCTTATGGGTATCATAACGGGAGGAACTCCTCGGCGCATAAGTGGTCATATAATAATTGTATACATTGTTAAGTGCTATTGCATTATATGCCATAATACTCCCCTCCTTTCGTCCTTGAAATCATACTTTCGCAGGAATCTGTTCCTGCGCAGGTTCATTATAATTGTAAACCAAATATTAATTAAACCTCGTATCAGGGTGCAATATAGTTTTGGTTATATTATAACATACTTATCGGTATAAAAGAAGAAAAAATGTAGAGGAAAATACGATTTTTTTATTTATCCGGAAAACCAGTTGACGAATCCCGTCCGTCTATGTTATAGTAATCAAACAAGATTAGTTACAGGTCTTTTTTTTATGCTCAAAAATTGGAGGAAAAATATATGCGTACGAAAATCACATTAGCATGTACAGAATGTAAACAGCGTAATTATAACACAACAAAAGATAAGAAGACACATCCCGACCGGATGGAAATCAAAAAGTACTGCAGATTCTGCAGAACCCACACTTTACACAAAGAAACGAAGTAAGGACAGTCTGTATTTTTGAAAGGAGTACACTATGGGAGATTCCACAAAGACAGATAAGGCGCCGAAGCCGAACTTTTTCCAGGGTGTAAAAACCGAATTCAAGAAAATTGCATGGCCGGACAAGGAGTCAATTTTAAAGCAGTCCGTTGCGGTTGTCTGCATCTCGGTGGTGGCAGGTGCGATTATTGCCGTGCTCGACTTTTTGTTCCAGTATGGCATTGATTTCTTGACGACGTTATAGAGTGAGGGTGAATGGATGGCAGAGGCAAACTGGTATGTAGTGCATACCTATTCCGGGTATGAAAATAAAGTCAAGGCCAATATTGAGAAGACCATCGAAAACAGGCATCTGGAGGAAGAAATTCTGGAAGTCCGGGTTCCCATGCAGGAAGTGGTGGAGATGAAGAACGGAGCGAGGAAGAACGTCCAGAAGAAGATGTTTCCGGGCTATGTTCTAATCAATATGGTGATGAATGACGACACTTGGTATGTGGTCAGAAATACCAGGGGCGTAACAGGATTCGTAGGGCCGGGAAGCAAACCGGTACCGCTTACGGAAGCGGAGATGAAGCCTTTGGGCATTAAGACGGAAAATGTTTCCGTAGATTTCGCAGAAGGCGATTCTGTTGCGGTTGTCGCGGGTGTATGGAAAGATACGGTAGGCGTGGTTCAGAGGATGGATTACAACAAGCAGACCGCGACTATCAATGTGGAACTGTTCGGCAGGGAGACTCCGGTCGAGATCGGTTTCGCGGAAGTAAGAAGGATGTAAGCAATAAGAATGCTTTGGTATTTATGCCGGATGACGGCTTAAATATAGCAGTAACTGCAAAAAAGTTCCGGAAAGACTCCGGAACAGTGGGAGCAGAAGTCCAGCAGGCTGGATGGATGCGCCAAACCACAATATTTTAGGAGGTAGCCAAAATGGCAAAGAAAGTAGAAGGATACATTAAGTTACAGATTCCTGCCGGCAAAGCGACACCGGCTCCACCGGTTGGCCCGGCACTTGGACAGCATGGTGTTAACATCGTTGAATTTACAAAGCAGTTCAATGCAAGGACAGCGGATAAGGGTGATTTAATCATTCCTGTTGTTATTACGGTATATGCAGACAGAAGTTTCAGTTTTGTTACAAAAACTCCCCCTGCTGCGGTGCTTCTGAAGAAAGCATGCAACATCAAATCAGGTTCTGCAGCGCCGAATAAGACAAAGGTTGCTACGATTTCGAAAGATAAGATTAAAGAAATCGCAGAAATGAAAATGCCTGATTTAAATGCTGCATCTCTGGAAGCGGCTATGAGCATGATTGCCGGTACAGCAAGAAGTATGGGAATCAAAGTAGAAGATTAATAACAAGTAAAGAGTGGGAGGCGCAATGCCGTTTGAACCATAGGAGGAATTTATAATGAAACATGGAAAAAAATATATTGAGGCTGCAAAACAGGTAGACCGTTCCGTACAGTACGAGCCTGCAGAGGCAATTGCCCTTGCAAAGAAGACAGCAACCGCTAAATTCGACGAGACCGTTGAGGTTCATATCAGAACCGGCTGTGACGGACGCCATGCAGAGCAGCAGATTCGTGGGGCTGTTGTACTGCCTAACGGTACAGGTAAGGAAGTTAAGGTTCTGGTTTTTGCAAAAGGCGATAAGCTGGCAGAGGCAGAGGCGGCTGGAGCTGATTTTGTAGGCGGCGATGAACTGATTCCGAGAATCCAGAATGACGGATGGCTGGATTTTGACGTAGTAGTTGCTACGCCGGATATGATGGGCGTGGTAGGCCGTCTCGGTAAGGTGCTCGGTCCTAAGGGATTGATGCCAAACCCGAAAGCGGGAACCGTAACCATGGATGTGACAAAGGCGATTAAGGATATCAAAGCAGGTAAGATTGAGTACAGGCTGGATAAATCCAATATCATCCATGTGCCGATTGGAAAAGCTTCCTTTACGGAAGAACAGTTGGAGCAGAACTTCAACGCACTGATGGAAGCGATTGTAAAAGCAAGACCTTCGGCATTGAAAGGTCAGTTCTTAAGAAGCATTACGTTGTCCTCTACAATGGGACCGGGTGTAAAAGTAAGTGTAGCTAAGTATTGATGATTGGGAAGCCATCTGTTGGGCAGGCGGTTCAGTTTCGGGTTTATATGCCGGAAACAGGCCGGACAGCCTGCGGATGGTTTTTTGATGCACAGGGGTGCGTAAGAACATTGGGAGCAGAGAGATGAAAAAACGGAGAAGAAAAAAACATGTTATGAATCTGGTGTTTGTTTTTTGGACTACGTTTATCGGCGTTTTTCTCGTGGGAATGACAGCGCTTCTGATTTATTATACGACGGTGGAAAGGGATGCGGCGGGAAGTCTGCCGGAAAAAACGGCGGCGGAGAAGCCGGTTCTTTCCGAAGCGGTGACTGCACAAAAGGGGGAACAGGAAAGTCCTGCAAAGCAGGAAGAGCCGAAAGGACAGGAAACGCAGGAACAGGAGCCGGAGCCTGAAGAGGAGCCAAAGGGAAAGTACGCGGATATTCTTGCTGACAGCGAGTACATGCAGACGAATCATATTTATGCAAAAGAAACGGCAGAGGAGGGAAAAGTGACGCTGGTCTTTGCCGGTGACATCCTTTTCGACCCTGCTTACAGCATTATGGCGAGGATGCTGCAGAGGGCAGACGGAATCTATGACAGCATTTCCGAAGACCTTATGGCGGAAATGCAGAATGCGGATATTTTTATGGTAAATAATGAGTTTCCATATTCTGACAGAGGGTCGCCTACGCCGGAAAAGCAGTTCACATTCCGGGCAAAGCCGGAATACGCGGATATCCTGCATGACATGGGAGCGGACATAGTGTCTCTTGCCAACAACCATGCCTATGATTACGGAGAGGATGCTTTTTTGGATACGATGGATATTTTAAACGATATAGATATGCCTTTTGTGGGGGCAGGACGGAATCTGGAAGAGGCGTCTGCGCCGGTTTATTTCATCGCAGGGGATATCAAAATAGCAATCGTGTCAGCTACTCAGATAGAGCGGCTGGATAATCCGGATACCAAAGGCGCCACTGAGACGACGCCGGGTGTATTCCGCTGCTGGAATCCGGCCAGGCTGCTGGAAATTGTAAGCGAAGCAAAAGAAAACAGCGATTTTGTCATTGTTTATATTCACTGGGGGACGGAGAATACGGATGAATTGGACTGGGCCCAGCTGGACCAGGCGCCTAAGATTGCAGATGCTGGAGCGGACCTGATTATCGGCGACCATCCCCATTGTCTGCAGCCCATCCAGTATGTGAAAGGGGTGCCGGTTGTGTACAGCCTTGGTAATTTTTTGTTTAATTCCAGGGAATTGGATACCTGTCTGGTAAAAGCCGTGGTGACGGAGACAGGACTGGAAAGCCTGCAGTTCATCCCTGCCTTGCAGAAAAACTGCACGACCTCCATGCTTTACGGGGAGGAAAAGGAAAGGGTGCTCGCTTATATGCGTTCCATATCGCCGAACCTGACAATCGATACGGAGGGGTATATAGCGGCGCCATAGCGGGTAAAGAAAAGCACAGGAGGCGTGTAACAGTTTGGACTTGCACTATTCCGCGGGCATTGAAAACTTGGAAGTGAAAACTTGCAAAAAAATCTTGACAAACCCGGCATCATACCGTATAGTAAAAAAGGTCATTTTCATTTCAAACGGAAGTGACCGTGCCGAAGACAGTAGGTGCCGGATAAGAACGAAACGCAGAGACTGTGGAACGTTCTTAAGGCGTGAGAACAAAACGCCTGGCGTAAGGAAGAACCGCCTACCGAGGAAAAGAGTTTATTTGTTATGGCATAAAACCTTTCTGTCTTCGTATGTATGCGGGGAAGAGAGGTTTTTCAGTTTATATCGGGAAAACTCCTTTCGGCAGAACAATCTATAAGGAGGTAAAGAAAGTGGCAAAAGTTGAATTGAAACAACCCATCGTAGAAGAGATTTCTGCAAGCATCAAAGATGCCCAGTCAGTAGTTCTTGTTGACTACCGCGGACTTACGGTAGAACAGGATACAAGACTCCGTAAGGAACTTCGTGAAGCGGGAATTACTTACAAAGTTTACAAGAACACGATGATGAACTTCGCATTCAAGGGAACGGATTTCGAAGCGCTTGTTCCGTATTTGGAAGGCCCCAGCGCAGTTGCCATCTCTACATCGGATGCTACCGCACCCGCAAGAGTATTGTGCAAATTTGCGAAGGAAGCTCCCAAGCTTGAAGTGAAAGGCGGTATGGTAGAAGGGATTGCATACGATGCGGCAGGCATTGCGAATATTGCAAAGATTCCTTCCAGGGAAGAACTTCTTTCCAAGCTGTTCGGAAGTATGCAGGCTCCTATTACGAACTTTGCACGCGTTATGAACCAGCTGGCAGAAAAAGGCGGTGCATCCGCAGCAGAAGCAGCTTCTGAGACAGCGGCAGAACCCGCAGCAGAGGAAGCACCTGCTGAAGCAGCAGAGTAAGAATCGGCTGCAGAATAAGCAAAACGCAGGAAACAAAATATCGAAACCATGAATCAAAAACGGAGGTAAATTATAATGGCAAAATTAACAACTCAGGAATTTATTGATGCTATCAAAGAGTTAACAGTATTAGAATTGAATGATTTAGTAAAAGCATGTGAAGAAGAATTCGGCGTATCCGCAGCAGCAGGCGCTGTAGTTGTAGCAGCAGCAGACGGCGCTGCGGCAGCAGGAGAAGAAAAGACAGAGTTCGATGTTGAACTTACAGAAGTAGGACCGAATAAAGTTAAAGTTATCAAAGTAGTACGTGAAGCTACCGGTCTTGGCCTGAAGGAAGCAAAAGACCTTGTTGATTCAGCTCCTAAGACATTGAAAGAGGGCATTTCCAAGGATGAGGCAGAAGAACTCAAGACAAAACTGGAAGCAGAAGGCGCTAAGGTTACAGTAAAATAATGACAGACCGGAAGGTTTGACTGAAACGGCATCCGCAGTGGCGGGTGCTGTTTTGATGTGGGGGGAGGACGCGTACGGATGCATGTCCTGCCGGCGTGTCCGGCTCCTGCCTGTTGGGGCTGGGATGCGGAGCGGGAGCGGGCGGGGACGCGGCGGCATTTGGGATTGAAAATCCGGCTTCAAAAATGAGATATTTCTAACAGTTTTTCCATGGATGGCTGATTGCCAACGGCGGCTAAACTCCCTCACTGCGTTCGGTCAGACAACGCCGCCTGGAGCGGCAATCAGCCGTCCATGGAAAAACCGTAAGAAATATCATCATTTTTTCGAATGGATTTTCAATCCCAAACGCCGCCGCGTCCCCGCCCGCTCCCGCTCCGCATCCCAGTCCCAACAGGCAGGAGCCGGACACGCCGGCAGGACATGCTTGCGTATGCTGTGTATTGGTAGAATATTCGTACGAGTATGGCGGGGGTTTCGTATCTTATTTTAATAGTCAGGCGGATTTTTTGATTTTCTGTGTCATATGGGAATTGAGCCAGTGCACAGCGTGCGGAGGGAGGGGTGGGGGATGAGGCAGGGGAACCCGTTGGGGAAAAATGATGCTGTTACTTACCGTTTTCCGTTGCTGTCTGCCTGCCGTTTCAGGCGGCGTTGTCTGACCGAACGCAGTGAGGGAGTTTAGCCGCCGTTGGCAGGCAGACAGCGGCGGAAAACGGTTAGAAACAGCTCATTTTTCCAGCCGGGTTCCCCTGCCTCAT
>CAMXQE010000011.1 GCA_947246015.1 uncultured Lachnospiraceae bacterium | reverse complement strand
AAAAAGATGGAATAGAAAAAAAGATGGAATAGAAAAAAAGATGGAATAGAAAAAAAGATGGAATAGAAAAAATGGAATAGATAAAAAACGGAAGGGATATTAAAAATAGAAGGGAAATGAAAAATAGAAGGGATATTAAAATAAAAAAGGAAATAAAGCAGAGATTTATGCAAATCCAGGCGGGGATTTTCCTCATGCTCGGAATGTTATGCTGCGGATGCGGAAACGGGGAGAGCGGAAACATTCCGGAAGAGACATATGTGGATTTTATGCAGGGACTGAAAACAGAAGATGCTGCGGGCGGAAGCGGAATGGAACAGGGCGGGCCGGAGGAGGTTTTCTGTACGGATACAGCGGATTTTGCCATCCGGCTTCTGCAGGAGAATCTGAAACAGGGAGACGGAGGAAATGTGATGGTGTCTCCGGCAGCGGTGCTGGGTGTTCTGGCTATGACAGCCAATGGGGCAGGAGGGGATACCCTGGCGCAGATAAGTTCCGTTATTGCCCAAAATCAGGATATGGAGCAGCTGAACCGGAACTGGAAGGCATGGACGGACAGTCTGGCCGGTACAGGGCAGACGGGACTGTATCTGGCAGATTCTGTCTGGTTGAAACAGACGGATGAAGCGTTCTCTGTGAAGGAAGATTTTCTTAAGAAAAATGCGTCCTTTTACGGGATGGACCTATATGGGACTGCTTTTGATACAGATACTGTGGAGGATATGAACAGCTGGGTAAATGAAAAGACAGGCGGCAGAATTTCCCGCATGTTGGACAGTATTCCGGAAGAAACGGTGATGTATCTGCTGAATACGGCGTCTTTTGAAGCGGAGTGGGAAAGAATTTACAAGGAATATGAGATAAAGAGCGGTACTTTTACGAATGCATCAGGCGAAAAAAAAACCGTTCCGTTTCTATATTCCGGAGAGAGTGTTTATATAGAGGATGAGAAGGCCGTCGGATTTGTGAAACCATATAAGGAGGGCTATTATTTTGCTGCAGTTTTGCCGGAGGAGGGAATCCGGCCGGAAGAATATGCAGCGTCTTTGGACGGGGAAGCTTTCCGGTCCATGCTTGCGGATGCGAAAACGGAGAAAATCGTAATAACCGGTATGCCGAAATTTGAAGCGGTTTATGAGGTGCGGTTAAACGATATACTGCGGGCTATGGGGATGGAGGAGGCTTTTGACAGGAAAAAGGCAGACTTTGGCGGAATCGGGAGTTATGCGGACGGCAATCTGTTTATTGACGAGATTCTGCACAAGACCTACATTGCGGTAAATGAGCTGGGAACGGAAGCAACGGCGGCAACGGAAATGAACATGGCGGCGGAAGCCGCAGAAGAGGATCCAGGACTGGAAATTTATCATGTATATTTGAACCGGCCGTTTGTTTATGCGATTGTGGAAGAACGGACGAACATTCCGGTCTTTATCGGTGTGATGAATGAGGTGGGGGAATGATGGAGAGAATAGGCAGGTATCGGAAGGAGATAAGGAGACGGTGAGGGCAGGAAAGGAAAAGCGCATGAAAGCCGCCATCCGGAAGGAACTGGCATTAGTGGAAAGGCAGGAAGAAAAGTTACGGCGGGCAGCATGGCAGGAAGGGAGGCGCCCGTTGGAGAAATTAGCGGAAAAGATGCCGGCGAAAGAATTTATAAACAAGACGGCTTCGCATCTGGAACAGGCATTTGGCAAGGCATTTTCCATTGTGTTTGACAAAGGGACGGCCGTGATAGAGAAGAGCTATAACAAAGATGCCATTCAGGAAGACTATCAGGTGCGGAATTATGCAGTGCAGGTAAGGAGCAGGAGAAAAGAACTCCGCAAGGTGAAGAGCGGGGCGCATAGCGCCGGAGTGCGGAATATGGCGCTTACCACGGCGGAAGGAATCGGGCTTGGCATATTTGGAATCGGGCTGCCGGATATTGTTATATTCGTGGGAGTGCTGTTAAAGGGAGTTTACGAGACGGCGCTTCATTACGGTTTTTCTTATGATACACCGGAAGAAAAGCTTCTAATCCTGAAAATGATGGAAACGGCGCTTTCTAAGGGTGAGGAATGGGAAGAAAAAAACAGGACGGTGGATGAGTGGATGCAAAATGGCATACCTGCGCCGGAAGGGGATGAAATGTCCGGGCAGGTACAGAAGACGGCACAGGCTTTTGCGGTGGATATGCTGGTGTTAAAATTCATACAGGGTATTCCTGTTGCGGGCATTTTAGGCGGTGCGGGAAATCCGGTTTATTACCGGAAGGTGATGAAGTATGTGCAGTTAAAGTACCGGAAGCGGTATCTGACAGGACTGGCAGACGGGGAAATGCAGGGGAGTGCAGGAATAAATATTTAAAATAGAAAAAGACAAGAAAGTGCTACATATAAGATAAGTTTTTGGTAGAAAAGAGCAAAAAATACGCCTATAATACTATCATAAGATTAGGAATCCGCAAACGGCATTTTTCAGTAGCTGTGAACGGGATACTAAAAGGACAGGAGGCGTTAAAAAGTGAGGATTCAATCGGTGAAAGATGATTCGTTCCGGGTATACGGACGGGTATTTCCGGACTTTGATGCTTCGGAGCTGGTAGAGGCCATGCAGAAGACGGAAGCACCGGAGGATGCAGTAGTATATTATCCTTCCATTGAAGAATTGGAAAAGCTGCCGGTAGCAGACGTTGTGAAGAACAGTTTCTTTGGTGAGCTGGATATGCAGATTGGTTACTGCAACGGAACGAATCATAAGCTGGATGCAGTGGAATATCACCGCAGCTCGGAGTTCGGCGTTGCGGCGTCGGATTTGATTCTGCTGCTGGGGAAACAGCAGGATGTGGAAGTATCGGGGGACGGGGCGGAGGTTTCCTATGATTCTTCCAAAATAGAAGCATTTATGCTTCCCAAGGGAACCGTATACGAAATGTATGCAACCACCCTTCACTATGCACCATGCAGCGTGGATGGCAAGCCTTTCCGTAACGTGGTGATTTTGCCTAAAGGAACCAACGAGGAACTGACGGGGAAAAAGGGCGGACAGCCGGAAGACAAACTGCTGGCGGCAAAGAATAAGTGGCTGATTGCCCATGAAGAAGCGGGCATTGCCGGAGCCTATAATGGCATAAAAGGTGAAAATGTCAGTGTGGCGGAATGAGATGATAACATAATAGGAGGATAAGAATATGTTTGAGAATTTACCCAAAGTAAAAGTAGGTATCGTGGCGGTAAGCCGTGACTGTTTTCCGGAGAGCCTGTCCGTAAACAGAAGAAAAGCTCTGGTAAAGGCATATGAAGACAAGTACGGAAAAGACGATATCTACGAGTGTCCGGTTTGTATCGTGGAAAGCGAAATCCATATGGTACAGGCACTGGAAGATGTGAAAAAGGCAGGATGTAATGCTCTCGTAGTATATCTTGGCAACTTCGGCCCGGAGATTTCCGAAACGCTGCTGGCAAGACATTTTGACGGTCCTGCGATGTTCGTGGCTGCGGCTGAGGAGAGCGGCGACAACCTGATTGGCGGCAGGGGCGATGCTTACTGCGGTATGCTCAATGCAAGCTATAACCTGAAACTGCGTAACATTAAGGCGTATATTCCGGAGTATCCGGTAGGCACGGCAGAGGAATGCGCGGATATGATTCATGAGTTCCTGCCGATTGCAAGAGGTATCGTAGGACTTTCCGATTTGAAGATTATTTCTTTCGGTCCCAGACCGTTAAACTTCCTTGCATGTAATGCGCCCATTAAGCAGCTCTATAATCTGGGTGTGGAAATCGAAGAAAATTCCGAGCTGGATTTGTTCGAAGCGTTCCATAAGCATGACAACGATCCCCGCATCGCGGATGTGGTAAAAGATATGGAATCCGAACTGGGCGAAGGAAATATGAAACCGGAGATTTTACCGAAGCTGGCGCAGTATGAGCTTACTCTTTTGGATTGGATTGACGAACACAAAGGTTACAGGAAGTATGTTGCCATTGCCGGAAAATGCTGGCCGGCATTCCAGACACAGTTCGGTTTTGTTCCCTGTTATGTGAACAGCCGTCTCACCGGAAGGGGCATTCCGGTATCCTGCGAAGTGGATATTTACGGTGCGCTCAGCGAGTTTATCGGTGCCTGCGTAAGTCAGGATGCGGTAACGCTGTTGGATATCAACAATTCCGTACCGGCGGATATGTATGAGGAAAGCATCAAAGGTAAATTTGATTATACACATCAGGATACGTTCATGGGCTTCCACTGCGGCAATACATGCTCTAAGAAACTGGCGGCATGTTCTATGAAATATCAGATGATTATGGCAAGGAACCTGCCGGAAGAAGTGACGCAGGGAACGCTGGAAGGGGATATCATACCGGGCGATATCACATTCTACCGTTTACAGTCCACAGCTGACTGCAAGCTGCGCGGATACATCGCACAGGGTGAAGTGCTTCCTGTTGCAACGAAATCCTTCGGCGGCATCGGCATCTTTGCAATTCCTGAAATGGGACGTTTCTACCGTCATGTACTGATTGAGGGCAATTATCCCCACCATGGTGCGGTAGCTTTCGGACACTTCGGAAAATCGCTGTATGAAATTTTCAAATACATCGGCGTTCCGGTAGAGGAAATCGGATATAACCAGCCTAAGGGTGTAAAATATCCTACGGAAAATCCGTTTGCTTAAATCGGATGCGAATAACTGGTACAGCATTAGGGCGGGGGATTTTCCCTGCCCTTTGTATACACAGGGGCATCCAAAGGAGGGTGTCAGCAGAGCTGACGGATGCCCGGCGCGGCGGGCAGGGAGAGAAACCTTCCCTGCCCGATTTGGACGCTGAATAAGAAAGGGAGAGGAATCGGAATATGTTATACATAGGTGTGGATTTAGGAACTTCCGCTGTGAAGCTGTTATTGATGGCAGCGGACGGGAAGATTGAAAAGATTGTATCAAAGGAATATCCGCTTTATTTTCCCCATCCGGGCTGGTCGGAGCAGAAGCCGGAAGATTGGTGGGATGCGGTAGTGGAAGGTCTGAAGGAACTGACGGCGGACTGTGACAAATCACAGGTAGCGGGTATCAGCTTCGGCGGCCAGATGCATGGTCTGGTGATACTGGATGAAAAGGATGAGGTAATCCGTCCGGCGATTCTCTGGAATGACGGGAGAACCACGAAAGAAACGGATTATCTGAATCAGGTGGTCGGTAAGGAGAATTTGTCAAAATATACGGCAAATATTGCTTTTACCGGATTCACCGCACCGAAAGTGCTTTGGGTAAAGGAGAATGAGCCGGAGAATTTTGCAAGGATTAAGAAAATCATGCTGCCGAAGGACTATATTGCCTATAAGCTGTCTGGTACATTCTGTACGGATGTATCCGATGCTTCCGGTATGCTGCTGTTCGATGTGGAGCACAAATGCTGGTCGGAGAAGATGATGGAAATCTGCGGTGTAACAAAGGAGCAGCTGGCAGGTATTTATGAAAGCGCGGATGTGGTCGGTACGCTGAAACCGGATGTGGCGGCGCAGATTGGACTGCCGGAGACGGTGAAAGTCATTGCCGGGGCAGGGGACAATGCGGCTGCAGCGGTAGGAACCGGAACGGTAGGAGACGGCATGTGCAATATTTCCCTTGGAACTTCCGGTACAATTTTTATTTCCAGTGATAAGTTCGGGGTGGATAAGAACAACGCGCTCCATGCTTTTGCTCATGCGGACGGGCATTTTCATCTGATGGGATGTATGCTGAGTGCGGCATCCTGTAATAAATGGTGGATGGATGATATTATCGGGACGTCAGATTACGGGAAAGAACAGGAGGAGATTACGAAGCTGGGGGAAAACAATGTGTATTTCCTGCCGTATCTGATGGGTGAGCGTTCTCCGTTAAACGACCCGTATGCGAGAGGCACTTTCATCGGCCTGACCATGGACAGCACAAGGGCGGATATGACACAGGCAGTATTGGAGGGAGTGGCTTTTGCCATCCGTGATTCGTTTGAAGTGGCGCGTTCCCTCGGTATCCGTATCGAGCGTTCCAAGATATGCGGCGGCGGAGCGAAAAGTCCTCTTTGGCGTAAAATCATTGCCAATGTGCTGAATATCAAAATCGACCGCATCGAAAGCGAGGAAGGACCGGGTTACGGCGGTGCCATGCTGGCGGCTGTGGGCTGCGGGGAATATGCTTCGGTGGAAGAAGCGGCAGAAAAGCTGGTGAAAATCATTGATACGATTGAGCCGGAGCCGGAACTGGCGGCAAAGTATGAAGAAAAATACCGGAAGTTTGCGAAAGTTTATCCGGCGGTGAAGGAACTGTTTCCGCAATTATAGGCAGGATAAAAGACCCTTGATGTTATGTCAGGGGTCTTATTTGGGAAAGGGTATTTGCAATTGTTTCTTCAAAGGTCTTTTCTTTTTTTACTAAGAAAATTATGTTTACATTTTTCTGAACTTTAAAGGTGTTATGCCTTCTATTTTTTTAAATACCTGAATGAAGTAGACAGAATCCGAAAATCCTGTCTGGCGGCTGATATCTTCAATAGATAAATCAGTTGCTTTCAGAAGATATTTGGCATTATAGATGCGGAGCTGTGTTATATACTCATGCGGGGCAAAACCAGTATACTCTTTAAAGCACCGGGTCATATGTGTCCGGCTTAGACTGAAATGATGAGATAATTCGTCCGCAGTAAGGTTTTTCATGTAATTTGCCTGTATGTATGAAACTATTTTTTCAATAACTTCGGAAGTGCTGCGGGTTTTGCTCTGGGCAATTAAGAGATTTGTCAGAAGCATATAAAATGTGCAGGAGACTTCATATTCCATATATGAGGAAACTTTCTGCGTGCATTGCAATATGTGCATCTGTAAAGGTTCAAAGTTTGAGAACATGGCATTGGTAAATTTCACATTGCCGGACAGCAGGTATGCCTGGACAAGCGGGACAGCAGGTGCGCCGTTGAAATAGAGGCATGTACTGCTCCAATTATAGCTGCTTGTTTGATAATAATATTTTTGGCGGCAGTCAATCAGGCAGCCTTCTCCCTTTTTAAGCAGATAACTTCGTCCATTATATTTTAAGTAACCTTCTCCGTCCAATATATACCGGATTTCATAAAATTCCTGATTATTTCCTTCAGTGTAATAGTCGTAAGATGTTTTTAAAAGGGAAAAAGATTCAGGATAGATTAAGTGTTCCTTTGCTTTGCTGCTGAATTGGATTTTAAGGAAAAAAGGGAAGATAAAAACCGGAGATTATTATTTTGAGTTATGATTTCCTGTGCATCGGCGTGTGCATAAAAAAGAGGACGTGCTGGAAGGGGTTTTCTCAGGATGGCACGCCCTCTGGTAATTTCATGATTGATTGCCGGGCAGCGTTTCCGTCACCAGTTTGACCGTTTGTTCCAGTACCGCCATGTCCAATGGCTTGGCAACATGGGCGTTCATGCCGGATTCCAGTGCATCCCGCACATCTTCGGCAAAGGCATTTGCTGTCATGGCAATGATGGGAATGGTCTGTGACAGCGGATGGTCAAGGTTTCGGATTGCTTTGGTTGCCTCATAGCCGTTCATCACCGGCATCTGTACATCCATCAGGATGAGCTGATACTGTCCGGGAGCGGATTTTTCAAAGGCTTCAACGGCAAGACGGCCGTTTTCACATATCTCGCAGGAAGCCCCCGCGGCACTCAGCAGTTCGCTGAGAATCTCCGAGTTGATTTCATTATCTTCGGCGACCAGAATGTGCAGCCCGTGAAGGATGCTCTGTTCATTGCTTTCATCAGGTTCCGGTTCATGGCGGAGTATCATATCTAATTTCTGACGGAAGCTGGTGAGGAAGAAAGGCTTGGAGAGGAATGCATCCACATTTGCAGCCTGTTCATCATCTTCAATCTCCGGCCAGTCATAGCTGGTGAGGACAAGGATAGGCACATTGGCTGAAATTTCCTGCCGGATGCGTCTGGCGGTTTCCAAACCATCCATTCCCGGCATCTTCCAGTCCAGCAGGACGACATCATAGGGATGCCCGTCCAGCCCGGACTGTTTGATTTTATGGATGGCAGACGGACCGTCCAGGGTATAGTCTACCGCGACCCCTGTGCTTTCCATGGTCAGCCGGATGTTCTGGCAGATGACTTCTTCATCGTCTACTGCCAAAAGTCTGGTGATATTGTGATTTTTCCAGAAATTCTGATCCACTTCCTGTTCACTGATGTGCAGGTTCAGTTCCACGGTGAATGTGGAGCCTTTTCCCTTTTCACTGTCTACGGCAATCGTTCCGCCCATCAGGTCCAGCAGATTCTTAGTGATTGCCATTCCAAGTCCGGTTCCCTGAATCTTGTTGGTAATGCTGTCTTCCTCCCGCGTAAATGCGTGAAAGAGATTCTGCAGATATTCCTGGCTCATGCCATAGCCGTTATCTGACACGATAAAGCGGAAATGTGCCAGTTGTCTTGTACTTTGCGGCAGTTCCTGAACCGTCAGGATGACGTGGCCGCCCTCCGGTGTATACTTGACGGCATTGGACAGCAGGTTTAACAAAATCTGGTTCAAACGGAGTTTATCCATTACTATGTGCTCATGTTTCAGGTCTTTGCTGTATACTTCAAAAGTATGGTTTTTCGCTTTCATCTGCGGCCGGATGATGCCGTCTATATTTTCAATTAATTCTACGATATTTTCATCCGACAGATTCAGGGTCGTCTTGCCGGCTTCAATTTTGCTGATATCCAGAATGTCATTGATAAGGCCCAGCAGGTGCTGGCCGGAAGCGGTGATTTTTTTTGTATACTCTCTTACTTTATCCGGATTGTCTGCATCCCTTGTCAAAAGGGTGGCAAAACCGATGATAGCATTCATGGGGGTCCGGATATCATGGCTCATGTTGGACAGGAAAGAGCTTTTGGCCCGGTTGGCATCTTCCGCAATTTGGAATGCCTGCTCCGCTGTTTCCTTGGAACGGGCAAGCATGGCATTGGATTCCTCCAGTCGGACATTCATTTCTTCCTGACGGCGCAGGTTTGCCTGTTCCTGCTGGATTAGGCGGATGCTATTGCGGTGGCGGATGACGGCGGCTGCCGCCAGCATCAGCAGTACCAGCAGAATCACGGTCAGAAACAGCAGGGTACGGATAACCATTCCTACCATCTTTACCGTTCCGGAAGCGACAAAACGTGCCGGAATCAGGAACAGCAGCAGAGTGTCATACTCCTCCAGAGAGGTAATGCAGTAGTAGTACTCGGTGCCGTTGTTCATGAAGTTGGTACTGAGGGTATCGGCTTCCGCCAAGGCAGCCCGGATGTCGGGACAGCGCTGGCCTTCCATGTTTTCCAGTACTTTGAGTACATTGTAAGACTGAATGGATTTATCCTGGGAGAATTCATCATGCATCCGGGTACCGTTGCTTTTAAGAATGTAAGTTTCATTCTGGCTGCCGTAGGCAGAGCTGTCATAGTACTCCGTCAGGGTCTGTACATCCTTTAGCAGTACGGCATGGGTAAAATCAAGGCCGTCCTCACGTGTATGCAGGGGAGTATCCAGTTTCTGTACAAACGCCCAGTAACTGTCCTCATAGATATAGCTGTCGGAAATGAAGGTGTATCGTTCGTCTCCGCCGGAAATGATATCGATATCGGACCAGACACCGTGTTTCCCATCGGCATCATAACAGTTGCCCTGACTGTCTAACAGCATCAGTGTCGAATAGTAACGGTCTGTTTCCAAAAGCTGACCAAGGTCGTCGATGTACGTGATTACATTTTCTGCCGTATCAAATTCCTGCCGCTTCAGCATATTGACTGCGGCGGTGAGATAGTTCCAGTGGGAATCCAGTGCATTGTTCAGATTGACCCGTACCTGTGATGTGATTTCTACCAGCTGGGTGGTACGTTCTGCAAAAATCTGCTCATCCAGGTACTTTGTAAAAAAGGAACCGCCAATGAATAAAAACAGCAGCAGGCAGGCTGCCAATGCCGCTGGTAGCGCTATATATTGTTTTTTGCTTTTGGGTTTCATATGATTCTCCTTCCCAATCTCGCAGATGCATGTTCTTTCCCGCGGGCAATGGAGGAATCATTGCCACGGGTACAGACTCAGTGCAAAGTGATATAATTATCAGGTTTTTCAAGTTGTTTTCCGTTGGTGAGGAGATTTACGGTAATCTCTTTATAATCGGTTTCCCCTGTGCAGCCGTTCATCAGGAATGCTGCCTGATAAGTGCTGCGGAACCGTTTCGGATGTTTTGGTAAAAAAGTAAAAAAACCCATCTTAAGAATTTGTTATACCTCATGTTATCACAAAAATCCGCCTTTTTAAATAGGAAATGTTATCTATAAAGGCAGTGACTGACACTATCCGCTCCATCGCGGAGCAACTTGGAGCGGGAGATGTAACAGTGAGGGGAACTGGTCTGTTACAGTGAAAACAGGAAAAAATGATACAGAATTTAATAGAATTGCAGGTTGGCCTGTGATAAGATGTTGTAAATGGATAATCCAATAGGGTGAAACAGCACAGTCTGTTAAAGATAGAGAAAAAAATATGAAAGAAAAGGAAGGAATGGATAAAATGCGTTGCAAAAGATGGCAGTTGTGCATGGCGGCTGTAATGTTTATATTGTGCGGATGTGCCCAAAGGGCGGACAGTACAGCAGTGCTTGCGAACAGTACTCAGCAGGCGCGGCAGCAGAGGGAAACAGGAGCAGCCGGCGGGGCAGAGGACGGCAGGGTGGAAGATGTGGAAGAGGCGGAAGTTGGAAAAACGGAGAAATCCGGGAATGCTTTTCCCAAAATCACAGTCATTGATACGCTGCCTGCGGTGGACGAAACCGTTCCGCATGAATTGACTGCTCTGCCTTCTTCGGAAACTATGAATATTATAGGGCAGAAAGAAGCGCAGCAGCGTATCAGACAGGAGGACGGAACCTTTTCCGGGGAACAGTTCAGTGTATACAATGTTATCTGCCATGACCATGACGTATCTTTTGCCATGCCGAAGGATGGGCAGATTATATGGAGAGGTTCAGGGGTCAGTGTACAGTACATGGGAGAGAGGGAGCGTGAAATACTTAGGGAACTGGACGAAAAAAATGTAGTCGGGGATGACTGCAGGGAATTTAACGAGGGTATGGCAAAGACAAGGCAGTTGATTCAGGAGGGATTTTTGCAGGATGAGTTTGCAAAGTACCTGTCCGGATTTCCGGAGCTTGAACTGGAAGATAAGGAGCTGACGTTGGAACTGACATATGCAGGACGCACGGACCGTATGGAGGACAATACAAGCTGGTGGGAGTTGGATTACAGCCTGATTGCAGGGCTGGAGGACGGCAGCAGGCTTACTCTGGCGACGATGGACATTACAAAAGTATTTCTTGTGCAGGGAGTGGAAAATACATGGGATGATACCCATTACCGGATTTGGGGCTATCCGTCTGCCATGTGGGAATTGTTGGAACAGCCGCAGGAGGACAGGGGTGAAACCCTGCTTACGATATTGCCGGAGGGTACTTTTACGGATGAAGAATCCATCTATGACTTTATGGAGCAATATGCTGAGGAAAGGGAAATTACGTGGGAGTGCAGCAGGGAAAATGGTTTTTGGTATGACTACCTGATTTGGAAGGGAGAGGGCGGCGGATATCAGTATCAGGTGGCAGTGCCTGTTACGGATGAGGCTGCAGGGAGCTGGCTCATACAGGCGGAAATCAAAAAAGGAGCCGACAGCCCGGAAGAATGTTGGAATGCTATGTCAGTGTTCATGCAGACATTTCATGCGAATCCGTATGTTTACGGTGTGAAGGAAGGGGATACTTTGTATGGAATTGCGGAGGCATATCTGGGGGATGGAGACAGTTATCCCCGGCTGGCTGACATAAACGGGCTTACAGAGCCTGATTTTATTTATGGGGGACAGTGGCTTGAGATACCGGTAAAAGAATAAGAATTTTGTTTTATCAAAAATCTGATTCTTATACGGGAAGTATAATTTGGAGAAGTTGAAATGAAGAAAATATGCATTGCCGTTCTTGCAGTTATGATGACTGTGATTTTATCGCTTCTGATAGCCGCACCGGTTGTAAATGATTATATAGCAAAGAAAACAGCGGATAAACTTGCAGATTTACCGCTTCCCAATCATACGGAGTATATCGGGGAAGTGTACCTGGCGGGAAAGTTAGTTGGAAATGGCAATGGAATGCAGTATTTTGGAGCGATTTTAATTAAAAGCGGGCTTTCCTTAGAGGACTTGAAAGAATATTATGTAAACTATGCAGAGCATGAATGGGAGTGTGTGGTGGAACATCAAATCAATTCGGATGTAAAAGTGATAGAACATGCAAAGCTGGCATTTAAGACAAATGTCGATGGAAATAATTATTATATTGTTTATTCATGGGGGGATAATCATACCATTTTTCATGAATTGGATTTAAGAGGCCATTGATACGGTTTTCAATGGATGGAATGTGGGTATGAACGATTTTGTTTGACAGCGTCATATCATAGAGCTGCCCGCCAATCAGTTCGGTATTTATGTTTTTCTTTAAAGGTTCTGATAACAAAAGGCATAATGAGTATTTTTTATTTTATAGGTTCCTTTTAATATGGACGATAAGTCGGTTTATTTTATAAAAGAAGAAAATGAACCCATTCAGTTTTAGGAGGTATGGATTATGGGAAGATATTTGGATGTGGCAAAAAAGATAAATAATCCTTCGGCATTAACACAGGAACAAGGGGATTTGGTGTATGCGGAAATAGAAGCTGCTTGAGACAATAGTGAAACCATTGTACTTGATTTTTCCAATGTGGAGAGTATGATATCCCCATTTCTGAATAATGCGATTGGGCAGTTATATGGGAAATATACGAGCCAAAAAATACAGGAATGTCTTGAGTTAAGAGCATCGCAGGGAACATTTTTGGGTTTGTGGAAGAAAGGTTTAGGAGCATGGCTATGTATATTAAAACAGAAAGATTTACCATAACGGAATTGACCATGGATATGTGCGGCGATTATCAGAAAAACTCAGTAGATATTGATAACAGGCGTTTCGTGCCGGATGAGGTATGTGAAACCATGGAAGATGCCGAGAAAACCTTAAAATGGCTGATTGAATCTTATACTGCCGCAAGGGGACCCTTTGTATATCCCATTGTCACCCTCGAAAACGTAAATATCGGATACGTTCAGGCATGTCCGATAGAAGAGGGATATGAAATCGGATATCACATCGCAAAACAATATACAGGTAACGGCTTTGCTACAGAAGCGGTGAAAGCGTTCGTACCTGTGATAATGGATATGCTTCAAATTAATCAAATATACGGCATAGTTTTGGAAGAAAATGCAGCCTCGCATAAGGTTTTAGAGAGGAACGGTTTTAAATTAGTGTATAAAGGCATTGATAAATATCAGGGCAAAGACAGAGCGTTAAGAAAATATGTTTTTGAACGGCTTCGATAGCTTATGTCAGAATACGCTGCCTGAAAACTACGCCTCTTGAATTTGGACAAAAACAGGACGCAAATAGGGATGGTCTCTTGCAGAAAGCAATTTTCAAACACGCTCTGGAGTGTGTTTGAAATATCTCTTACGGTAGTCTTTGGGTAAGACCTGAAAGAAAGATTTAAATGCGACAGTAAATTTGCTTTGACTGTCATAACCAACAGCCTGTGCAATTTCTGATATATTTTTGTCGGTTTCGCTGAGCATTTTTGCTGCCTGCTCCATACGGTGTTTTTTAATGTGTGCCGCAATGGAAGTTCCATAAACGGATTTGAAAGCACTTTTCAAGGTTGTCGGATTGATAAGATATTGTCTGGATAGTTCCTCTATGGTAATTCTCTGTTCCATGTGCTGCAAAAGCTGGTCATGGATGTCCCGAATGGATTCAATCAGTTCAAATTGATATTCTGTCAGCCTGTTTTGTGGAGTGAAATCCATTTTAGCAAGATAAAGCAACAACTCCAGAACCTTTATTTTTTGATATGGGAGCGCAAGCATTTCAGGCTGGTCATAAAATGCAGAGAAAATACTTTCCGTCTGTTCGTTACCGGTAAGAAAAGCGGGTTTGTCATTGGGGCAAAATTTTTCCGGCAGTACCGTTTCAAAAATGCCACTGTCTTTTAACAATTCAGGCGGATTGTCAGAGACTTCCCGCAGGTCAATATAGATAGCAAGCCCCTGATACATATTTTGGGGAAAGGTAAGCCTGGAATCCGTACAGGCTTTCATGGTATGCAGGGAGAAATCTCCCGGATTCAGGTAAATACGGTTTCCGCTTTTCATCTCCCACATAATCTGTCCGGCTTTGCAGTAGTTAATCTGAATGATATGTGACATAGCCTCATGTTCTACGGAAAAGAAATCGGTTGAAAATGTAAGATAACATAATTCTATACCGGGATAAAGAGGAACGGTGGTACTCGTCACTTTCTGCTGAAATTTTTCAACATTCCTTTTTAGTCTTATCAATTCTTCATTCATAAATCAGTCCTCACAATTCAGGACAGGTAATTTCCATCACCTGCTCAATCATCTGGTGCAGCAGACGTCCCTGTTCCGTATCTGCCGCACGATAATAGACTTCTTTTCCTTCCCGGCGGCAGATAATCAGACCGCTGTTTTTTAGTGGTCTTAAATGGTGTGATACTGCCGGACTTGACATGTGGAGCTTGTCTGAAATATTAAGGACACATTCTTCACAATGGCAGAGAAGCCAGAAGATACGGATTCTGGTGGTATCGCCGAGCTGTTTGAAAACTTCTGCTACAGTTTGGAAATAATCCACATGGTCTAATTGTTTCTGTATCAGGGCGCTTTGCTGCCCTTCTCCATGCTGGTGTGGTAGTTTTGCATTTTCCATATTGTTTTCCTTTCTATATATAGTTCCGCAGCTATCCTTCAGTGCACCTTTATCTAACTCAATTTCTGGTCGCTACGCGTCCAAAATCGAGTTGTGCACTTTTCGGGTAACTGCTGTTTGTATTTCGCCCAAATGGAAAATATCTTCGCCCAAATGGGAGGGAATGATTTAGAAATATTGACGGATGCCTTTATGCGTATTATACTACAGTCAAGATACTTAAACAAGTACTTAATCATTGAATGACGAAAAATATTAAGGAGGATTTTCCAATGAAAAAGACTTACAAAATTGAGGTAGACTGTGCGAACTGTGCAAATCTGATGGAGGATGCAGCCCGTAAAACTGCAGGCGTGCAGAGTGCAACCGTCAACTATATGACACAGAAAATGATTGTGGAGTTTGCTGATGGGCATGAACCGGGAACTGTTATGAAGGAAGTGCTGGGTGCGTGCAAGAAAGTAGAGCCGGACTGCGAGATTTTTCTTTAAGCGGCAGCTGCCTGTGACAAAGTGACACCCTTAAAATGCACCGCTGCAGTTTATGGGTGTCATTTTTACCAACAATAATTAAACAATTAAGCATATCTTGAAAGGAGTTTTTATCATGCAGGAATTAGTGATTAGCATACTGCTGACAGTCGTTATCATCATGGCTGCTATACTTCTCATTTTTGTTGGAAGCCGCAAAGATGGCATGACAAAAAAGCAAAGGACAATGATGATACGCATACTGATTAGTGCCGGAATTTTATTGGCGCTTCAATTTGTTAACGCAGAAATATTTGATACAGTTGACGGATATTTATTCCCGTCTGCCGGAAGATGGATTCGCTTTGCGTGTTATCTGGTTGATTATCTGATTATTGGATATGACATTTTAAAGAAAGCGGCAAAGGGCATTAAAAACCGTCAGGTATTTGACGAGAGTTTTCTGATGGCTGTTGCCACAATCGGCGCAATGGCTCTGGCAATTTATGAGAACGGCGAGTACCTGGAAGCGATTGCAGTTATGTTGTTTTATCAGATTGGTGAATGGTTTCAGGGCTATGCGGTGGGTAAGAGCCGCCGAAATATCAGTAATCTGATGGATATCCGCCCTGATTACGCAAATGTAGAGAAAAATGGGAAACTGGAGCAGGTTGATCCGGATGAGGTAGGGATTGGCAGCGTGATTGTTGTCCAGCCGGGAGAGAAAGTGCCGATTGACGGGATTATTGTAGAGGGCGCTTCCAGCCTGAACACCAGCGCGCTTACCGGGGAAAGCCTGCCGAGGGAGGCAAAAGCCGGTGATGAAGTAATCAGCGGATGTATCAGTATGACAGGCGTATTAAAGATACAGACAACAAAGGAGTTCGGGGAATCTACTGTTTCCAAGATTTTGGATTTGGTGGAAAATGCAAGCTCCCGAAAATCAAAATCAGAGGATTTTATCTCAAAGTTTGCAAAAATTTATACACCGGCTGTCTGCTATGCGGCATTGGCGCTGGCATTGCTGCCCCCGGTTGTACGGATGCTTTTTATGGGACTGTCTGCTGACTGGGGCGTATGGGTTTACCGGGCTTTGACGTTCCTTGTAATCAGCTGTCCCTGTGCGCTTGTAATCAGTATTCCCTTAAGTTTCTTTGCGGGAATTGGCGGCGCAAGCAAAGAGGGCGTGCTGGTGAAAGGTTCTAATTATCTGGAAATCCTTTCACAGACGAAATACGTTGTTTTTGACAAAACCGGAACCATGACAAAAGGTGTCTTTGAAGTAAATGGCATTCATCATTCTACCATAGAGAATGAGAAACTGTTGGAGTATGCGGCATTGGCGGAGAGCGCTTCGTCCCACCCGATCAGCAAGAGCTTACAGCGGGCATACGGGAAGGAAATTGACAGGACACGTGTGGCAGATATACAGGAAATCAGTGGAAATGGCGTGACAGCAAAAGTAGATGGCATAGAGGTGGCTGCCGGAAATGATAAACTGATGAAACATTTGAATATTCCTTATCAGGACTGTCACCAGACAGGTACCATTATTCATATGGCAATCAATGGGAAATATGCGGGACATATCGTAATTTCCGATATTATAAAGCCTCATTCCAAAGCTGCGATTGCGGAATTAAAGAAAGCGGGCGTAGAAAGATCAGTCATGCTGACCGGGGATGCAAAGAAAGTGGCCAATCAGGTTGCCGCCTCCCTTGGGATTGAAGAGGTTTACAGTGAGCTTCTTCCTGCCGACAAAGTAGAAAAAGTAGAAGAACTTCTGCGGGTGAAGTTAGGGAAGGCAAAGCTGGCGTTTGTGGGCGACGGCATCAATGACGCACCTGTGCTTTCCAGAGCAGACATAGGTATCGCTATGGGTGCAATGGGTTCGGATGCGGCAATCGAAGCAGCAGATATTGTGCTGATGGATGATGATCCGATTAAGATTGCAAAAGCAATCAAAATTTCAAGAAAATGTCTGCGGATTGTTTATCAGAATATTACGATGGCTCTTGTGGTGAAATTCGCCTGCCTTGCATTAGGGGCTGTGGGAATTGCGAATATGTATCTGGCAATCTTTGCAGACGTTGGGGTTATGATTCTTGCAGTGCTGAATGCAATCCGCTGTCTGTTTGTAAAAAAACTGTAGGGAAGGGGGGATTCCTTTGGCACAGGACGGTCATTTTGGCAAAGAATTGAAAGATAACGATCTGTATATCTTAACGGAATTTTTCAAGGTGCTTGGGAGTCCCACCCGTATCCGTATTCTGCTTCTTTTAATGGAACAGGATTCATGTGTCAGCGATTTGGCAGAGCAGCTTGACATGACACAGTCTGCGGTGTCCCACCAGCTAAACCTTTTAAAGTCAAATAAGCTGGTGCGGTGTCACAGGGATGGGAAGATGATATTTTATACATTAGTGGATGAACATGTGCAGATGATTGTGGAAAAGGGAGTGGAACATATTCTGCAACATTGAAAAAGAGGTGAATCACGAATTTGTGCCTTACAGTCACAAATATCGCAGACTAAGAAAGGAATATAAGTTAAAATGGCAGATAAAATAACAATGGATAAATTGAAGCCGAAGCAAAGCGCCTATATCCGCAGTGTAGGCGGAAATGGTGCGCTCCGGCATCATTTACTGGACATGGGGCTTACGCCGAAAACGGAAGTTACGCTTCAAAAGATTGCTCCTATGGGTGATCCGGTACAGATTGCGTTAAGAGGGTACGAACTGACACTGCGGCTTGACGAAGCACAAAAAATCACGGTGGAGAAGGTTCATATAAAGGCAGAAAAAAACTATGCCACGCAAAGAATACCGGCAGTGGAACACCCGGGCGTCGGCGAACTTGGCAGGGCAAAAAGCTATCATGTCCATGATGCGGCGAATGAGATTCCGGAAGGCGCAAAAATTACTTTTGCACTGGTAGGAAACCAGAACTGCGGAAAAACGACTTTATTCAACCAGCTTACGGGGGCAAACCAGCATGTGGGGAATTTCCCCGGCGTGACGGTTGACCGTAAGGACGGGACGATACGTAAACATTCAGAAGCGGTTGTTACAGATTTGCCGGGGATTTATTCCCTTTCACCTTATTCCAGCGAGGAAATTGTGACAAGGGATTTTCTGATGGATACACACCCGGACGGAATCATCAATATTGTTGACGCAACGAATATGGAAAGGAATCTATATCTTACCATGCAGCTGATGGAGCTTGGTATTCCAATGGTGCTTGCGCTGAATATGATGGATGAAGTCCGGGCAAATGGCGGTTCTGTCCGGGTGAATGAGCTGGAAGATATTCTTGGTATTCCGGTGGTTCCGATTTCAGCAGCTAAAAATGAAGGTATTGAAGAACTGACAGACCATGCGATTCATGTGGCAAGACACAGGGAAACTCCCGGCAGGGTGGATTTCTGTCCGGCAAGTAATGATGAACATGATTCCGTAGGTGCGGTGCATCGGTGTATCCATGCGGCGGTACATATTTTAGAGCCGGAAGCAAAAGCGAAAGGTCTGCCTGTCCGCTTTACCGTTACAAAGCTGGTGGAGAATGACCGCCTGATGAAAGAAAAACTTGCCATTTCTCCTGAAAAAATGGATACATTTGAACATCTGGTGTCTGTGCTGGAAAAAGAAACAGGGCTTGACAGAGAAGCTGCGCTGGCAAATATGAGGTTTTCATTTATTGAAGCTCTGTGTGCAAAAACCGTTGTCCGCCCTCATGAAAGCAGAGAACATAAGCGCAGCATGGCGATAGACCGTATTTTAACAGGAAAATATACAGCAATTCCCTGTTTTATCGGAATTATGGCACTTGTATTTGTTATGACATTCAGTTTTATCGGTGCGGCGTTATCTGATTTGATGGGGATGGGAATTGATGCGGTAGTTGCGGCGCTGGATGGGCTGCTTGCAAAAGCACAGGTGAATCCGGTAGTCCATTCCCTTGTGATTGACGGTATCTGCAGCGGTGTGGGAAGTGTCCTCAGTATGCTCCCGACAATCGTGACAATGTTTTTCTTCCTTTCCATTTTGGAGGATACCGGATATATTGCAAGGGTCGCTTTTGTTATGGACAGATTACTCCGCAAGATTGGTCTGTCAGGGAGAAGCATTGTACCCATGCTGATTGGTTTTGGCTGTTCTGTTCCTGCGATTATGGCTACCAGAACGCTTTCCAGTGAACGGGATCACAAAATGACGATATTACTTGTCCCGTTTATGAGCTGTACTGCCAAGCTGCCAATCTATACCCTGATGATCAGCGCATTTTTCCCAAGAAGGTATCAGGCGCTTATTATGGTAGGGCTTTATGTGTTTGGGATTATCTGCGGCATCTTATATGCGCTGATTTTAAAAGGGACAAAATATAAGGGCGCTCCCATTCCTTTTGTCATGGAGCTTCCAAACTATCGGTTTCCTTCTGCAAAAAGCGTGTGGCAGCTTATCGTTGAAAAAGCAAAGGGATTTGCAAAAAAGGCATTTACCATTATTTTTATGGCTTCTCTTGTTATATGGTTTTTACAGACCTTTGATATAAGAATGAATGTTGCGGCTTCGGCGGAAGAAAGTTTGCTGGCGTTGTTAGGCGGGATGGCTGCTCCTTTATTTGCACCGCTTGGATTTGGTGACTGGAGAGTTTCTACCGCATTGATGACCGGATTTACTGCAAAAGAAAGCGTTGTATCTACGCTGACCGTTCTTTTAGGCGGGGATATATCCATGCTTGGAACATTGTTTACGCCTTTTACCGCACTTGTATTTCTTGTGTTTACCTTGTTGTATACGCCATGTGTTGCGGCAGTTGCAACTGTAAAGCGTGAAATGGGTGGAACCAAGGCGGTCGGAACGGTAGTAGTTCAGTGTCTGATTGCGTGGGTGGCTGCATTTACCGTACATGGCATAGGAATTTTATTAGGATTTGCATAAGAAAACTATGCGCTGATGTTTTTTATTCCCGCGGCAGGTTTGATATCCCGTTGCCTGCATCGGGGTTGTTGACTCCGGCGGGGGGGTGCCCCGGAACGGGTTTTTGGCGGGCTTTAGCCCAAGGATGGTACATAAGGGAAGCAGACGGCAGGAGCGAAGTCCTGCCTTTTTTGCTTTACTGTCTGGATGGAATGTATTTGAAAAACGGATGCTGTGGAATAAAACAAAGACTTTGTACGAAAAATTTACAAAGATTAAAATAAGCCGTGTTATTTTACCGTCTGAAAAAAAAGGACTCATAAAAAATTGCACATAAAATTCCGGTGACTGCACAGAATACGGGTAACGGAAGGATGCACCGTTGTAAGGTGCGGCAGCGGGACGCGGAAAGGAAGGTTTTATGGGCAATCATCTGAAAGGGCAAAGCAGTCCTTATTTATTACAGCATTCGGACAATCCGGTGGACTGGTATCCGTGGGGGGATGAGGCATTCGAAAAGGCGGCACGGGAAAACAAGCCCGTGTTTTTAAGTATCGGTTACAGTACCTGTCACTGGTGTCATGTGATGGAGCGGGAAAGTTTTGAGAATATGGATATTGCGGAAATCCTCAACCGGAACTTTGTTTCCGTCAAGGTGGACAGGGAGGAACGTCCGGACATTGACAGTGTATATATGTCGGTTTGTCAGGCATTGACGGGGAGCGGCGGATGGCCGATGAGTATCTTCCTGACGCCGGAGCAGAAACCGTTTTTTGCAGGAACCTATTTTCCTCCCGAATCGAAGTATGGCATGACAGGATTTCGTGAGCTTTTGCTGCTGATTGCGGATAAGTGGAAAAGCGGCAAAGAAGAATTAGCGGCATCTGCCCGGAATATCTTAGCGCATGTCAGCACCGGAACGGGCAGGCCAGAGGGACGTATCGACAATCTTCTGCCGGAAAAGGCGGTTAAAATTTTTTCCGGCAGTTTTGATAAAAAATATGGCGGGTTCGGTCATGCGCCTAAATTTCCGACACCGCACAATCTGCTTTTCCTGACGCTATATGCACAGGTGAATGGTGATAAGCAGGTGTTTGGACAGGTGAAAAAGACACTGGAGCAGATGTGCCGGGGCGGGATTTTTGACCATATCGGATTCGGGTTTTCCAGGTATTCCACAGACCGGTATTATCTGGTCCCCCATTTTGAGAAAATGCTGTATGACAATGCACTGCTTATCATTGCTTACGGGGCGGCATATAAGGCATCAGGCGACGAGATGTTTTTGGATACGGCAAGGAAAACGGCAGCGTATGTTTTGCGGGAAATGACGGGCAGTGAAGGGGAATTTTATTCCGCGCAGGATGCGGACAGCGAGGGGGAAGAAGGAAAATACTATACATGGGATTATGAAGAAATATGCAATGTGCTGGGAGAGAAAAGGGGCAGAGCGTTTTGCAGGTATTTCGGAATGACGGGGAAGGGGAATTTTGAAGGGAAAAATATTCCCAATCTTTTAAATGGCAACGGGACTGCGGATTATTTCGGGGAAGAAAAAGAAGTGCTGTATGCGTACCGGAAATCCCGTTTTCATCTGCATTTGGACGACAAGATTCTGACTTCGTGGAATGCCCTTATGATAGGCGCTCTGTCGGTTCTTTTCCGTATTACGGGGAATACTTATTTTCTTTCGGCGGCAAAAAAAGCACAGCAGTTTATAGAAAAGAATCTTGCTTCCGGAAATTGCCTTTTTGCTGGCTGCCGTAACAAGGTTCATTCGGTCAAAGGTTTTCTGGACGATTACGCTTATTATACGGCGGCGCTGCTTCATTTGTACGAAGCATCCGGCGAGGAGGCATATCTGGAACGCGCCGGACAAATCTGCGGGGAAGCCGGACGGCAGTTTGCGGATGAAAACCATGGCGGATATTTTCTGTATGGGACGGAAAATGATACGCTGATTATGAAGCCGAAGGAAACTTATGACGGGGCCCTGCCGAGCGGTAATTCTGTGATGGCGTATTGTCTGGTGCGGCTTTTCCAGATGACGGGTGAGGAGGAATACGGGCGGCTGGCGGAGCGGCAGCTTGCTTTTTTATCCGGAGAAGCGCAAGCATATCCCGCGGGGCATGGCATGTTTCTGCTTGCGCTGCTGATGTATCTTCATCCTAGGCAGAAAATTACGGTAGTGGTATCGGAGGAAGACAGGAAGCCGGAGAAGGACTGTGCGGTGAGGATAAGGAAAAATCTGCCTCTTTATGCGGAAGTAAAAGTTCTTACGGAGGAAACGGAGGAGTATCAACTGCTTGACGGGAAGACGACTTATTATGTCTGCCGGAACCATACCTGCCTGCCGCCGTCGAATCAGGCACCGGGAATGTGAAGGTCAATACGCGCAGTTTTTAAAATGACATGTGCAGCTTTAAGATAAAAGATGGTGTACTTACTTTGTTGATTCATTTAGGATATCCTGCATATGATTCCAAAACAAAAGAGGTTTTTGTACAAAAAGAGAAATTGGGTAATTTTACTAAAGGAATGGTAGTAAGGTTGAGACCGCACTCTGTTGAGGTATTCAGGATTGGTTGCTGAAAATATTATAACAGCAGTATGAAATAATGCAGGCCTGCAGATTCCGGTACGAGTCTGTGGGCTTTTCATTATTTACAGAGTTTTTTTGCGAGGGAATAAAGGATGCAAGGGCGCTTCTGTTGAGGAAGTTTATTGTTTTATAATATGACATTCTGTTGTCAGGAAAAGAGGTGTATAATAAAAAACAAGAGTTCCATTCAATCATGCGAAACAGGCGGGTAACTGTTCGGCATAGGCTGAATGGTTACGGAAGCGGAGGTATACACAAATGCCATTTGATTTTAAAAGAGAACAGAAAAAGTTCTATTTACCGAAAACCCGGCCGGAAATCCTATCCGTTCCCCCGATGCAGTATCTGGCAGTACGCGGAAAAGGGAATCCCAATGAGGAGGGCGGAGATTACCAGAAAGCCGTTTCCCTGTTATATGCGGTTTCTTATACCTTGAAAATGAGTTACAAAACCGATTACCGGATTGAAGGTTTTTATGAATACGTAGTGCCGCCCTTAGAGGGATTCTGGTGGCAGGAGGAAGCAGCGGGAGCCGGTGCTGACGACGGAAACGCGGGTGTGAATGGCAGGGAGTATGACCCTGCTGGGAATAAGGATGGATTTTGCTGGATTTCCGTTATCCGTGTGCCGGATTTTATATCGGAAAAGGATTTGCAATGGGCAGCCGCTGAAGTGAAAAGGAAGAAAGGGCTGGATGCTTCCTGTGTAGAACTGCTTTCGATGGAAGAGGGCTTGTGTGTGCAGGCGATGCACACAGGCTCTTATGACGATGAGCCTGAGACGGTGGAGAAAATGAACCAATATCTGTTAGAGAACGGATATGTCAACGATATTACGGGAGAGCGGATGCATCACGAAATCTATTTGTCAGACCCTAACCGGGTGGAAGTGTCAAAAAGAAAAACGGTGCTCCGTCATCCGGTGCGGAAAGAAGTCGGCGGAGAATGGAAAGCTGCATCGGAGGAAAAGGGGTTCTGATATGCACTTTGTAAATGCGAAAGGTATTTTATCGTCGGGGAACGGCATGAATCTTTACCGGGGATGTACCCACGGCTGTATCTACTGCGACAGCAGGAGCAGATGTTACGGGTTTACCCATGATTTTGAAGATGTGGAAGTAAAACAGAACGCACCGGAACTGTTGGAAAAAGCTCTCCGTTCCAAACGGAAAAAATGTATGATTGGGACAGGGGCAATGTGTGACCCTTATATGCATTGCGAGGAGGAACTTGGGCTGACAAGGAAATGTCTGGAACTAATTGAGCGTTACGGGTACGGTGTGGCAATTCAGACGAAATCGGACAGGATTCTCAGGGATTTGGAGCTTCTGAAACGGATTCATGAAAAGGCAAAATGTGTGGTGCAGATGACGCTGACGACTTATGATGAGGAGTTGTGCAGGATATTGGAGCCGAATGTCTGCAGCACAAAAAAGCGGGCAGAGGCACTGCGGATTTTTCATGAAAACGGAATCCCCACGATTGTCTGGCTGTCTCCCATTCTGCCTTTTATTAACGATACGAGGGAAAATATTGAGGGAATTTTGGATTATTGTATTTCTGCGAAAGTGTATGGGATTATTACGTTTGGCATGGGTGTGACTTTGCGCGAGGGTGACAGGGAATATTTTTACAGGGCGTTGGACAGGCACTTTCTGGGAATGAAAGAGAAGTACCATCGGAAGTATGGCTATTCTTATGAGCTGCCAAGTGACAGGAACCGGGAATTGATGGGGCTGCTGCAGGAAAAATGCCGTGCGAATGGAATCGTGTGCGATACGGATGCATGTTTCCGGTATTTGCGGGAATTTCCGGAGAGGTATGAGCAGTTGAGTTTGTTTTGATGTGATTTGCCAGTCTTACTTTTTTCTTGAAAAAACGGTCGGAAAGAAATACACTGGTAATAGCAGGTTTGCGCGGTACTGCAATAGTAAACGATATTAGAAATTTCGTTTACTATATATTAAAAGAATGGGAGAAGAAAAAAGATGGTACGGAATGAAAATTTAAAAGAATACAGCCTGAAAGAAGCAAAAAATTACAAAATCCACGGAAGGACGGATGAAGGGCAGGAGCCGCTGCCGTTGTTCAGTCAGGGGAGCGGCATAGAAGTGAATGTGACGGGCAGTGAGCTCTGGATTGATGTGGAAGTGGATTTTGATTTGTATGAGCCGTGGATTTGGACAGCCGTGAACGGCGCGTTTCTGAGCAGGCAGATGCTGATGCCGGGCAGCTATTCCCTGTGCCTGTTTCGGGGGATGAGTCCGGACAGCGTAAAAAATGTGCGGTTTTTCAGGGAGCTTCAGGCTATGTCGGCAGACGGCGGATGCTGCCTGCTAATCAGGGGATTCCGGAGTGACGGTGCTTTCCTTCCGGTTTCTGACAGGCGTTATAAGCTGGAATTTATCGGTGACAGCATTACTTCCGGAGAGGGGACTTATGGGGGAAAAACAGATATGGACTGGCTTCCCATGTATATGAGCGTCAGCCGGAATTACGCAAGAATGGTTTCCGATGCACTGGATGCGGAGTACCGTCTGATTTCCCAGGGCGGCTGGGGGATACTGTGTGGATGGGACAATGACCCGCGTCACAATATTCCGTCCCGGTATGAGAAAATCTGCGGTCTGGCAGCCGGAGAGAGGAACGGGAAGCTGGGAGCGGGGAAACCTTATGATTTCCAAAGCTGGAAGCCGGATGCTGTCATTGTAAATCTGGGAACCAATGATGCGAGTGCATTTAACCAGCCGGAATGGAATGACCCGGTGACAGGACAAACATTTCAGCAGCGCAGGAATCCCGACGGAACTTACCATCCGGAGGATATAGAACGGTTAAAACAGGCAGTTGTTGATTTCCTCGGTGTAATCCGGAAGAACAATCCGGAATCCCATATCGTGTGGACATATGGGATGCTGGGATATGACCTGACCTTTGCTATTACGGATGCCATGAACCGTTACCAGAGGGAAACGGGGGATACTAATGTTGCCTTTCTCCAGCTTCCGGCTGCGACGGAGGAGACAGTGGGCTCCCGCGAACATCCGGGGGAAAAATCCCATGCGAGGGCAGCGAAGATGCTTGAGGAATATTTGCGGACGGTTCTTTAGCAGGTGTCTGGGTGGTTTGCAGAATAAGCTTGACAGATAATGGTTATATATAAGAAAATATAACTAAAAAAGGAGAGGTTACTTATGGCAAACAGATTTGTATTGAACGAAACGTCTTATCATGGGGCAGGAGCGATAGCGGCGATTGCGGATGAGGCGAAAGGAAGGGGTTTTCAGAAAGCGTTTGTATGTTCCGACCCGGACCTTGTGAAATTCGGTGTGACGAAAAAGGTTTTGGACGTACTGGACGGGGCAGGACTGGCGTATGAATTGTATTCCAACATCAAACCCAATCCGACCATTGAGAACGTGCAGACCGGTGTAGAGACTTTTAAAGCCTGCGGCGCGGATTACATTGTGGCAATCGGAGGCGGTTCTTCCATGGATACGGCGAAAGCGGTAGGAATTATCATCAACAATCCGGAGTTCGCGGATGTGAGGAGCCTGGAAGGAACAGCGGCGACAAAGAATAAGTGCGTTCCTATTATTGCGGTGCCGACAACGGCAGGAACAGCGGCAGAAGTAACGATTAATTACGTGATTACGGATGTGGAGAAAAACCGGAAGATGGTATGCGTGGATCCCCATGATATACCGGTTGTGGCAGTAGTGGATCCCGATATGATGGCTTCCATGCCAAAGGGACTGACGGCGGCTACCGGAATGGATGCCCTGACCCATGCGATTGAAGGTTATATTACAGCCGGTGCATGGGAACTGTCGGATATGTTCCATCTGAAAGCGATTGAAATCATTGCGCGTTCCTTAAGGGGGGCGGTGGACAATACGCCGGAGGGCCGGGAAGGAATGGCCTTGGGACAATACGTGGCCGGTATGGGCTTTTCCAATGTAGGGCTTGGCATCGTACATTCCATGGCGCATCCGCTGGGAGCATTATATGATACCCCGCACGGAATTGCCAATGCGATTATCCTTCCGACGGTTATGGAGTATAATGCGGAGGCAACAGGGGACAAATATAAATATATTGCACAGGCAATGGGCGTGGAGGGGACAGAGTCCATGAGTGTGGAGGAATACCGTAAGGCTGCAGTGGATGCGGTTAAGAAACTGTCTCAGGATGTCGGGATTCCGGATAATCTGAAGGATATCGTAAAGAGGGAGGACATTCCTTTCCTTGCGCAGTCGGCATATGATGATGCCTGCCGTCCCGGTAATCCGAAGGAGACAAGCGTGGAGGATATTACCGGATTGTATGAATCTCTTCTCTAAAGAACCGGATGAAACAGTATGCGGCAGCGGCCGTAATATTTCCGCTCATTTATTCCCGCGGGCAACGAGCCAGGTGTCTGCAACATTTGGCGACTGCCGTGAGGGTCAAATACCAACACATCGAAGATGTGTTTGCGCTCTGCAGAGGGGTATTTGATTCCCGTGTGGATGTTGACTTTTATGGGCGCAAAAAAGGTGTGTGGTTTTGCTCCATACGCCTTTTTTGATGCACGGGGGTGCGCAGGAAAATTTCTTCTGACTGCGGTTCCGTTCAGGCGTTCTTTGGGCGGAACTGTTGCCTGACTGTAATATTTTTTTATATTTTTGGTTGCTATGTGTCATGTATTATGCTACAATATCTCTCGGTGACAAACAGTTGTCCGCGAATGAAAGACTGACGCGCACGGCTGTATTTAACACACGGACATCTTTCATCCATTTCGGGAAGGTTCAAAGTCAAAGTCATGCAAGCATGATTTTGACTCATTGCTCGCGGGAATAAAAACCTGAAAGGAAATTTTAAAAGAAAGAAGAAGCACAGGTGTTTGCATGGGCACGACAGGCAGTTATTTTGTAGTGAAGAAAAAAGCGATACCGGAGATACTCCTAAAGGTGTTGGAAGCAAAACGCCTGCTGGAGACCGGCAGGGTGGCCAGTGTGCATGAGGCGACGGAGCAGGTGGGTATCAGCCGCAGTTCTTTTTATAAGTACAAGGATGATATTTTCCAGTTCCATGACAATGCGCAGGGAACCACGATAACCCTCACGCTCCAGATGGAGGATGAGCCGGGGGTGCTGTCGGATGTGCTGAAAGTAATCGCTGATTTTAATGCCAACATACTTACGATTCACCAGAGTATTCCGATAAACGGTGTGGCATCCCTGAGCATCAGTGTGCAGGTGCTTCCTGCCACGGGAGATGTGTCACAGATGTTGGAAACTCTGGAAGCGCACCGGGGTGTGCATGATGTAAAGGTGCTGGCAAAAGAATAAGGAATGCAGAGGAATGGAGGAGCAAAATGATAAATGTAGCAGTATTAGGGTACGGTACCGTAGGCAGCGGTGTAGTGGAAGTAATTGAAAAGAATAAAGCGGAAATCAACAAGAAGTCGGGGGAAGAACTGAATGTGAAATACATCCTTGATTTAAGGGATTTTCCCGGAGACCCTTACGAATCCAAAGTGGTGCATGATGTGAATGTCATTCTGGATGACCCGGAGGTGGCAATCATCTGTGAAACGATGGGAGGTATCAGGCCTGCGTATGACTTTTCCAAACAGGCGCTGTTAAAAGGCAAGAGTGTATGTACTTCCAACAAGGAACTGGTGGCGAACCACGGGCCGGAACTCCTGCGTCTTGCAAGGGAAAATAAATGCAATTATCTGTTTGAGGCCAGCGTAGGCGGCGGAATACCGATTATCCGTCCGATTAACTATTCGTTGACGGCGGAGAAAATCGATGCGGTAACAGGCATCCTGAACGGGACTACCAATTATATCCTCTCCAAGATGGCAGCGGAGGGAGTGGATTTTGAAGAAGTATTAAAAGAGGCGCAGGAAAAAGGATATGCAGAGCGCAATCCGGAAGCGGATGTGGAAGGTTACGATGCCTGCCGCAAAATAGCGATTCTTTCTTCCCTGATGACAGGGAAAAATGTAAAGTATGAAGATATCTATACCGAAGGAATTACGAAGATTACGGCTGCTGATTTCGTATATGCAAAGGCGCTGGGACGCTCCATCAAGCTGCTGGCGATGAGCCGGGAGGCCGAAGACGGCAGTTTCTATGCTATGGTGGCTCCGTTCATGATTCCCGTAAGTCATCCGCTGCACGGCGTGAACGGTGTGTTTAACGCGGTATTCGTCCATGGCAATATGCTGGGGGATTCCATGTATTACGGGCGCGGTGCCGGTAAGCTGCCTACGGCGAGTGCGGTAGTTTCCGATGTGGTTGACTGTGCAAGACATATCGGAAAGACGATTATGTGTTTCTGGGATGATGAGGATGTGAAACAGACCCCGGTAGATGATATCAGGCACAGGTTTTTCGTCCGTACAAAAGCGGAAGCAGAGAGGAAAGCAGTGGACATCTTTGGCATGATGAGAGTGGTCGTAGCGGATGTCAAGGGGGAATATGCATTCATTACGGAGGAAATGAGCGAAAAGGAATTTGCGGAGAAAGCGGAGCAGTTAGGATGCGTGCTGAACCGGATACGTCTGGAGGGATAAAGCGGAAAGCTGCTTTTTAAAAATTCTGGAGAGTTCTGAAGCATTCTAAAGGGTCCGGGTGCTGTCTGCGCGGTGCAGGCGGTCTGAATGGAAATAATACAGGTAATAATAGGATAGAAGTGAGGAAGATTATGAAATATATAATTGTACTGGGTGACGGCATGGCGGACGAACCCATCGAGACGCTGGGAAATCAGACGCCTCTCGCATATGCCGGCACGCCGGTGATGGATGCTTTGAGCAAAAAGTCGGAAATCGGGATGGTGCATACTATACCGGAGGGAATGAAGCCGGGCTCCGATACGGCTAATCTTTCGGTGCTGGGCTATGACCCGAAGATTTATTATTCGGGGCGCTCCCCGCTGGAAGCGCTCAGTATCGGGGTGCCGATGAAGGAGACGGATATTGCCCTGCGCTGTAATATCGTGACGATTTCCGAGGAGGATGTACCTTTTGAGGAACAGACCATCATCGACCATAGTTCCGGTGAAATCAGCACAGAGGACTGCGCGGTTCTGTTGGAAGCGGTAAGAAAGGAACTGGAAACGGATACATATAAATTTTACGTAGGAACCAGTTACAGACATTGTCTGATTTGGGATAAAGGGCAGGTAGTGGAACTGGCGCAGCCGCATGATGTACTGACGCAGAAAATCGGGCAGTACCTTCCGGAAGATGCAAACCTGCGCCGGATGATGGAGAGAAGCTATGAGATTCTCGTGAACCACCCCGTTAACGTGGAACGGAAGAAGCAGGGACTGAATCCCGCTAACTGCTGTTGGTTCTGGGGAGCCGGAACCAGACCGGGACTTACTTCCTTTGAAGAAAAAACAGGAAAAAAAGGTATGATGGTTTCGGCGGTGGATTTGCTGAAAGGAATCGCTGTAGGCGCAGGAATGGGCGTCAGCCTTGTGGAAGGCGCCAACGGCGGGCTCCATACCAATTATGAGGGCAAGACGGAGTCGGCGTTAAAAGCGGTGTTGGAAGACGGTTATGATTTTGCCTATATCCATATAGAAGCTCCGGATGAAATGGGGCATCAGGGCAGTGTGGAGAAGAAAGTACAGGCAATCGAATATCTGGACAGCCGCGTTCTGAAGCCTTTGACCGAACGGCTGGATGCGGAAAACGTGGATTACCGCCTGCTTGTGCTGCCTGACCATCCGACACCCATCCGTGTGCGCACCCATACCGCTGACAGCGTTCCTTATATGCTGTATGACAGTACGGCGCCTTTATCTGAGACATGGGATTATAATGAAGAAGCGGGCCGTGAAAGCGGCAATTATATTGCCGAGGGGCATAAGATAATAGAGCATTTGTTCCAGGAGGAGAATTAACATGAAGAAAGTAGTGAAATTCGGTGGCAGTTCCCTTGCCAGTGCCGAACAGTTTAAGAAAGTGGGAGAAATCATCCGCAGGGATACGGAAAGGAGATATGTAGTCCCTTCGGCGCCGGGCAAACGCGACAGCAAGGATACTAAAGTGACGGATATGCTCTATGCCTGCTATGACAAGGCGGCGGCCGGAGAAGATTTTAAAGCCGATTTAAAGGCTATTAAGGCACGCTATCAGGAGATTATTTCAGGGCTGAAACTGGAACTTTCGCTGGATGAGGAGTTCAAAACGATTGAAAAGAATTTCAAGGCCGGAGCGGGAGAGGATTATGCGGCTTCCAGAGGGGAATATCTGAACGGTATTATTATGGCAAATTATCTCGGCTTTGAATTTATCGATGCGGCTGCGGTAATTGTCTTTGAGGAGAACGGGGAATTTGCGGCGGAAAAGACGAACGGGATTCTTTCCCAAAGGCTGGGAAAAGTGGAAAAGGCGGTCATCCCCGGATTTTACGGTGCATATGAGGACGGAAAGATAAAGACCTTTTCCAGAGGCGGTTCCGATATCACCGGTTCTATCGTGGCAAGGGCCGTAAAAGCGGATGTGTATGAAAACTGGACGGATGTATCGGGATTGTTAGTGGTTGACCCGCGCATTATCGAGAATTCTCCGGTCATAGAGACGATTACTTACCGGGAACTGAGAGAGCTTTCCTATATGGGATTTACCGTGTTTCATGAAGATGCGATTTTCCCTGTCCGGCGGGAAGGGATACCGATTAACATTCGGAATACCAATGCGCCGGCGGATGAAGGCACATGGATTGTGGAAAGCACCTGTCAGAAATCCAAATATGTCATTACGGGTATCGCGGGAAAGAAAGGTTTCTGTTCGGTGAATATCGAAAAAGATAAGATGAATTCCGAAATCGGCTTCGGCAGGAAAGTGCTTCAGGCATTTGAAGACTACGGTATTTCTTTTGAGCATGTGCCTTCCGGCATCGATACGATGACCGTATTCGTGCATCAGGACGAATTCATGGATAAAGAGCAGAAGGTGGCGGCGGCCATCCACAGGCTTGCGGACCCGGATACCATTGAAATCGAGTCGGACCTGGCGCTCATTGCAGTCGTAGGGCGGGGCATGAAGTCCACGAGGGGAACGGCGGGAAGGATTTTCTCCTCTTTGGCGCACAGAAATGTGAATGTCAGGATGATTGACCAGGGTTCCAGCGAATTGAATATCATCATCGGTGTTTCCAATTCCGATTTTGAGAATGCAATCAGAGCTATTTATGAGATATTTGTGGAAGTACAGCTATAAGGTGGTCAAAAAAGCCGGGCCTGCGGTTGGGGCCCGGTTTTTGATGCACATTTTTATTCCGTTAAATATTGCAGGAACTGCTTCGCAGTCTCTAATCTGGCAGAAGAAAAGATAAATCCGAATATCGGCGTTTCCCCGCTGAGCGTGTAGCAGCCGTATTCTTCCAGCTTCGCACTATCGGGCAGATAGATTCCGACCGGAATCGGTTTTTCCATGGAAGAGGGGTCTGTATGGTCAATGCTGGTATCGATGAAGTCGGTGGAACCATCGGAGTCATAAGTGACATCCTCGTCATCATCTTCTAATAAGACACCGTCAATATAATAAAAATAAGGCTCATAACGGGCATATTCTTCATCGGTCAAAACATCCCGAAGGTCAAGGAACATGCCGGTGCCCGCAATATGGGTAAAAGGCATCAGGTCGCCCGTCACCACATCCAGACCGCCGGTCTGCGCCATGGCTACAAGACGCTGGAAGATTGCCAGGTCGACTTCGGAGGTCATTTTATAATTCAGCGTGGAAGTGGTATCGATATAGCAGCTGTAAGTTTCCGTATCAATCCCCGCATATCCGGCAAAGTCATCTTCAAAGATGCTCTGTCTTTCACTGCCGTAGGCATTTAACAGGGTTGCCGAGAAAGCTTCCTCCTTGGAGGTGACGATATCCCGTATCAGCGCGCCGCCCAAAATAAGAACAATGAGGGCGACAATGGTATGTACTTTATAATAATCCCAAAAGTATCCCAGTTTTTCCTTAAAAGTCTTTCCCTGCAGTTTTTTCTGCTGCTCCCGTATTTCATCATGCATTGCCATCGCTTTTTACCTCTTTTCCAATTTTCCAAGTCCGGGCCGCGGACTTTTTGTACCGAATGAAAATATCATAACTTTTAAAAGCCTGCGTGTCAATGAAAGGAACGGGAAGAGAGTATAAAATTTTTAGTAACAATTCCGCTCTTGCATCTTTTCTCATTTTGTAATATGATATCATATAAATATTAGAGCGCATTTGGGAAGCGGCGTTCAATAAATACAGATAGGATGGGTAATAGAATGAGTGAAACATATGTGGAATGTCTGGTAAAGAAAAAATCGAATCCGGTAAAGGGGTTCCTTCGGGCGCTTACGATTATGCTGGCCGTTGCGTTCATCTTTTTGGGCTTCATTTTTGCACCGGCGCTGATTGTCGGTCTGTTGATGGCGGTAATTGCTTACTTTGTATATATGAATGCGGAACTGGAGTATGAGTATCTGTATCTGGATAAGGAACTCACCGTGGACAAGGTGATGGCGAAGACGAAGAGGAAGAGGGCGGCACAGTATGATTTAAACCGCATGGAAATTCTTGCGCCCATGAATTCCTACCATTTGGACAGTTTTAAGAACAGGAATGTGAAGACCGTGGATTACAGTTCCGGCGAGGCGAAACAGCCGGAAGCCAGGTATGTGATGTATTATGACAGCGGGGAAAGGATTGTTTTGGAGCCGAATCAGGAAATGATTAAGGCGATTAAGAATATTGCACCGAGGAAGGTATTTACGGACTGATGACTGGTCCGTGATGAAAAATTCGGATTGACATAGTGATGTAAGTTTGGTACACTTTTTCAAACTTACATCACTATTCAATTATAAAAACCGGTATGGAACCGGGACAACACACATAAAAACGATAGGAGGAAGAAAGATGGGTCAGATAATTGGCGAAGGAATTACATTTGACGATGTATTGCTTGTACCGAGTTATTCGCAGGTGATTCCGAATCAGGTAGACCTGGCGACACAGCTTACGAAGAAAATCAAACTCAACATTCCGATGATGAGTGCAGGGATGGATACCGTCACTGAAAACCGGATGGCAATAGCCATGGCGCGGCAGGGCGGAATCGGAATTATCCACAAAAATATGTCTATAGAAGCGCAGGCAGAAGAAGTGGATAAGGTGAAACGGTCGGAAAACGGCGTTATTACGGACCCATTTTCATTAACTCCTGACCATACACTGGGGGACGCGGACTCTCTGATGGCAAAATTCAGGATTTCCGGCGTGCCGATTACGGAGGGCCGGAAACTCGTAGGTATCATTACAAACCGCGACCTGAAGTTTGAAACGGATTTTAAGAAAAAAATCAAAGAATCCATGACATCGGAGGGATTGATTACGGCGAGGGAGGGCATTACGCTGGAAGAAGCGAAGCAGGTTCTTGCCGCGGCGAGAAAAGAGAAACTTCCGATTGTGGACGAAGATTATAATCTGGTCGGTCTGATTACTATTAAGGATATCGAGAAGACAATCAAATATCCCCTGGCGGCCAAAGACGAGCAGGGCAGGCTGCTGTGCGGCGCCGGCGTGGGCATTACGGCAAACGTACTGGACCGGGTAGGCGCCCTGGCCGATGCAAAGGTAGACGTCATCGTGCTGGATTCCGCCCACGGACATTCCGAGAATGTGTTGAAGTGTCTGCGCATGATTAAAGAAAAATATCCCGATATGCAGGTGATTGCAGGCAACGTGGCAACGGGCGAAGGAACGAAGGCCCTGATTGAAGCGGGAGCGGATGCGGTAAAAGTAGGTATCGGACCCGGTTCCATCTGCACCACCCGTGTGGTAGCAGGCATCGGCGTACCGCAGATTACGGCGATTATGGATGCTTATGCGGTGGCGAAGGAATACGGTATCCCGGTTATTGCGGACGGCGGCATTAAGTATTCCGGCGATATGACCAAGGCTATTGCGGCAGGCGGAAGCGTCTGCATGATGGGAAGTATCTTTGCAGGCTGTGATGAAAGTCCGGGAACATTTGAGCTGTATCAGGGAAGAAAATACAAGGTTTACCGCGGCATGGGATCCATTGCGGCGATGGAAAACGGCAGCAAGGACCGTTACTTCCAGTCCGATGCAAAGAAACTGGTGCCGGAGGGCGTGGAAGGACGCGTGGCATATAAGGGAACCGTGGAGGATACGGTATTCCAGCTGATGGGCGGACTGCGTTCCGGTATGGGATACTGCGGTACGGCAACCGTCAGGGAACTGCAGGAGAACGGAAAGTTTATAAAGATATCCGCAGCTTCCCTGAAAGAAAGTCATCCCCATGACATCCATATCACGAAAGAGGCGCCCAATTACAGTGTGGATGAATAAACAGAATCGTGAATCTGTCATCTTTTGATATAAAATCAACTGTGTAAATACTCTATTTATGCAGTTGATTTTCTTTTCTTTCCGGATTCGATAAAATGAAACCATGAATCTGAGTGGGAATGTAAAAAGGGTGAAGGTGATGAATATGTCGGTAGATTACGGGAAGTTGGGGGAGAGAGTCCGTGAACAGCGAAAGAGGGGCAGCATGTCGCAGGCGAAGCTGGCGGAGGCAGCGGAGGTATCCACACAGCATATCAGCAACATCGAAAATGCAAAAACGAAAGTGAGTCTGGAGAAGCTGGTGGATATTGCAAATGTACTGGACTGTTCCATGGATGAACTGATGTGCGACAGCCTTGTGAAAGCGAATGCGGTTTATGCAGATGAAGCGGTAGGGATGTTCAGTCGTTTTTCCGCAGCGCAGGTGCGGGCGCTGCCCGAATTTTTAAGAAGCTGTACATACTTTTTCAGGCTTATGGAAAAAGATATGCAGCAAAAAGATGTATGAGGTTATATTTTTGACAGTTAGGGAAGCATTTTTTACGGTGACAGGAGAAATAGGAAATTTGTGCTATACTGAATAAGGATTTGATTTTCTTGTTTTTTATTCTTAAGACGTGCAGGCTGGGAACTATATGGTTTCCGGCCTGTATGTCATGCAGCGGGCGCAGTGCCGTCGGACAATGCACTTAAATGAAATGTTATGGACGGCCGGACTGTCACGAATTTAGTTTTTTTGTCTGTCCGTAATAAAATCATAATAAAATCGTGATAAAATCTCTTTATTATTTGCCTATTTTATGCTAAGATAGGATAAATTGGTGTTTTTACCGTTGAATAGTCAATGGAGGAGGTAAGCCGGACGAAGGGCGTTTCAAGGCGTAGAATAAGGATGAGTGAAGTGGAAAAGACGGACGTAACAGAAGTTAAGGATACAGAAAAGGAAGTAGTTTCCAGAAATTTTATCGAACAGATTATTGACAGGGATTTGGCGGAGGGAGTATATGATACGGTCCACACCAGATTCCCGCCGGAACCGAACGGATATCTGCATATCGGACATGCCAAGAGTATTTTGCTGAATTACGGGCTGGCGCAGCAGTATAACGGGAAATTCAACATGCGTTTCGACGATACGAATCCGACGAAAGAGAAGACGGAATTCGTGGAATCCATTAAGGAAGATATTGCATGGCTTGGAGCGGATTGGGAGGACAGGCTGTTCTTTGCTTCCGATTACTTCGGACAGATGTACGAGTGTGCGGTGAAACTGATTCAAAAAGGGAAAGCATATGTGTCGGACCTGACGGCGGAACAGATGAAGGAATACCGTGGAACTTTAACGGAACCCGGAAAGGACGACCCCAACAGGGACAGGAGTGTGGAAGAAAACCTGAAATTGTTCGAGGATATGAAAAACGGCGTATATCGGGACGGTGAAAAGGTGCTCCGTGCCAAAATCGATATGAAATCCCCGAATATCAATATGCGTGACCCGATTATCTATCGTGTGGCTCATATGGCCCATCATAATACGGGCGATGCATGGTGTATTTATCCGATGTATGATTTTGCCCATCCCATCGAAGATGCCATAGAAGGGATTACGCATTCTATCTGTACTTTGGAGTTTGAGGACCACAGACCGCTGTATGACTGGGTGGTAAGGGAACTGGAATATCCACATCCGCCGAAGCAGATAGAATTTGCCAAAATGTATTTAACGAATGTGGTGACGGGCAAACGGTATATTAAAAAACTGGTTGAGGACGGAACCGTGGACGGCTGGGATGACCCCCGTCTGGTATCCATCGCCGCTCTCAGAAGAAGGGGTTTTACACCGGAATCCATCCGGTCTTTCGTGGAACTGTGCGGCGTATCCAAGAGCAATTCCTCCGTGGATTATGCGATGCTGGAATACTGTATCAGGGAAGATTTGAAAATGAAGCGTCCCAGAATGATGGCGGTACTGGATCCGGTGAAACTGATTATCGACAATTATCCGGAAGGAAAAACGGAGATGCTGACCGTGGCCAATAATTTGGAAAATGAGGCTATGGGGATGAGGGAAGTGCCGTTTGGAAGGGAACTGTATATCGACAGGGAGGATTTCATGGAGGAGCCGCCGAAGAAGTATTTCCGGTTATATCCGGGTAATGAGGTGCGGCTGATGAATGCATATTTCGTTACCTGTACCGGCTGCGTGAAGGACGAGGACGGCCGGGTGACAGAGGTACACTGTACCTATGACCCGGAGACGAAATGCGGTACCGGATTTACCGGAAGAAAAGTAAAGGGGACGATACACTGGGTTCCGGCGGCCGAAGCGGTGAAAGCGGAGGTCAGGCTGTACGAAAATATCATAGATGAGGAAAAGGGTGTGTATAATGAGGATGGTTCCCTGAACCTGAATCCCGATTCGCTCACTGTGTTAAAGGAATGTTATCTGGAACCTGCCTTAGCGGAAGCAAAGGCGTATGAGAGTTTCCAGTTCGTCCGTCAGGGTTATTTCTGTGTGGATTATAAGGATTCCAAACCGGGAGCGCCTGTATTTAACAGAATTGTATCCCTGAAAAGTTCTTATGTGCTGCCTAAGTAAATATAATACATGAATGTGGAGGAGAAAATATGAGTGGATTGTTGTCCGGCCTGGAAGGGTTCGGTCTTTCGAATTTGGAAAATATGGATTTGTACGAAAAGCCTAAGGAAAAGGAGAGGGTAGCAGCAGCACCGCCCCCGCCGCCGCAGGTACAGGAGCAGGACTTTCTGTTTGATAAAAGTTTTACCTGTCCTATCTGTGATAAGGAATTCAAATCCAGAACGGTGAAAGTCGGAAAAGCCAAGCTGATTGGGACAGACCCGGATTTGCGTCCGAAATATGAGCATGTGGATTTGCTGAAATATGATATCATTATGTGTCCGTGCTGCGGTTACGCGACCCTGAGCCGGTATTTTAAGTTTATCACTTCCCCGCAGGCGAAAAGGATTAAGGAAATGATTTCCGCAAATTTCAAGGCACGCGAGGAATATAAGGAACTCTACACTTATGACGAGGCGCTGGACCGTTATAAAGTAGCATTGGCAAATGCCATCGTGAAGCTGGCGAAGCCGAGCGAGAAAGCGTATATCTGTTTAAAGACGGCATGGCTTCTGCGCGGTAAAGGAGAGAGCCTCGATAAGGCAGACCCGGAATATGCGGCTAAGAAAAAGCAGATTGACGACGAGGAAATGGAATTCCTGAAAAATGCGCTGGACGGCTTCCTTGCAGCAAGACAGTCGGAGAGTTTTCCCATGTGCGGAATGGATGAGCCGACAGTGGACTATGTGATTGCGGTTACGGCAACCAAATTCGAACAGTTTGATGTCGCTTCCAAGCTGGTTTCATCCATTATCACATCCGTGAGTGCGAATCCGCGTATGAAAGATAAGGCAAGGGATTTGAAAGAACAGATTATGAAGCAGATTAAGTTAAAAAATGCCGCTAAAAAATAAGGAAGCACCGGAGCGGAAGCATGAATGATTTGGCGATTGCACTGAGACAGGATACCGGCAGGCACCTGTACGAGCAGATTTATGATTATATAAAATCGGAGATAAGGAAAGGGAAGTTTCGCGTTGGAGAGAGGCTTCCCTCTACTCGTTCTTTGGCGGAATTCCTTCAGGTATCCCGCAGCACGGCGGAACTTGCTTACGGGCAGCTTCTCTCAGAGGGATATATTGAGGCGAGGCCCTATCGCGGCTATTTCGTCTGTCAGGTGGAGGAACTGTTCGATTTAGAGGGCGGGGAGACTGATGGCCTGACAGAGACAGGAGGAGCCGGTGCAGGGAAGGCTGTAAATGTCTGTGCAGGAAGAGACAGCGGGAAAGGGACGCCGCCGTCTTATTTCTGTGATTTTTCGCCGAATACCATAGATATGACCGCATTCCCGTATGCGACGTGGAAAAAGATTACGAAGAATATTCTGGTAGGTGCAAACAGTGAAATGTTTACATACGGTTCGCATAAAGGCGATTATGCGCTGCGGGAGACCATAGCCCGTTATCTCCACACATCCAGAGGCGTAAATTGCAGTCCGGAACAGATTATCATCGGAGCGGGAAATGATTATCTCCTGATGCTGTTGGAAAAGGTGCTGGGCAGACATGTGGCAATCGCCATGGAAAACCCTACTTATAAAAGGGCTTATCGTATTTTCGAATCGTTTGCTTATCGTATTCTGCCGGTGGCGATGGACAGCAGCGGTATGAGTGCAGAGGGATTAAGGGAAAGCGGTGCGGAGGTAGCCTACGTGATGCCCTCCCATCAGTATCCGATGGGGGTGGTCATGCCGATTGGGCGCAGGATGGAACTGTTAAAATGGGCCGGGGAAAAGGAGACGCGCTATCTGATTGAAGATGATTATGACAGCGAATTCCGTTTTAAAGGCAAACCGGTGCCGTCCCTGCAGGCTTCGGACCGGCTGGGAAAAGTTATCTATATCGGTACTTTTTCCAAATCCATAGCGCCTGCCATTCGTATCGGTTATATGGTGCTGCCCATGCCGCTTCTGAAGGTGTACGAGGAAAAATGTTCTTTTTATTCTACCACGGTGTCCGGTATTGACCAGAAGATTTTAAACGAATTTATTGAAAAAGGACATTTTGAGCGGCACCTGAACCGGATGCGGAAGATATACCGGGATAAACATGATTTGCTGCTGAGTGAACTGAAGGGGATGGAGGGGCAGTTTAAAATTTTGGGAGCAAATGCCGGACTGCATCTGCTGCTTCAGGATGAGTGCGGGCGCAGTGAGGAGGCGCTGGTGCGTCAGGCAAAGAATGCGGGAGTGAAGGTGTACGGCCTGTCGGAGTTCTGCATGGAGGATATTCCGCCTTATTGGAACGGGAATATGATAATATTAGGGTATGCTTCTTTAAGCAGGGAGCAGATTTGCAAAGGAGTAGGGCGGCTGAAGCAGGCGTGGGAAGATTCTTAACTGGAAATATTTTTTAGTAGAAAAGGGCTTGCAAAAAGTATAAAATCCCGTATTATGGAATTATATATCGGGGAGTGTCATCGCGTTTGTGAAAGAGAGTGCCCAGGGAGTACCAAGAGAGTACTCAAGGAGTACTCTCAGAAAGAAGAGAGGTATGTGAATGGCGGTTGGAAAGAGAAGAAAAGCGCTTATGAGAGCAGTCTCAGAGTTAAAGGAAGCGGATTATTCCGGACAGCCGGAATTGGACAGCATTTACAGGAGACTGTTAAAGGGGAGGGAACAATTTGCAGGACTTTTGGATAAGAATATAAAAGCGGTCATGCAGATTAGTTCATTGGATTTAACGATGCAGTATCAGACGGAAAAGATTATGGATATATCCCGCAGCGTGGAGAGAGCGGCGGAAACTGTTTTCGGTTCCGCAGCAGGAACTTCTGCGGCAGCGGGACGGGCGAACAGCCAGCATGAAGAATTGACCAATACGATTCTTCAGGTCTCATCGGATACGGGAGAAGTATACCGGAAAATAGAAGAAGGACAGGAGGAACTGACTCAGATTAAAGACCTTTCTGAGCAGACAGTGTCTGTTTCCAGAGAACTACAGGGTGATATGGATGAGCTGATGGACATCATCAGCCGGATGAACGAAGTGATTGCCGGTATCGATGCGATATCTTTACAGACGAATCTTTTGGCATTGAATGCGGCCATTGAAGCGGCGAGAGCCGGAATGGCCGGAAGGGGGTTCGCAGTGGTGGCGGGTGAAATCCGCGGGCTGGCGGAAAAAACACAGGAGCTGACCGGAAATATGGGAGAATTCCTGGAGAACATAAAGATTGCATCGCAGAAAAGTGTCCATAGTACCGACAGTACGATTCAGGCATTGGGAAGCATGTCGGAAAAAATCAATCATGTATGGGCATTGAATGATGCGAGCCAGCACCATGTATCCAGAGTGAATGAGTCTATAAGTTCCATTGCCGCAGTGAGCGAGGAAATCAGCAGTTCCATGGCGGAAATGGAAAACCAGTTAAGGAACAGCACCGATTTCATGCGTCAGGTCAGCGGGGAGCTGAAAAAAGCAGCAGAGCCGGTATCGGGTATCGAGAAGACGCTGGACGATACAGTAAAGCAGATGGGAAACATGACGGAAGATCCTTTCTTCCGGATGGAAAACCATGAGTTTGTAAAATATGTAAACAATGCAATCAATGCACATCATACGTGGCTGGGCAGCCTGAAACGTATGGTGGATGAACGGAAAATCATCCCGCTGCAGCTGGATTCCTCCAAGTGCGGATTCGGTCATTTCTACTATGCCATGACGCCCCGGATACCGGGAGTCAGACCGATATGGGATGCCCTTGGTGAGAAACACAGGAAGTTCCACCGGTATGGCGCAGAGGTTATGAATGCGCTGGGCAGTCATGACTATTCCGGTGCGGAACGGGTGTACAGGGAAGCGGAGAATTATTCAAGGGAATTGATTTCGGATATGCAGCGGATGGTACAGATTGCACAGAGTTAAGCTTTGCAGCGCTGCAGGGTAAAAAAGGTAAAAAACGCTCCATGACAGATATCTGTCATGGAGCTGAATTAACTAAACAGAATCCGAAGCGTCGTCATCATCATCGAAAAATTCTTCGATTTTGGATTCCGTGGTTTCGGCAATATCTTTTGCCGCTTCTTTAGCGGTCTGTGCAGCGTCTGCAGCTGCTTCTCCGGCTGTTTCCGCTGCTTCTTTGGCAGCGTCCGCCGCTGTTTCTGCTGCCTCTTTGGCAGCTTCTTCCGCCTGTTCGAGATTTAAAGCAACATAATTGCGGGTAGAATCTTTGCCTTCCGTATCATCATCGAGATCATCACTGAAGTCGTCATAATCATCATCGTCATCCATATCATCAGAGTAGGAAGAGTTCTTATTCTGTAAATAATAATAGGCGCCCGCCGCCGCTGCGCCTGCAAGGGCAGTAAACATTAAGAATTTACTGAATTTCTTAGCCATAAAAATACTCCTTTCAATTCGGTGTTATAGGAATATATTAATACTATTTTTCCAAAAAGGAAAGAGATTATGTGTAAATTTTTTATGAATAAGGTTGAAAATCGTTTTTACCCGGAGATTTCTAACCGGAAACCGCCGCAAAGATAACAGTTCTGCCTTACACGGTTTCGCAGAAATAATATTAAGGTTGTGCAGCTATTGAAAATATGTTATATTTAGAAATGACTCATAAAGTCAATACCTGCACGAAACAGATGAAGGAAATAAGATACCATGAATGAGAAATTTTTTGACTTGAAAAAAGAAAAACAGGACAGGATGATAAATGCCGCACTGAAGGTCTTTGCAATGAATGGCTACCGTCATGCAAGTACGGATGATATCGTGGCGGAAGCCGGCATCAGCAAGGGGCTTTTGTTTCATTATTTTCAAAATAAGCTGGGTCTGTATTCTTTTCTGTTCGATTACAGTGTGCGTTTCATGCTGCTGGAACTGTCCGCCTGCGGCGGAAAGGACGGAGATGATTTTTTTGAACTCTGGAGACGGATGGAAGGGGCAAAACTGCTTGTGCTGAAGAATTATCCGTATATGCAGGAATTTATTGACAGTACCAGATATGAAGACGTAAAAGAGGCGCTGTATGCCACAGAGACGAAAAAGGGGGCTTTGGAGGATTTGCGTGAGGAAATCCTGAGCCATGCCGACTTATCCCGTTTCCGGCCGGAGGTAGACGTGGAACGCATGAAAATCATGCTGGACTATACGGTCAGGGGAATTCTGAACAAAAGTTTTCGGGAGGGTACGTTTCATCCGAATATGATGCAGGCGGAGATTAATTCCTATCTGCAGATGTTAAAGAAGATTACATATCTTTCATAATAGGGTTATATCATGCAGACGGGTTTATATCATACAGAACGGGTTTATATCATGCAGAACGGGTTTTATCATAATAGGGCGGAATGAAAGGGACGGTTTTTAGGAGCCGTCCCTTTTATGCGGATTGGATATTATTTATTCATCTGATACGGTCCGTCTGCGGGGTAGCCGCCTTTTAATTTCTGCATACCCCGTTGGATGGCATCTCTGGAATTCTTCCAGTCGGCATCTTTATTGCGGTAGTCGAATTTTTCCACCAGCCAGGCTACGTCTTCCGCCATGCGCTGCATATTGTCTTCCATGAGTGCAAATACCATGGGATAAAAATCGGCTTTTTCCCTGTCGTTCAGCTTATTTTCTGCAGCTTCGCATAAATCGCCGAAGTGATGGAGGCAGAAGCCTTTGCTGTTTTTTATTTTTTCCCGGAATGCTTCGTCCTTTTTGTACATGACGAAGAATGTGTCCAGGTAGCGGGCATAGGTATCTTCATAACGTTTACAGATATAGCAGGATTTCTCTTTTTCTTCCACCCACATGCCGATTGGATTGGCGCTTTCCGCATTTTTCCGGAATTTATTCATGAGGGAGGATTTGCCCGGAGTGAAAGATTTGAACTGTTCTTTCATTTCCTGATTCATGCGGATGTAGTGGGTTTTTAAAATCCATGCATTTCCGAGCGTATTGCCGTAATCAAACATTTTCTTGAAATGGTAGCGGCAGAAGCCGGCTTTGTCGGTGGCTTCCCGGATGTCGCTTTCCATGTAAGAGGAACCGGAGCCTAAAGTGAAATCCAGAAGGTCCTGCTCTACATTGCGTTCTACGAAGCAGAAAGGGCATTCGTCGTCGGCGTTTATGGCATCGTTTAAGGGAATGGTATATAATTGTTCTTTCATCATGCATTCGGCTCCTTGTCCTGTATTTTTAATAAATCTGTTATTATTATACACGAAAGGGGCGGCGGTGAACAGTTCTTTAAAAGAAATTGTCTTTTGCTTTCATATCTGTTATAATTTTGGCATGTACATGCTGCTTTAAAAATAGGAAAATCAGGAAGGAAAGATTTATGGATATACATAATGAGAAAAGGAGACGCACAACCTATTTTCTGATTGGAAGTTTTACCGTGCTGCTGCTCATCAGCATAGGGGCATTTGTGTATTTGGGACAATATATGAGCAGAGTAAGCGAAGAATCCATTGATAAAGTGGGAAATTTGTATATGGCGGGGATAAATGACCATATTTCCGCCCATTTCCGGACGCTTATCGATTTAAAATTAGAGCAGGCGGAAGCGGTGGTGGAAGTCGTTCCGGCAGATATAGGGAATATGGATGAATTGTATAAGGAGTTAATTTACAGGGTCGGCGTCAGGAATTTTAATTATCTGGCGCTATGTACCGTGGACGGAGAAATGGAAATGCTGGATGGGGAACAGCTGTATCTTGCGGACCCGGAACCTTTCTATGAGTCATTGAGGAATCATGAGAAGAAGATTGCGGTAGGGAAAGACGCATCCGGCAGGGAAGTGGTCATGTTTGGTATCAGCGCGCATTATCCAATGAAGGACGGTAAGGAATGTATGGCGATGGTAGCGGCTGTCCCCATAGAATATATCAGCACAATGCTTGGTACGGATGAAGAGGAAGCATTGATATATTCTCATATCATCCGGCGGGACGGCAGTTTCATTGTAAGCGACATGAGCTCGGAGTACGAGGATTATTTTGATAGTCTGTATAAGAGATACAGGGATGATGAGCCGGATAAGATAGATGCATATATCCGGGAACTGTCCGCGTCCATGAATCAGAAGGAGGATTATTCGGGAATCTTAAATTTCGGCGGAAAAAGCCAGCAGGTATACTGCACGCTGCTGCCTTATTCGGAATGGCATCTTCTGACGATACTGCCTTTCGGCGTATTGAATCAGACCGTGGAAGACCTGAACAGGAACCAGACAATCGCTACGATGTGTGTCAGTGCAGTTATTTTTATCATACTGCTAATCATATTTTATATTTATTTCAGGATGACCTGCCAGCAGATGAAAGAGCTGGATGCGGCGCGCCAGGATGCTTTGGCAGCAACTAAAGCAAAGAGCGTCTTTCTCTCGAATATGAGCCATGATATCCGTACGCCGATGAATGCGATTGTAGGTATGACAGCGATTGCGACGGCGCATATCGACGATAAGGAGCAGGTGCGGAACTGCCTGAAGAAAATCACGCTGTCGGGGAAACATCTGCTGGGACTGATTAACGACGTGCTGGATATGTCTAAAATCGAAAGCGGTAAGATGACGCTGACGGTAGACAGGATTTCCCTGCGGGAAGTGGTGGAGGGAATTGTCAGTATCGTACAGACGCAGGTCAGGGGAAGGAATCAGAGTTTTAACGTACATATCGACAATATAGTGGCAGAGGATGTGTACTGTGACAGTGTGCGTCTGAATCAGGTACTGTTGAATCTGCTGTCCAATGCGGTCAAGTATACGCAGGAGGGCGGTATGATAGAACTGTCCTTATTTCAGGAAGATGCAGCGCCCCCGAAAGGCGATGAATATGTCCGGACACATGTTGTGGTTAAGGATAATGGAATCGGCATGAGCGAGGACTTCCTGGCACATATTTTTGATGCCTATACACGGGCGGACAGTAAGCGTGTCAGGAAAGCAGAGGGCGCCGGGCTTGGCATGGCAATCACGAAATATATTGTGGATACGATGGAAGGAACCATTGCCGTGGAGAGCGAACCGGATAAGGGAACGGAGTTCCATGTGATTCTGGACTTTGAAAAAGCTTCGGAAGCGGAAGAGGATATGATTCTTCCTGCATGGAAAATGCTGGTGGTAGATGATGACGAGATATTGTGCCGTACGGCGGCCGACGCATTGAAATCCATCGGTATACAGGCCGAATGGACGCTGAGCGGCGAGGCGGCGATAGAGATGGTAAGGAGACATCATCAGGCAGGAGACGATTATCAGATTGTTCTGCTGGATTGGAAGCTGCCCGGTATGGACGGACTTTTGGTAGCAAAGAGAATCCGGCAGATTATAGAGGTGGACGTACCGATTATTCTGATTTCGGCATATGACTGGAGTGAGTTCGAAGGCGAAGCAAGAGAGGCGGGAATTGACGGGTTTATTTCCAAACCGTTGTTCAAATCAACGTTATTCCATGGATTGAAGAAGTACATGGGTGCGGAAGAGATGCCGGACGAGGAAGAACCGGATATGGATTTGGCAGGATGCCATGTGCTGGTTGCCGAGGATAATGAGATGAACTGGGAAATCTTAAAAGAGTTATTATCCGATATCGGCATGGAATTGGAATGGGCGGAGAATGGACAGCTCTGTCTGGAGAAGTTTCAGGCATCCGAACAGGGATATTATGATGTGATTCTCATGGATGTCCGTATGCCTGTAATGAACGGATATGAGGCGACCCGTGCAATACGGGCTTTAAGCCGTCCGGATGCACAGACGATTCCGATTATTGCCATGACGGCGGATGCCTTTTCGGAGGATATCAGGAATTGTCTGGAGAGCGGAATGAATGCGCATACGGCTAAGCCGATTAATTTGGATGAAGTGTTGTTCCTGATTAAAAAGAATATCATGACGAAAGAGTGAGGCGGCACAGGGCCGGAGATTCGGTATGTGCGGCCGGATATATTTGACAGACAGGTGCAGGAAAGGGGCGACGCATATGGGGAAGTTTTTAGTAGCCGGAATCATACAGAGGGAGACCATTGTGAAGGTGGATAAGATTCCCATAGAATATACCGGGGTGACGGTAAAACCGAATACGATTTTCATAAGTACGGGCGGAGATGCATATAATGAATCGATAGCATTGAAATGGCTGGGGAATTCCGTCGATTTCATGTCGGTGATAGGGAAGGAAGACAGTCTGGAACTGATTAATCCGAAGGACAGCGAGGTGACGCTGGTGACGGATTATGTGCTTCCGAAGCTGCGCTATACGCCTACGGCCGTGGTGTTTTACGATAGCAGCAGAAAACAGCAGATTTTTGAAGATACAAAAGAAATCAGGGATGTGGTTTATGAAGAAGACCTGTTTCGGGAGCGCGCCATGCGTGCGGAGATGCTGGTGGTGTCCAATGCCAATTTCTGTCGTCCGCTGATAAAGATAGGGAAGGAACTGCGTAAACCGATTGCAGTCAATATCCGGGAGTATCGGAAGGAGAAGGTGGCTTATAACGAGGATTTCCTGAAAGCGGCGGATATTCTTTATGTGAGCGATGACCATCTGGTAGGTGAACCGTATGAGTTCGTAAAATCGCTGGCAGTCCGTTACCGTCCGAAAATCATTCTTCTCGGACAGGGGGCGGCGGGGATGATTCTGTATGATAAGGATAAGAATATCATCGCTCATTATGATACGGTCAAGACCAATGAAGTCGTGAACACGGTGGGCGCCGGTAATGCTCTGTTCTCCTGTTTCCTGCATTTTTATAATAAGACGCATGATTCGGTGTTTGCGGTAAAGAATGCGCTTTTGTTTGCTTCTTATAAGATTGGGTTTATGGGGACTTCCAATGGGTTTATGACGGAGGAGCAGATTGGGCAGTGGAGGAATTTGATTTGGAGGGATGGGAGGTAGTGGCGGCGGCCTTTGACACGTTGACTGGGGTGTAAAGGGAACCAGTTAGATATTATTTGTTATAGGAATTAAAACCATATCTAAAATCATAAAAATATTTATTTCTTAAAGTTTTTTGTGATTTAGATATGGTTTTTTGGTATACTATGTTATAATTTTGTTAATCATAGAATCCAAGACAGGATTCTATAATAGATAAAATTTACCATAGTTTTATGAAGGAGACAGCATGATAATCAAGGAAATAAATATTAAAAATTTTAAGTCTTTGTATGATGTAAGTTTTCAGCCCGGAAAAGTGAATGTATTTATTGGAGCAAATGGATCGGGCAAGTCTACGATATTGGAAGCAATTGGTATATTGAGTGCTGCCATGACAGACAGAGTGAATAACAATGTTCTGCAAAGGAAAGGGATCCGGTTAAGCGCTTCATCTTTGTATAAATCAAAGTTCAAGACTATGAAGAGAGAAGGGCTTACAGTGGATTTGGGCATTCAATGGGTGGATGACGAAAGATATGATTATACGGTTCATTTAACTACACCTACAGATGATGATACCTGGAAATATCATTCTGAAAGCATTAATCAGGCGGAAAATCTGTTGTGGGGGAGGAGCAATCGTTCTTCTGCTCTGTTGAATCATAATATAGGATACTTTATGGTTACAGAAACGCTTAACGGCCACCGATGCAGAAAAATGGGACAGTATATAGAAAAATATGGCATATATCAGCCGGATACCCCTACTCTTAGAGGAATCATTGCGGACACTACACAGGTTGCACCCATTGGCCTAAATGGGGGGCGGATGGCAGATGCGCTTAAGGAAATATTGAAAAGCGTAGATGGAGACATGAAACTTGGCACTCTTTATATAGAAGATATTCTTGATTTGATCGATTGGGCATCTGGTTTTGATATTGCGGCGCCAAAAAAAGCAAATTTGAATCCGGGTGTTCCATCCACGCGTCAGGTAATTGAGTTTAAAGATAGGTTTTTGAAAGCAAATGCTACATTTACTGGTTATGATGCCAGTGAAGGAGCGTTGTATGTGTTATTTATGTTGTGCTTGGCAATGCATCCGGAGTCTCCGACAATGTTCGCCATTGACAGCTTTGACCATGCTTTGAATCCCAGACTGGCAAAGAGGCTGACAGAAATTTTTTCTCAACTGATATTGGAGTCTCATAGAACTGTGTTTATGACAACGCATAATCCTTTGGTATTAGATGGTCTGGATTTGTGCAATGATGAAATCCGACTTTTTGCTGTCAGCAGAAATAAAGACGGATATGTGGTGATTGACCGGATACAGGTTTCCAAGGAACTATTGGAATTGGGACAGCCCTTATCCAGATTGTGGATAAATGGGAGATTAGGGGGTGTTCCGGAGCTGATATGAGGAAAGTGATTGGCATTGTGGGGGAAGGACCGACTGATTATATGGTCATAAAAGAAGTGATTGACCACATAACAGGTGAGGTTAACGAATACAGAAGGCTGCAGCCAGAGCCGGATATGGCAGGGCGATTTGGAAATGGATGGAAAGGAGTATGGAAGTGGTGTGAAACAAATTCCGGCGTATTGGATAAAGTTTTGCACGAAGTTAAGCCGCAGATTGATTTGCTTGTTATTCAAATAGATGCGGATGTTTCCAGGAAAGAAAGAGAAGTGCATTGTCTGTGTGGGTCAGTAGAGTGCGAGGCCAGAGAAGAAAGTCACCCATTAAGATGTACAAAAGTAATAGAGGGGCAATGCCCTGTTGTTTTGCCCTGCAGGAAGCATGTACAAAATGCGAGAGGATATGAAGAGCATCTGGAGAAAATGATAAGGATGTGGCTGGGGACTAACACAAATAATAAGGATGTTCTGATTACAGTTCCATGTGACAGTACGGATGCATGGATAGTAGCGGCTTACCAGGATTGTGATTATGTAGAAGAAATAGAAAATCCTTGGGAGAGCGTGATTGCCAGGAAAAAGGACTACTATGGCATCAGGATACCCGGAAGCAAGAAAAGGACTTCAGTATATAGTCAGTTGCTGCCGAGACTTTGTGAACAGTGGGAGCGGGTAATAGAACGGTGTCATAGTGCAAAATGTTTTGATGATAAAGTAAAGCAGATGATTTTAGGAAATAATCTATTAAACATAAAACATAATAAAAATATCTTTCGCTGATGAAAAAAGATTATATAATTGGGATATCCGACTTTTTTGACACAGGCAACGGACAAAAATATTATTGAATACACACATGTACAGAGAGGTTAGAGCATGCATTTTCTAAAGAAAGCTTCGATTGAAGATATATTACAACAATTGGATCAGGAGAAACAGTTCAGAACAGAGATAGATGAATGAAGATCCTGTAAGAAGGAATCAAACAAAATTAAATTTCATATGGACGAAAAAAACAGGTAAAAGTATAAAAAAGGGGGACGGTGTGGAGACATACATTGTTTTTTCAAATAAATTGGAAGATTGTACTCCCAAAATGGGGAACGTGAGGGTATTTGCCACAGAAGAATACAAAATAATTATAGACCCAAGCCAAGAAGTATGTTTGACAAACAGAACGGATGCTTATTTTCTGAATTCTTATGTGGTCGGGAATCTTATATAATTTTTACTCGTTATCGATTGAGATGCTTTTGCTTTGTAAAGATACTTTTGTGATGCTTTGGGGTAGAATACATTTATCAAAAAGTGGAACTTGCTATTTACTGTTGCAGGCGGATGACAGCCGCTCATCAAGAGCAAAAAGTAATATGGCTGTCGCTGATGGATGTGGCGGGACTGCTTGGACAGGGGAATATCTGGCCGGAAAGTATATCAGTGAAATGGAGCCTGGCGGGGCAGAAAAATGGGTACTGGAGCGCCCCAGGAGTGCAAAGTGGTATGAGACGACACGTATGGCAGTGGCCTGCGATAACAGCGGATTTCTGGCGGTGTCTTTGAGAAAACACGAGGAAGCGGCGGAACTGCCGACAGGAGAAATTTTTTTGCGGCGGAGGGACTTGCAGACCGGCAGACGGGGACAGAGGCACAAAATATATACAAGAGTCTTTTACAATTTGTCGTATCCGACAATGAGGAGCTTGTGAAGCGGGCAGTGCCTGCCATACAGGGAATGCGTGCGCTGATACGTGAATGGGATACAGAGTACCTGCTTGAGCTTATGAAAAGCCCAAAACGACGGACTGCAGATGCAGCCTGTGGCGTATTTCTTTGTATGCCGCAGGAGGAAATGGATCAGAGCATATTAAGGCAGCATTTCATGGATTATAAAGAGCGGGCGGGGGAGGGATGCGCATGGCGGGAGAGGATGTGGGTGAAGGAATGCAGGTGGTATGAGGGAATGCAGGTGGGGATATAAATGGGAGTGCGGAGTTGTTGGGGGTGTAAGTGATGGATGGAAGGAGTGGGTGTGATGGGGTATGTGGATATGCATTGTGATACGGTTTCGAGGTTGTATGGGGAGAGGGAGAGGGGGAGGCAGGAGGGTCTGCGGGCGAATGGGGGCCATGTGGATTTGCGGAGGATGGAGAAGGGGGGAGCTTTGCTGCAGAATTTTGCTTTGTTTGTGGATGTGGGGAAGGGGAAGAATCTGTTGGAGGAAGTGTTGGGGATGGCGGATTTGTATTATGCGGAACTGGAGGCAAACGCGGATGTGATAGCGCCGGTTTTTTGTTTTGCGGATATAGAGAGGAACCGGAGGATGGGGAAGATGTCGGCGCTTCTGACGGTGGAGGAGGGCGGTGCGTGTAAGGGGGAATTGGCATTTTTGAGGATTTTGTACCGGCTGGGGGTGCGGATGATGACGCTGACCTGGAATTATGCGAATGAAATCGGGTATCCGGCTTTGGATGCGGCGGGACGGAAGAATGGCGCAGAGGGGATTTGGAAGGAAGGGATGGATGAAGGAAGGGGATTGACGGAGAAGGGAAGGGAATTTGCAGCGGAGATGGAGCGGATAGGGATGATTGTGGATGTATCCCATCTGTCGGACGAGGGGTTTTATGATGTGCTGGAGGTGACAGAGAAGCCTTTTGTGGCGAGTCATTCCAATGCACGGGCAATTTGTCCAAGCAGGCGGAATCTGACGGATGATATGATAAGGAAACTGGCGGAGCGGGGCGGCGTTATGGGATTGAATTTCTATCCTGATTTTCTGACAAAGGTGTCAGATGGAATGATGAATCCTGGGACAATTGCCGCAATTACGGAACATGCAAAACATATCATACGTGTCGGCGGTATTGACTGTCTCGGTCTGGGAAGCGATTTTGACGGCATTGACGGACACGCGCAGCTGCCGGACTGCTCTTATATGCCTCTCCTTGCCGATGCGCTGCAAAAGTGCGGATTGTCGGAGGACGAGGTGGAGAAAATCTTTTGCCGGAATGTATTGAGAGTGTATGAGGAGGTGTTAGAGCGTGTTTGAAATTTGCTTTCTGCAAGATGTTATTCCGATTTGCGGGAATGAATTTTCTAATGCATTCTAATGCGTCATCCGGCCGGAGCTTTGGTTAATCAGTTTTGAACGTCACTGTGATGACACAGATTTCGGAAGCCGTACCGACCCGCATATTGGGGCCGAAGACACCTACGCCGGAGGTGACGATGCTGTGCATGGCGCCTTTTTTCAAATAGCCGCAGGAGTTTTCCCATAGCAGGCGCATGAGCAGGTTTCCGGGAAACATCTGTCCGTCGTGTGTGTGGCCGCTGAAATCTATATCAACTCCGGCATCGGCCAGTTCTTTTAGTTCAGCAGGCTGATGGTCGATGACGAAAACCGGCTTTGACAGGTCCATTCCGGCGGTGATTTCCACCGGCGTTTTCCGGACTTCAATTCCGCGGCCGGGGCGGTTTCTGTCGGGACGGCCGTATAGATAGAGGCTGTCCGCAATCAGTACGGATTCGTCACGGAGTAGTGTGATTCCCGCTTTTTCCAGAAATTCATCCATCCGGATATCACTCTGTTTTGCGCGGCTGCTGCCTCCGAAGGTAAAACCGGCCAGAATCTTTTCTTCGATATCGTGGTTTCCGTAGCAGGCATAAACACCGTACCGGCTTTGGATTTCCCGCAAAGCGGAAATCAATTCTTCCGGTTCCTGTAAGGCTTCGTATTCGTTGTCGAAGATATCTCCGGCAATGATGACTAAATCGGGATTTTCTTTGTTGATTTTGGATACCAGCCGCCGGATTTGACCGCGGTCCGTGTTGTATCCCAGGTGTAAATCGGCAATCAGGATTACTTTCATCTGATTCAGTGTTCCCGCGCTTTTTTCAATCGCTGCTTCGTATCTCGCTGTGCGGATGATTCCGGCGTTGACTGTACCATAGATGCAGAGTATGGAAGAAATGAGGAGACAGCATAATCCGGACCATGCGAAGACGCTATGGTATTTCCGGCTTTGCGGATTTATTTTTCTGCGTATTTCGTGGTTTTTCCAAAACAGGCGGAGGGCATCGGCCGACAGGACTGCCGGAATCAGGTAAAGCAGAATGCCGAACCAGTAATATCCTGTCAGGACAAAGAAACGCCGGACTGTTCCGGCCGGAAGGAAGAAGCCTGCGGCCGCGGCGGTGGCGGGAAACAGGTACAGAATGAAGAAAAGGGGATAAAGCCGGGGTGTGAAGCGCCGGTTTGGAAAAAAGACAGTCCGGCATTCTTTCAGCCAGAGAATCAGCCATCGGGCAATATAAATATGAATCAGTATATAAAATGGGGATAATAAAACTGCCAGCATGGTTTACCTCATTCCTGCGCTGCTTTTTGCGCATATCAAGTTTGCGGATGCAGCGCAGACACAAACTTGCGGGGGCCCCTTATCACTCCTGGTATTTGGGGTATGAGTTCTATATGATATGCTCCGGTTATGTTTGAAAAAATAACAATGCAGTCACGGTGAACGCATCATCTTTTATTTCAAATTCCAGACTGCCGTTATATTTCTCCACTTTTTCCCTGACATTGCGCAGACCGATTCCGTGGTGGCGGGCGTCAGTCTTGGTGGTGGGAAAGAGTCCGAACAGTTTACGGGGCGGAACGCAGGGATTTTTTATTTTAATAATCAGAAACTGATGGATTCTGCGCAGCGTCACTTCAATGCACGGCGGGCTGTCAGTCTGCCGCATATATCGCAGGCAGGCTTCCATGGCGTTGTCCAGTAAATTAAATAAAATCACGCACAAATCATCCGGGGTGATATTGCAGTCCCGCGGGTATTCCGCATTTACGTCTATTTCGATACCCTGTCTTTGCGCATCAAGGACGGTGTGGTTCAAAATGGCATCCACGATATCGACGCCGCTCCAGGTCATGTTGGACAGCTCGTTGACGGGTGTGCTGATGGAGTTGACGTATTCCGCAATTTCGGAAATGTGATTCTTTTCTGCAAAGTGGTAAATCATCTGTAAGTGATGATTCATATCGTGGTACAGGCGTTCATTTTTTTGGTAAAGGTCGGTGAGGAGATGGTAGTTTTCTTCCAGTACCTGATTTTTTCTCTCTAAAAAACGGATTTTATTTTTACGTGTCTGCAGCATGATATCTCTTCTCTTCGATTTGTCTGTCTGGCTTTCGCGGGTAACAAGCCGGTACGCTGTCTTTGAAATTTTTGTGAAGATAAAGTTCCTGTGAAAATAAAGTTTTTGTGCAAATATGCTGTCAAATCTTATCCCGCCAGTATCTGTTCAATCTTTTTTTAAATTCGGACAGGCGGTTTTGGGAGATTGGCAGACGCGTGCTGTCTGCAAGGATACAGTCGGTATGGGAGATTCCTGTCACATGCCGCAGGTTCACGATATATCCCCGTTCGATAAAATAAAACTCTTCCGAATGTAACTCTTCAAAAATTTCTGTCAGCGTTTTGCGGATATATCTTGTTCGGAGTGTATTATTTTCCGGCTGGCTTTCGACCGTTTTTCCAGTTGCAGCAGTGTGAAAAACAGCGTTTTTCCCATTTTTTTCGATGTAAAGGATTTCCTTCAGGGGAATCCGTTCGAAGTGCTTCTGGCTGCTGATAATATAGGAGTCCGTGTTCTGGGTTTCCAAAAGAGAAACCGCGTCCCTCAGTGCATGGGAAAGTCTTTCTCTTAGCTGGTTTTTGGGAATATAGCGGAAAATATGAAGCTCATAGGCGTCCACGGCATATTTATAGTGGGCAGTCACAAAGAGCATCAGGGCGTCGGGCAAAAGTTCGTGGATTCGTTCCGCCAGTTCCATCCCGGAAAGACCGGGCATTTCTATGTCGAGGAGCAGGAGGTCAAAGCGTTTGCCGTCCTGAATGTCGTAGAAGAGAGCTTTTCCGTCTGTGTAGGTTGACAGAATGGAAAAGGTCCGCAGTTGCTGCAGGCAGTCCTCTGTTATTTTTTTTATTTCATCTAAGAGAAGCGTTTCATCATCGCAGATTCCGACTTGAAGCATAGTAATCTGTTTTCCTCCGTACCTATATTTTAAACGTCAGTTTTTATATTTGCAAGAATAAATTCAGGCAGCGTAGCCCGCTGCGCCTGTCAGGTTTGGACAAAACAGGGCGCGGACGGGGATGTCATCCTGCAGAAAGCAATTTTTAAACATGCTCCGGCATTGTGCAAAAGGGTAAGAATATCGTGGTTTCTCCAGGATATTCTTATTATTAGTTATAGATTAAATTTCTGATACATGCAATGGGAACTGAGGGACAAAAAAGGGGAATTGGGGGACAGGTAAAACGAGTGCAGGATTTTTTGTGTTATACTATGCCCGTAGTCAATACAGACGTGCAGTTGAGCGGGTGCTGTAAAGAAGGAACGGACAAAGGTTTCAGGCGGCACCGTGAAACGCACAGACGGAGAAATCAACAGAGGTTTCAAGCGGAGGAGAACGTCATGAAGGAAGGTTTTTTATACAGAACATTTTCATCCTGTAAATTTGCATTGAAAACCGGATGGAAAATCAGCAGAAAACGCGTTATTCTGGAATTTTTACACTGGGCATTCGTGTATGTAGACTGGCTGATTGTGTCCTGCGTACTGATTCGTTTTATTTTGGACATGGCGATGAAACGTACTTCTTTTGAAAAAATGATGCTGTATGTCTGGAGCGTTGTTGCGCTGCAGGCGCTGCTTGAGATATTCGGCCGTTTTTTCGAGAACTATGTCAAACCGGTTACGGATGTGAAACTGTATGACGGCATTAACCGAATGCTGTATGACAAAGCATGTAAAGTGGATATGCGGTGCTTTGAGGACAGCGGGTTTTACAATGAGTATATGATGGCGGTCAGCCAGGCCCACGTGAAGCTGCCGGAAACTCTGGAGGGGGTCTGCCAGATTCTGGCGAGGTTTGTCGCGATGATTGGAGGGATGGCTATTATTTACCAGATTGACCGTCTGGCGGTATTGTTTATTCTGTTTCCGATTCTTGGGAACTTTGTATTTTACGGCGTACTGAACAGCCGCATTTTCCGTATGGAAAAGGAGAATATCGTATTCCAGAGAATGGCGGATTACGTGAACCGCACGATTCATTTGGGTGAATATGCGAAGGAGATACGGATGACTCATGTGTTCCGTCTTCTGAAAAAGCAGTATGACAGGGCGGTCACTGCAATCCGGAAGGTAATCGGGAGGTATTCTTTGGGGAATATGATTCTGTTCTGGCTGTTTCAGTATTTTACTTTTACTTTGCTGCAGGAGGGAGCAGTGCTCTATGCCGGATACCGGGTGCTGGTCAGCGGCACTATGGTATTTGCCCAGATGGCGGTAATGCAGACAACGATGAACTCCAACACATGGACACTGATTGGGTTTGCGGATTCAGTGATGGCTGTTGTCAGAAACGGACTATATCTGGAACAGACCTGCCATTTTCTGGAGTATGAGCCTGCAATTCCGGAGAATCAGGATGGACTGATACCGGAGCTTCCAATCCGTTCGGTGGAGTTTGAACATGTTTCCTTTGGGTATAAAGAGGGGAGTTATGTGCTGAAGGATATTCATTTTAAGGTCGGGGGGAATCAAAGCGTGGCGCTGGCGGGGTATAACGGCGCCGGAAAAAGCACGCTGATGAAGCTTCTCATGCGGCTTTACGATCCGGTTGAAGGACGGATTCTGGTGAACGGGATTGACATTCGGGAATATCAGGTGAAAGCTTACCGGGATTTGTTTGCCACGGCTTTTCAAAACGGAAAGATTTTTGCGGATACCATAGAAGAGAATATTCTGATGGGACAGCACACGGATGAAGGGAAGGATAGGGAAAAGGTAGAGCGGGCGCTTAAGCTTGCGGATATGTATGAAGAGGTGGAAAGGCAGCCGTTACGGGAAAAGACGATTCTTACCCGTGAGTTTTCCAAAGAGGGCGTGGTCTTTTCCGGCGGGCAGAACCAGAAGATACTGGCGGCCAGGGCCTTTGCGAAGGACAGCCCGATTATGGTGTTTGACGAGCCAAGCAGCGCGCTTGACCCGATTGCGGAATATCATTTGTTTGAAAATATCAAGGAATACGGCAGGGGCAGGATTTTATTTTTTATTTCCCACAGGCTGTCCTCCGTGCGCGATGCGGATATCGTCTTTTATCTGAAAAACGGCAGGATTAAAGAGCGGGGGCCGCATAGTGAGCTGATGGACAGGAACGGGGAATACGCTTCTCTGTACAGACTGCAGGCAAAGAATTACCAAGGTTAACAAACATGCTGCAAAACAGGGCGTGCAGCTGGCGGGAATGAATGTTCAAATACGCTCTGGGGAGGAGAACGGATAAAATGAAGGAAATGCTTACATGGCAGCAGGTGATTGCGCAGCAGTGGTATCTTACAAAGTTTTGCTTTAAAAATGCGCCGGGGTTTATGGCGTTCCATCTGTTTGAAAGTATCAAGCTGCAGGTTTCTATTTTTTTTGAATTTACATGGACGACCAATTATATTTTGACCGTAGCGGAGGAAGGCGGGGATTTTCGGAAGATTTTGTGGTGTATGGGGATTCTGATGGCGGCGATTGCCGTCTCTACAGTGACCTTTGCCATCTATAAACATTATGTCTTTCCCAGGGGCAGACAGACGTTATATCAGGCGCTTCGGATGGAGATTTATGAGAAAGCGAAAGAGATTGATTTGTCCTGCTATGATGATAAGGATTTTTATGAGAACTTTATTTTGGCGACGGAGGAGACGGACCGCTGTCTGGACAGATTTCTGGTTTTTGAAAATTCCATGATTGCGCGTTCTGTGGGAATCGTCTGCACGACGGTTTACTGTGCCTATATCAATCCGATGGCGCTGCTTGTTATGGTGGTTGTGCTTCCTTTGGAATTATTCTGCGCTGCGCAGGAAAATAAAAAGACGGTGGCTGCACGGATGGAGAGGCTTGCGCATGAGCAGAAGCGGGAGTACGGGAACAGGGTGTTTTACCTGTCGGATTATGCCGGGGAGCTTCGTCTGTATCCGCAGATGAAGGACAGGTGCAGGAACGACTATGCGGAGGAAAACCGTAAAATAGAAGCGGTTAATAAAAAATATGGGAAACAGCTGTTTGCTTACAGTCTGCTTCGTGAGGGGGTTTTAGTCCGTGTCGCGAAAGAAGGCGCGATTTGGACGCTCATTTTATATCAGATGCTTGTACTGCGGGTTTTGACAGGCGCACAGCTCGTCACCAGCCGGTCGTGCGTATGGCGGGCTTCCAGCAATATCAGACTGGTAATCAACAGTTTCCGGACCGTGGCGGAAAATTCGGCTTATATTTACCGCATCAGGGATTTTTTACAGATGGAACCTACCATCACTTCACAGAAGGGGGAGGAGGTGCCGGAGGGAAGCGGCAGTCTTGCGGTGGAGCATGTGGATTTCGGTTATCTTTCCGGGCAGCAGGTGTTAAGGGATGTGACGCTTGCGGTTAAGCCGGGGCAGAAAATCGCGCTGGTAGGGTATAACGGTTCCGGCAAAACGACGCTGGTAAAGCTGTTATTGCGTCTGTATGATCCCGATGCGGGAAGAATCTGTTATCATGGAAAGGATATTAAGGATTATCAGGTTATGGCATACCGGCGCAGCATCGGTTCCGTGTTTCAGGATTTTAAGATTTATGCGGCTACCCTTAAGGAGAATGTGCTGATGGATGTGGAGGACGGAAGCCGGGAGGAGAATTACCGGGTGGAAGAGGCGCTGTACGACGCGCATTTTACACTGGAGGACAATCGGCTGTCCTATCAGATTAAGACTCCGCTCACCACGGAATTTGAAAAAGACGGGGTAAATCTGTCGGGCGGGGAAGCACAGAAAGTGGCCATTGCGCGCACACTTTACCGAAAGCAGAATATGATTATTATGGATGAGCCGAGCAGCGCCCTCGACCCGTTGGCGGAGTACCGGCTGAATCAGGAATTGAATGAGATTGCAAAGGACAAGACCGTTATTTTCATTTCCCACAGACTGTCCACCGTCCGGGATGCGGACTGTATTTACATGATGGAAAAGGGAAGGATTGTGGAGACGGGTACCCATGAGGAACTGCTCGGAAGGAATGGAAAGTATGCGGCGATGTGGAAGATACAGGCGGGACTGTATGCGGATGCATTCGGTTAAGATAACGGTTTGACCGTATAAGCTGAAGCGCCGTTTATCTGCTTGCTTTTTCACAGCACAGGATATAGAATAGTCGTAGATATATGCAAAAAGCAGCGCAGAAATGAGGGAAATCATGATACATTTGTATACAGGGCAGGGGAAAGGGAAGACTACGGCGGCAATCGGTCTTTGCATACGGGCGGCCGGAAGGGATTTCCGTGTATGCTTTGCCCAGTTCATGAAAGGAAACGATACGGGGGAACTGCATGTGCTGGAGAAACTGGAGGGTGTGACGGTTCTGCGCAGCAGCAGGGATTTCGGTTTTTACAGTTCCATGACGGATGCGGACAGGGAGGAGCTTACGGATATCCATAACCGTATTTTGGACAGACTTTTGGAAATGGCGGAAAACGGGGACTGCCGTATGATTGTGATGGATGAACTGACCTATCCCGTGAAATGGGGGCTGTTGGATACAGAGAAGTTAAAATGTCTGCTGGAAGCCGGGAAAGAAGGTTCGTCCGGGGAAATGGAGATTGTCATAACCGGGCGCGATGCGGCGGATTTCCTGATGGACGCCGCCGATTATATAACGGAGATGGAGTGTGTGCGGCACCCGTATGAAAAGGGCGTGACGGCCAGGGAAGGAATTGAGTTTTAGGGCGTGTCTGAAAATTGCTTTCTGCCAGCTGTGCGTCACAATTTGCGGGAGATTGGTGCCGAATGTGGGAGACGCAGCGGGAGGGAAATCGGATGGCGGCTTTTTTTACGGATTTACTGGATGTTTTTTTGACCCCCGCTTTTCTGGAAAAAGTGAGGGTGAAATTTCATTATGGCGAAGAGCAGATACCGCAGCTGCGGTCTGTGGCAGAAGAGATGCTGCCGTTGATGCGCAGGGAGGCTTTTTGGGAGAGAAAGGAATCCCGCATGGAGGACTGGCCGGGCAGGAAAGAAGGAGTATATGAGGAAGTCGTTATGTCTTTGGGGCATGGGGTGGACGACCTTCAGGAAAGCTATGGAAGAAGGGGGCTGCTGTCCGAAAGCTATATGCTCGAAACGCTGGCCGGCGAGCTGCTGATGGAGGGATATGCTGCTTATAACCGTTATCTTGCAGAGTATGCAGGCTGGTATGTGGCAGGTTTTCATTTTCCCGGCGGAGAGGAGGGGTTTCCTTTGGAAATGCTGCCGGAGATGCTGGAGGGATATGGTCCGCGGATTACGTGCAATGCGGCTTTTTGCATATCGCCTAAAAAGAGCGTGGTGTTTGCGGCGGAACTGACACGGGACGTGAAATCCTGCTGTGAGGGAATCTGTGCGGGCTGCAATAATAAACACTGTCCCGGCCGGACGGAAGATGGTTCTGCGGTAAGGAGACGGTTTCCGGAGCTGGCGGAGCAGCCGCTGAATTATGGGTATGGGCGGATTTTTGGAAAGCAGGAGGGGAAATGTTTTTAACTGTAGCTAAGATGTCTGAAAGGAAAAAACAAATTATGAGAAAGTATTTCAATACGGAAGGGCAGTGCGAACCGGAAGAACATTATATGGTGCAGATTGAGGAACGATTGGAAAGAATCAAAAGCCTTTTTGTAGACAGGGGGAAATATTTTGTAATCAACAAGGGAAGACAGTATGGTAAAACTACGACCCTGCGTGCCTTATCCAAATATTTAAAACAGGAGTATACGGTTGTTCTTATGGATTTTCAGGAAGCGGGGACAGCGGAGTTTGAAACGGAAGCCAGATTTTCCATCGCCTTTGCCAAAATGTTTGTGAAAGCGTTTCGAAAGGCAGACATAAATCATAGGAATGAAGTGATAGAACCGCTTGTCAGCTTTATGGAAAAATTTGAAAATGCCACGCTGATGGAATTATTTTACCGCTTGAGCGATATATGCGGGGCAGCGGACAAACCGGTTATTTTAATAGTAGATGAAGTGGATAGTGTAAGTAATAATCAGGTATTTGTGGATTTTCTGGCATTGCTTCGAAGCTACTATATTGCAAGGCGGGATACATCCATTTTTCATTCCGTGATTCTGGCCGGTGTATATGATATTAGAGACCTGAAATTGAAATTGCGTCCGGATGAGGAACACAGGCTGAACAGTCCATGGAATATTGCCGCAAAGTTTACGGTTGATATGGATTTTTCAGCCGGTCAGATTATGGGTATGCTGCAGGAGTATGAAAATGATAATCATACAGGAATGAATATAGAAACGGTGGCAGAAGAAATTTATGATTATACATCAGGATATCCGTATCTGATATCTGCAATTTGCAAGATTTTGGACGAAGAGCCGGTTATAGAAAGTGCGCTCCAAAACAGGGGGAATATTTGGTCTAAGGAAGGGATTACGGAAGCCGTAAAAATGATTCTGAAAGAAAGGACATCGTTATTTGAGAGCATGATAAGGCAAATCAGCGAATATCCTGATATGAAAAAAATGCTGCATGCAATCTTGTTTCAAGGCGAAACGGTATCTTTTAATCCCGATAATCAGGCGATTCATTTGGCATATATGTTTGGCTATATTGTGGATAAGGATGGAAATGTAAGGGTGGCTAACCGGATTTTTGAAATGAGGCTGTACAATTTTTTCTTATCGGAAGATGAACTTACAAGTGCAATAGGCAGCGCAGCAAAAAGAAATAAAAGCCGGTTTGTTTCCGGTGGGCGGCTTAACATGGATTTGGTGCTAGAAAAGTTTGTGGAATCTTTTGAAGATATTTATGGCGATAATGATGAAAGCTTTATTGAAAAATATGGCCGCAAATTTTTTCTGCTATACTTAAAGCCGATTATAAATGGAACAGGGAATTATTACATTGAGACGCAGACAAGGGATGAGCGCCGGACGGATATCATTGTGGATTATTTGGGGGAGCAGTTTGTTGTAGAGCTTAAAATCTGGCATGGAGATGAATATCATAAGAGAGGGGAAAAGCAGCTTTTGGAATATTTGGAATACTATCATTTAAATAAAGGTTATATGATTAGTTTCAATTTTAATAAGAAAAAAGAAACAGGAAGTAAACGCATAGTGATTAATGATAAAACAATTGTAGAAGCAGTTGTCTGACATAGGGGAAAAGATATGCGGTTTCGACAGATTAATCGAATAATCGGTTGAAGAAATGGATAGACTATGTTATGCTGTTTCTATAAATTTTTCGAAAGGACGTGGGTATATGCCAACAATTGCACCTGTTTCAGATTTAAGAAATTATGGTAGTGTTTTAGAAAAAGTAACGACTGGTTCGCCTGTATATTTAACACGGAACGGGCACGGGGTATACAGTATCCGTGATATGAAGGATGAGGAAAACTTTCAAAAAGCAGAGGCTATGATTCAGCTGCTGTGCGAACTGAATGCCGGTATCCGTTCAGCAGAAGAGGAAGGATGGATTTCGGAGGAAGATTTCCGAAGCCATTTTGAACGTAGAAGGAATGACAGATGAAAAAATATAAAATCCGCTATACACCGGAGGCAGTGCGGGATATGGATGCAGTATGGGACGCGGTGTATGAGTCTTCAAAAGAGCCTGATGCTGCTGACAGGTATGTGAATGATTTTATAGATGAGATAGAGAAAAAAAAGAAGTTCCCGCTTTCGGGAATACCGCTTGTATACAGAGGGCTTTTCACCAGTTTTTATTCAGTTAATTTCAAAAAGTATAAGGCATTCTACCGTATACATGACAGTTACACAGAGGTTATCAGAATCATTATGAAAAAAAGGGATTATATGAAGATATTGTTTGGTGAATCCGAATCATAGACAACGCGGAAATAAGGAGAACTATGTACGAACTGATTCAGGCAGGAGAACGGACTTATTATATAGACTGTCCGTCTAAAATAGGAATTTACAAAATCGATGAGGAACGGGTATGTCTGATAGACAGCGGCAACGATAAGGATGCGGGAAAAAAGGTATGGAAGATTTTAGAGGCGAACGGCTGGAAGCTGGACCGGATTCTCAATACCCACTCCCATGCCGACCACATCGGCGGCAATCACTTTTTACAGCAAAAGAGCGGATGCAGCATTTACTGTGCGGGTATGGACCGGGTTTTGGCGGAGCATACGCTGCTGGAGCCGGTCATGTTGTATGGCGGGAGTCCCTGTAAGGAATTGCGGAATAAGTTCCTGTACGCCCAGCCCAGTGAAGTGCAGGAACTGACGGAGGAAGTTCTTCCGGAGGGTATGGAAATGCTGCGGATAGACGGTCATTCGTTTGCCATGACCGCATTCCGGACGGAGGACGGCATATGGTTTGTGGCGGACGGACTTACCGTAGAACGTATCATGCAGAAGTACCATATATCTTTTCTTTATGATGTGGCGGAATATCTGGACAGTTTGGAAAAGCTGGAAAAACTGGAGGGCAGGATTTTTATTCCGTCCCATGGGGAAGCGGTTACGGAGATAGCTCCCCTGGTACAGAAAAACAGGGAGAAAGTATACGAAATAGAAGCGGCATTACGGGAAATCTGTGCGGTGCCCGGAAGCAGTGAGGATATCCTGAAAGCGGTTTTTGACCGGTATGGTCTGACGATGGACGGGAATCAGTATGTGCTGGTGGGAAGCACGATACGTTCTTATCTGTCGTGGATGAAAGGGAGAGGGGAACTGGAGCAGGAGTTTGCGGATAACCGATTGTTATGGCGGTGTAAAAAAAGTGAGCGGCGGATTACGGTGAATGAGGACCAGGGTGGTCTTTTAAAAGAGGCGGAGTGCTTTGCGCTGGACATGGACGGAACCATTTATCTGGGAGAGCAGTGGATTGACGGGGCCAGAGAGTTTTTGGCACGTATTGAGGCGGCAGGGAAAAAATATGTTTTTCTGACCAACAATTCGTCCAAAAATCCAGGTGTGTATGTGGAGAAACTGCGCCGTATGGGATGGCAGGCGGATACGGCGCAAATCATCACTTCCGGTCAGGCGGCCATTTACTATCTGAAAAAACATTATGCGGGGAAGCGGGTTTTCCTGCTGGGCAATCCGATGCTGAAAGAGGAATTTCAGGAGGAAGGGATTCTTTTGGAGGAGGAACGGCCGGAAGTAGTGGTGACGGCTTTCGATACCACACTGGATTACGGAAAAATGTGCAGGGTGTGCGATTTTATCCGGGCGGGGCTGCCTTATATCGCAACCCATCCCGATTATAACTGTCCTACGGAAACGGGATTCATTCCCGATGCAGGGGCAATCCATGCGTTTATCCATGCATCAGCGGGCAGGTATCCGGACCGGATTATCGGTAAACCCAACGGGGATATCGTGGATTATCTGTTGGAAAGAACGGGAGCGGACCGGGCCAGAACAGTTATGGTGGGAGACCGGCTGTATACGGATATCGCAGCGGGTGCGGACAACGGCCTGAAGAGCGTGCTGGTGCTGAGCGGGGAGGCGTCATTGGAGGATTTGGAACAGTCTCAGGTGCAGCCGGATTTGGTGTTTGATTCGGTGAAGGAGATGGGGGCGTTTTTGTAGGGGGGAGGAGGACGCCCCGTCTTCTGCTGTCCGCCTGCGGTTTTGGAGTGCGGCAGCAGGCAGGCGTTTGAATGCAGCGTCAAAAATGAGATATTTCTAAACGTTTTTTCACAGACTGTTTATCGCCAGCGGCGGCTAAACTCCCTCACTTCGTTCGGTCAGACAGCGCCGCCTGGAACGGCGATTAACAGTCTGTGAAAAAACGTAAGAAATATCATCATTTTTTTGTATGCATTCAAACGCCTGCCTGTTGCCGCACTCCAAAAACCGCAGGCGGACAGCAGAAGACGGGGCTGGTATTTGGGCAGCGGCAGGGATTGGGGTATTGGCAGGAAGAGGAAGGGTGATTATGGGACTTAGGTTTTATTTTGGGGCTTCCGGTTCGGGGAAGAGTACACAGCTTCATAAGGAGATAGTGGAACGCTCTATGGCGGAGCCGGGGACAAATTTTCTTGTAATCGTGCCGGACCAGTTCACGATGCAGACGCAGATGGATTTGGTCAGGGCGCATCCGAAGAAGGGGATTATGAATATCGATGTGCTGAGTTTCGGCAGGCTTTCCCACCGGATATTGGAGGAAGTGGGCGGGGATGACCGGACGGTGCTGGATGATACGGGTAAAAGTCTGGTGCTTCGCAAAGTGGCGGAAAGTATTGAAGAGGAAATGCCGGTTATAGGAAGTAATCTGGGAAAAATCGGGTATATCCATGAGGTAAAATCGGCCATTTCCGAATTCATGCAGTATGGTATCGGTGTGAAGGAATTGGAGGAACTGACAGAATATGCGAAGAAGCGGGGAGCGCTTTATCATAAGTTAAAGGACCTGGGTGTGCTGTACCGGCATTTTCTGCAGTATATTAACGAAAAATACGTGACGACGGAGGAAACGCTGGATTTACTCTGCCGTCTGCTGCCGAAGTCGGGGCTGATTCGCAGCAGTGTGGTGGCATTTGACGGGTTTACGGGTTTTACGCCGATTCAGAACCGGTTGATACAAAGTATTATGGAGCTGTCCAGGGAGGTCATTGTGACAGTGGTCATGGACAGTGCGGAAAAAAATCCTTATGTGCCGGACGGGGAGCAGAAGCTGTTTTATCTGAGCAAGAAGACAACGGCGGATTTGTGCCGGCTGGCAAAAGACTCCGGGGTGCCAAGGGGCGGGGATGTATTTGTCGGGCAGCAGCCGGATGCAGAAAAAGAAGCGGCGGGTGCGGATGCAGAAGAGGGCGGACTTCCCCGTTTTAGAGGGAACAGGGAACTACAGCATTTAGAGCGGTACCTGTTCCGGTATCCGGTGCAGGCGTATCAGGGGGCGGAAAGCGGCTGCCAGGAAGGAAACGTTTCTGTACAGGATGAGGTTTCCCTGGTGAAAGCGGGTTCTGCGCAGAATGCCGCTTCCTCAGGGGAAACAGTCTCTATGCAGGCTGCGGGTTCTGCGGAGAAAACGGATTCAGGGAGTGGGGCGGCTTCAGAGGGATATTCCGCCATCCATCTTTCGGAGGCTTCCTCGCCGGAGGAGGAAATCCGGCAGGTGTGTATCCGTATCCGGGAACTGGTGCAGGAGAAGCACTATTGTTATCGGGATTTTGCGGTTGTGACCGGGGATTTGGCATCTTATGCGGGGCACGTGGAAGCGGAGGCGGAGAAGTTCGGGATTCCTGTCTTTTTGGACCGGACGAAAGGGATTTTATTGAATCCTTTTATCGAATATATCCGCAGCGCGTTGAAAATTGTGATGGAAAACTTTTCCTACCGCTCGGTTTTTCACTATCTGCGCAGCGGTCTGACGGGTTTTGACAGGGAAGAAACGGACCTTTTGGAAAACTATGTACTGGCATACGGCATTAAAGGTCGGTATCGCTGGGAACGCATGTTTACTGCCAGGCTGCCCGAAATGGGAACGGAAGAACTGGAACGGCTGAACGGGATGCGGCTGGCTTTTTTGGATGAACTGGCGCCTCTTCTGGAAAAGGGGGCGGATACGGCAGGCGGAAAAATCCGGGCGCTGTACGCTTTTATTATAAAGAATAAGGTGCAGGAAAAACTGGCAGTTTACGAGCGGATGTTTCAGGCGCAGGGCGGCATGGGAAAAGCGGCGGTCCGTGCCAGGGAGTATGGGCAGATTTACCGTCTGGTAATGGATTTGCTGGACCAGATGGACAGCCTTCTTTCTGGGGAAATGATGGAAATGAAGGAATTTGCGGATATTCTGGATGCGGGTTTCGGGGAAATTGAGGTGGGAACCATTCCGCAGAATGTAGACCGCGTGGTGGTCGGTGATATAGAGAGAACCCGTTTAAAAGAAATCAAAGTATTGTTCTTTGTCGGAATCAATGACGGAAGTATTCCGAAAAATGCGGGTTTCGGCGGTATTATTTCGGATATCGACAGAGAATTTCTTCAGGAATCCCCTTATGAACTGGCGCCGACACCCAGACAGCAGATGTATATCCAGAGGCTGTATCTGTATATGAATATGACCAAGCCTTCGCAGCAGCTGTATCTTTCGTATAGCAAAGTAAATAATGAAGGGAAGAGCATTCGTCCGGCCTATCTGGTGGATACACTGCGGAAGCTTTTTCCAGGACTGCGGACAGGACGGCCGGAGATGAGGGATTTCGCAGAGCAGATAAAGACGAAGCGTTCGGGGATGGACTATCTGGCTGATATGATGCGGGACTATGCGGCGGGAGATATGGAGGAAGCCGGAAGGACGCGGTTCTTTACCGTTTATCATATTTACCGAAAAGACGGGGAATACCGGAAGGAAGTAAAACGGCTGACGGATGCGGCATTTGCCCGATACAGAGAGCATCCTTTGGGAAAGGAAATCGCGGGGCTTTTGTATGGCAGGATGCTGGTAAGCAGCGTAAGCCGTCTGGAGCAGTATGCTTCCTGTGCTTATGCGCATTTTCTCCGGTATGGGCTGTCTTTAAAGGAGAGAGAGGAGTACGGCTTCGAGGCGGTGGATATGGGAAATGTGTTTCACGGAGTGCTGGAACTGTTTGCCGGGAAACTGCAGGAAGGCGGGCATAGCTGGTTTGATTTCAGCGAAGAGACAGCGGAAGGGCTACTGCGGTCGGCGCTGGATGCTTATGCGGCGGCGTATGGAGAAACGGTGCTGTACAGTACCGCCCGGAATGAGTATGCCATTGAACGGATGCACCGGATTCTAAAGCGTGCGGTGCTGACGCTGCAGTACCAGCTGAAAAAGGGCAGTTTTATTCCACGTCATTTTGAGATGTCTTTTACGGAAGTGGAGAATCTGGAATCGGTGAATATTGCACTGAGCCAAAAGGAACGGATGAAATTGCGGGGGCGGATTGACCGGATTGATACGATGGAGGACGAGGAACATGTCTATGTGAAAGTCATTGATTATAAATCCGGCAATAAAAAGTTCGATTTGGCGGCAATTTATTATGGACTGCAGCTGCAGCTGGTGGTTTATATGAACGCGGCTTTGGAACTGGAAAGAAAGAAACAGGGCGGAAAAGAGGTAATTCCGGCGGCGCTTTTGTACTACCATGTGGCGGACCCGATGGTGAAGACGGATGAGGCGATTACGCCGGAAGAGTTAAACGAGCAGCTATTGCGGGAATTGCGAATGACCGGAGTAGTCAATAAAAATGACAGAATTATCACTTCTTTGGACGGGGACTTTGCCGACAAATCTGATATCGTGCCGGTGGAGCGGAAAAAGGACGGTGACTTCAGTGTCAGATCCGGCGTTATGGAGGCTGAGGATTTGCAGGAGGTGTCGGCTTATGTCAACCGGAAGATAAAGGAAATCGGTAGGGAAATCCTGGACGGCAGGATAGCGGCGGCACCCTGTAGGCAGGGGACAGAGACGGCCTGTGATTATTGTTCGTTCCGGCCGGTCTGCGGTTTCGACGGCAGGATAGAGGGATACGGCTATCGGAAGCTGGAAGAATTGTCAAAGGATGAGGTATTGGAGCGCATGAAGATGGAATCCGACGGCTTGTCGTAGTTCTTTTGCGGGGCAGATGATTTCGATTTCCTTTGCAGCATTGTCAAGAGGTGAGTTTAATTCTGCGCACAAAAAAAGCAGGGACTCCCTCGAGGTTCTTTCTTAACTTTGGATACTTTGCTTCTGCCAGTGTTTCAGTTTTGCTGGAAATTCAATGTTCAGCAAAACTGAATCCGGATATCCAAACATGGGAAAGAACCTCCCTCGAATCTCTGCTCTCTTAAAATATTATTTATTATTTACAGTTACTCAATCCTAAATTTCTCCGCTTCTGTATCAGTGAGTGGTCTGTCCGGCTCTTTTGAAAGCTCAAGTGCTAAATAGTGTCAGTGCATCAAACTGGAAATTTAGTGTCTGCTTCAAAATCTCTATCAAACTCAATCACTGTTTCACGGTTAAGTTTGTCAATATATATATCCGACTCAAAAAACTTTCCACCACAAACATTCTTTAAATATTCTCCTTTTAATTCCATAGCCATAAATGCAGGATAATTATAGCCTTCAGCATCGGATATGCCATAAATGGCTGCCTCTTTAAAACCAAACTGTGGATAGTATTCTGGTCTGCCAAAAAATAGAATAGCACCGTAACCAAGTTTTTTTGCTTTCTCAATCATTTCCCGAATAAGAGCCTTGCCAATGCCTTGATGCTGATATTCAGGCCGTACGCTTAAGGGGCCGAAGTTAAGGACGGGGAGTTTACAGGTTTCCATTTTAACAATAGCTTTACTACAAATAATATGCCCAACCCATAGACCAAACCTGTATTCTTTGTAGTTTTGGAGATTCCACTCAATCCATTTCATAGTATGCTCTTTGTCAAAAGGCTTGGAATGATACTGCATGATATCTGCGTCCGGCATTATTTCATATAACGTATTGAAATTTGCAGAAGGAGTGACAAATAGTATAGAAAAGGTTATAATAAGCTATCTGATTCATGAAACAAATAAACAGGCAGTATCATGGACGAGGAAATAGAAAAGTTAAAGGGAAAAGAATCTTCCAAACAATTGTTCAGCAAAACGGATTATTCAGGTGAGAAAGGAAAGTACTTCAAGGCAGAGAGAATATACTGAATGAATGGTACCGAAAATAAATGAAACAGATCGTGCCCGATGTGTTCGCAAAATGTGAAAATATAGTAGGCATACAGGCTAATGAGTGGTACATAAAAAATATACGCACGAAATGGGGCACATGCAATGTTGAAAAAACGTATCTGGTTGAATTTTCAGTTGGTCAAAAAGACACCAGAGTGTTTGGAGTATGTTATCATACATGAACTGGTACATTTGCTGGAAAGAAATCATAATGATAAGTTTTGTGAGTATATGAATTGCTTCTGTCCTAATTGGAGAGAAATAAAAGAGAGTTTGAATCAACAGATGCTGGATTATTTTGAATAATAAGATAAGATTATATGTGCATCTTGAAGAATGGAGTGATTTTATATGGCAGAAAGCCAAAATATGGAATGGAAGCAGTCATGGCGGGATGAATATTTGAAATGGATATGTGGCTTTGCTAATGCACAAGGTGGAAAAATATATATTGGAACAAAAGATGATGGAACTGTTGTAGGTCTTAAAGACAGCAAAAAGCTGTTAGAAGATATACCGAACAAAATTCAGAATAAACTTGGTATTGTGGCAGATGTAAATCTACTAACAGAAAGCGGCTTAGAATATATTGAGATTATTGTAAATCCGTGGGCATTTCCTGTAAATTATGATGGTGAATATCATTATCGCAGTGGTAGTACGAAACAACAGCTAAGAGGAAATGCACTTACGAATTTCCTTATGGCAAAGACAGGAATGAAATGGGATGCGGCAACCGTATAGAAGCTGTGTTTAATGCGCTTATTCATTGTAACTGGGCGGATAATGTACCGGTTCAGATTCGCATAGAAGAGGATGCAATGTTTGTCAGTAATTGTAGCATGCTTCCTTTTGGGTGGACTGCGGAGACTCTTTTGGGCACTCATACATCAAAACCGTATAATCCGGATATAGCCAGAGTATTTTATCGCGCTGGATATATTGAAAGTTGGGGACGTGGCATACAAAAAATTTGTGATGCCTGTAAAAATTTGGGAGTTGATGAACCGGAATATATTGTCCATGGTGAAGATATTATGGTTAAATTTAAGGCACTGCAAAGCGCCAAAGCTTTAAACCTTAAAGCTTCAAAGCCTCAAGGTGATGCTTTGAATGATGCTTTGGGAGATAAATTGATGATGCTTTTGAAGAACAATCCATATTTAACACAAAAGGAAATGGTTGAGATATTATCTGTATCAAGGGCGACTGTTCAACGTCTTATCAAAAAATTAGATGATGAGAGGAAATTGGAGCGTGTGGGTGGAAAACGTTATGGTTATTGGGTGATTCATGAATAATGATTATAGTGCAGCGTCTTTATTGATTAATACCAAAATTAACTTTTTAGTCCCTGCTTGACAGGAGCACAGGAGGAAAACAGATGGGAATGTTATATACACCGGAGCAGCAGCGGGTCATAGACCTGCGCGGTAAAAATATACTGGTGTCGGCAGCGGCAGGGTCTGGGAAAACGGCAGTGCTGACGGAGCGCATCGTGAAGATGATAAGCGAAGGAGAGCGGCCGTTGGATATTGACCGGCTTTTGGTGGTGACGTTCACCAATGCGGCAGCGGCGGAGATGCGGGAGAGAATCGGCGCCGCGATTGCGGCAAGACTGGAAGCGGAACCGGACAACGAGCATCTTCAGAAGCAGGCGACTTTGATACATAATGCGCAGATTACTACGATTGACAGTTTCTGCATGTTCGTTATCCGGAATAATTTTAACGATATCGGACTGGACCCTGGTTTCCGGGTAGCGGACGAAGGGGAACTTAAGCTGCTGAAGCAGGATGTGATGCAGGAACTGCTGGAAGAACGGTTTGCAGAAGGAAAAGCGGAGTTTCTGCATTGTGTGGAATATTTCAGTACGGGCAATCAGGATAAGGCAATCGAAGGGCATATTCTGAAATTATATCAGTTTGCGGAGAGCAATCCGTGGCCGGAGGAGTGGTTAGAGGCACGGAAAGAGGATTATGCCGTAGATTCCATGGACGAGTGGGAACGGACGGAGCTCATGGAATTTGGCATGGAGCAGATACGGCTCTCGGCGGCGGACTGCCTGCGGAGAATGAGGGAGTGCATGGCTGTCTGTGAACAGCCGGACGGTCCTTATATGTATGCGGCGACGCTGGAAGCAGAGGCGGAACAGTTGGAAAAACTGGCAGGGATAGCGCATTATGGAGATGGTTATGCCTTGTTCGGCAGCGTGGCGTTCGGCAGACTGCCCTCGAAAAAGGACGATTCCGTATCTGCGGCAAAGCGGGAGATGGTGCAGGAAATCCGAAAGGGAATCAAGGAAACACTGAAAAAAATCTGTGTGAAATATTTCCCGGCACCGCCGGAAACGGTGCTGGCTTACATGCGGGGAAGCAGGGACGCGGTCTGTGAACTGATTGATTTGACGATTGCGTTTAAGGAGGCTTTGGACCGGAAAAAGAGGGAAGAAAATATCATTGACTTCTCGGATATGGAACATCTGGCGCTGTCCATCCTGGTGCGGCGGCGGGAGAAGGACGACAGCACGGAGAAGGACAGCGGTATGGAACAGGAGAACTCCGGTCTTGCAGAGGAACCGGAAGACTGGCGGAGGGAATGCGGACATAAGGGGGGATTGGAATATGAGCCGACGAAAACCGCGTTGGATTACCGGGAATTTTTCGAGGAAATCTTAATCGATGAGTATCAGGACAGCAATCCGGTGCAGGAGATGCTGTTAGAAAGTATTTCGGGTGAGTCCGGGGGCTGTTTTAACCGGTTTATGGTCGGGGATGTGAAGCAGAGCATCTATAAATTCCGTTTGGCGCGGCCGGAGATTTTCATGGAAAAATATGAGGAGTATGGCAGTGCGGTGCAGGGGGAGCCGGAGAAAGATGGCGGCGGGAGCAGGGAACGCATTGACCTGCATAAGAACTTCCGGAGCCGTAAGGAAGTATTGGACAGCGTGAATTTCCTTTTTGCCCAGATAATGGGAAAGCAGCTGGGCGGTGTGGAGTATGATGAGGATGCGGCGCTGTACTGCGGTGCGGAATATCCGGCATGGGAAGCCGGAGACGCGGAGGCTTATAGTTCCTGTATGGATGGGGCGTTTTCCGCAGGTGGAAGAGCCGTTTCCCCCAACAGTACGGAACTTCTGCTCATCCGGAAGGAGGAGAAGGATGGGGAGCAGGAAGCAGAAGCGGGTCAGGGAACGCTGTCCGGACGCCGGAGAGAGGCGTATGCAGTGGCAAAGCATATTAAGGAGCTGAAGGCTCATTTCAAAGTAACGGATAAGGAAAGCGGCGGACTGCGTCCGGTCAGCTATAAGGATATCGTAATCCTGCTTCGAACCAATGCCGGATGGGATGAGGATTTTAAAGAGGTGCTGAAGGAAGAAGGGATTCCGGCCCATGTATCTTCCAAGACAGGTTATTTTGCCGCAAAAGAGGTACAGACCCTGCTGCAGCTTTTACGGGTGCTGGATAATCCCATGCAGGATATTCCGCTGTTTGGTGTGATGAAATCCTGCTTCGGCAGTTTTACGGATGAAGAGATTGCATGGATACGGGCATTTGTAAAGGCGCGGAGAAAAGAGCGGGCGGCACAGACGGCCAAAGAAAAGGCCGGAATGGAAGCCGCAATGAAAGCCGAAACAGAGGATGGAATAAAGGATGGAATAAAGGATGGAATAGAAGGTGGAATAGAAGGTGGAATAAAGGGTGGAGTAGAGGATGGAATAGAAGATGGAATAAAGGGTGGAGTAGAGGATGGAATAAAGGATGGAATAAAAGATGGAATAAAGACCGGAATGGAAGCCGGACAGGAAATGCAGGGAGAGCCGGAGTCAGGAGAAACCATCGGAATAGGAACATGCCTTTATTTTGCACTGAAAGAATTTGTACAGGAGGAACAGACGGAAGAATGGAAGGGGCTGGCGGAGAAAGCGGAAAGGTTTCTGGAGTTTTTGGACGGGTATCGAAACAAGACCGTCTATATGCCGATTCATGAACTGCTGCAGGACCTTATTGCCGGGACGAATTATCTGCCTTATGTGTCGGCGCTGCCCGGAGGCGGACAGAGGAAAGCGAATGTGCAGATTCTGCTGGAAAAAGCGGCGGCGTTTGAACAGACTAGTTATTATGGACTGTTTCATTTCGTCCGCTACATTGAACAGTTGGAAAAATATGACGTGGATTACGGAGAGGCGAATGTGCTGGATGAGAATGCGGATGTAGTGCGGATTATGAGCATCCATAAGAGCAAGGGACTGGAATTTCCGGTCTGCTTCGTCTGCGGGATGGCCAAGAAGTTCAATATGCAGGATTTAAACGGCAGGATGATAGCGGATGTGGATATGGGAATCGGTGTGGATTATGTAGATGTGGAACACCGGCTCCAGAGCAAAACCGTGCGGAAGAATATCGTAGCGGAAAAAATGCGTCTGGATAATCTGGGAGAGGAACTGCGCGTGCTCTATGTGGCGTTGACGCGGGCAAAGGAGAAGCTGATTATGACCGGTACGGTGGAGCGGCCGGAGAAGAAGCTGGCCTCTCTGTTTCCCGCGGCAATGCGGGACGGGCAGCAGCTTCCCTATGGGGAGCTGTCGGGGGCAGGCAGTTATCTGGATTTGCTGCTGTCTGCATTGTGCCGCCATCCGGCGTTTGCCGTATTGTGGGAGAACTATGGGATGGAGATTCCGGGCGTGAAGTGGAGTCCGGTGTGGGAAGCGCCTTTTGCTATCCGCATGATAGAAGAGGAGGATTTGCTGGCGGCGGATATAACCGAACAGGCAGTTGCGGAGGGAATGCGGCTTAGGCTGGAGAGTTCCGATTCGTTGACCGATACAGACAATGGATTGATGACATATATGTCGGAGATTTTTTCCTATCAATATGAACATGCCAATTTAGCGGACTTATATACGAAGACCACCGTGTCGGAATTAAAAAAAGCAGGGCAGGAGGAAGAACAGGATTTTTCCTTTAAACTTTATGAGGAGGAAACGGTCATTCCCTATATTCCGAAATTCATGCAGCAGGAGGAAAATATCGGCGGCGCCGGGAGGGGAAGCGCATTTCATAAGGTGATGGAACTGCTTGATTTTTCCTGTGCAGGGGGAACGGAAAACGCGGCAGAACAGATAGAGCATATGGTGGAAGAGGGGATGCTTGGCGCAGAATATGCCAAAGCAGTTTCGATTCCGGCCATAGAAGCTTTTTTGGGAACGGCTCTGGCGCAGCGGATGAAGAGGGCGGATACAGAGGGCAGACTGTATCGGGAGCAGCCTTTTGTACTGGGGCTTCCGGCAAAAGAACTGAATGAAAAATTTCCGGCGGAGGAACTGGTGCTGATTCAGGGCATCATAGACGTATATTTTGAGGAAGACGGGGAAATCGTGGTAGCTGATTATAAGACGGACAGAGTGGACAGCGGGCAGGAACTGGTGGGAAAATATAAAAAGCAGTTGGATTATTATGCCTATGCCCTTCAGGAACTGACGGGAAAGCGGGTGAAGGAGAGGATTATTTATTCGTTTGGATTGAGGGAAGAGATTTGGGTGTGAGGAAATCAGTGTAAGAATAATAAGATAAAATGCGGTCATATGACCTCGTTTTCCTTGACACAGAGAAGAAAACAGGTATAATATGGATACACGGAGGTATCTTAGTGGAAAATCGTGTAAGTACAGAAGAAATCAGAATCTTTCTTGAACGGGTGAAAATGCTCGTATCGGCAGGAAAATATGATTTTGTACCGAGGAGAAAGAACATGCAGGCATTGGCACGGCACGGACATTCTTAAATGCCTTGGATTTCATGAGGATGATTTTGCTTAGGAATAAGGAGGTGGCGTCAATGCGAAAGTATTGTGAAGAATGCGGAAGAGAAGTGGATGCAAAGATAATAAGCAGGAAAGAAATTTACGAAGTGTGCGGAGAACCAATAGAAGCTGAGGCGCAGGTTATGGTATGTGCAGAGTGCGGAGAAGATTTTTTTTGTGAGGAATTGGATAGTGCAACGCTTTTGAGTGCATATAATGAGTACCGCAGGAAGCATAAGCTGCTTTTTCCGGATGAAATCAAAAAAATCAGGGAACAGTATGGATTCAGCCAAAGGAGCTTTGCCAGATTTTTGAACTGGGGAGATAAAACCATTCACAGATATGAGAATGGAGCGATACAGGATAAGGCACATAATAGTCTGCTCTTATTTCTTCGGGAACCGGGGAATATGAGGACTTACCTGGCGGAGAATGAAGTGATGCTGGATGATAAACAAAGGGCGAAACTGCTTGAAACAGTTTGGGAGCTGGAGCAGGATTCCGGATATCATGCAGGCAAAAGGATTGCAAGTCTGTTTTTTGGTGAAAGGCCATCCATTGAAAATGGATTTAAGCCTTTTGATTATGAGAAATTCTGTGCAATGGTTTTGTTTTTTGCCAGGAAAAGTGCAGGTCTGCCGAAGGTAAAGCTGTTAAAATTATTGAATTATTCTGATATGATTTTTTATCAGGAGAATGGCACTTCCATGTCCGGTACGAGGTATGTGCATCTTCCGTACGGACCGGTTCCTAAGAACTATGATATTCTGTTTGGCATGATGACGGCTGACGGCATTGCACATATTGAGGTGGAATTTGATAATGGTTATGAGAAACATCAGGTGATACCGGACTGCGAAACTCCGGAAGGTGTGCTTTTGGAATCGGAGCTTGCGGTGCTTGAAAGGATATATGAAAAATTTGCGGATTTTGGTTCTGCGGAAATTTCAGCTTACTCTCATAAAGAGAAAGGATATATGTTAACAAAGCAGGGAGAGATTATTTCTTATTCCTATGCAAAAGATATTCAGCTGGATAAAAAAGGTATATGAAAGCAGCAGAGGCGGCTGGTTATTCTTGAATCCTGCCTGTATCTTTGATAAAATACGGATAGGATACAGGGATTATATGAAAAGGGTAAAGGCCGGCATGGTTCCGGGGACGGGCAGGAGGATGTCCGGCTTTGCCGGTTACGTACGGAAGATGATGGGAGATTGGATATGCAGCGGATATTGGTGGTGGATGATGCGGAGCTGAACCGCAATTTATTGCATAATATACTGGAAGACGAATATACCATTGATATGGCGGAGGATGGAGAGCAGGCTCTGCACAAGCTGGAGGAGCGCCAGAACGAAACGGCGGCGCTGCTTTTGGACCTGCGGATGCCGAAAATGGATGGTTTTGCCGTCATTGATGAAATGCGCAGGAAAGGATGGATGCATAAGATTCCCGTGCTGATTATAAGCGGAGAGTGTTCTGTGGAAGTGGAAAACAGATGCTTTGAGCTGGGGGTTTCGGATTTTATCCGTAAGCCCTTTGTAAGTTCCATCGTCAGGAACAGACTTAAGAATACGATAGACTTGTTTGTCTGTAAGAACCAACTGGAAATGAAGGTGGAGGAGCAGGAAGAGACATTAAAAAAGCAGGATGAGATTATCCGGATACAGGCGGAGAAGCTGAAGGAAGCGAAGTTCTTCAATAAGATGATGATGGAATACCGTTTTGCCATCATGGAAGTGGAGACGAGGCTGAAAGCGCTGAATGGGGAATTTTCCCAGGAGTATAACCGGAATCCTTTTGAGTCCATTAAAAGCAGGCTGAAAACACCGGAGAGCATTTATGAGAAACTGGAACGGAAGGGGCATCCCGTTACGCTGGAGGGGATTACAGAGTATCTGACGGATGTGGCCGGAGTGCGTGTCATCTGCTCTTTTCCTGATGATATTTACCGTTTGGCCAGGCTGCTTACCATGCAGGATGATATCGTGCTGCTGAGGGAAAAGGATTATATTAAAAATCCCAAGCCCAACGGCTACCGCAGTCTCCATCTGATTGTGAGCGTACCGATTTTTTTATCACACGGGAAAAAGAATATGAAGGTGGAGGTACAGTTCCGTACCATTGCCATGGATTTCTGGGCCAGTCTGGAACATAAACTGAAATACAAGAAGGACGTGGATGATGCGGACGAAATCGTGGGACAGCTGAAAATCTGTGCGGATTCTATTGAAACGCTGGACTATCAGATGCAGGAGATACGGAACCGGATAGACAGGACCAGAAAATGAAAGAGACAGGCGGTGACCCGGCAGGGGCACCGCTTTTCTGCAGCTTAGAGCGGGGTTAAATTCCTCCTACCCGCTTAGCAGAAACCGCAGAACCCGTTCCTGGAAATCTTTGGCTTCTTCGTATGCGGCATGGCCAAGACCGCGGTAGACAAAAAGTTCGCTGTTTTCAATACGGCCTGCCAGTTCCGGAGCGGAGGCAGTTCCGACAATCCGGTCGCATCCGCCGCCGATAATGAAAGCCGGGCATGATATCTTCCCTAATTCTGAATAAGCATCGTGATGAAGGCAGGAGTCTGCCTGAATGAGAAAACGTTTAAAGTCTTTCGGCTTTCCTATGTGCCCTAAAAGCGGGTAGAGAAAGCGGTATTTTTTTAAATATTGCTCAGAGTAGGATTTTTCCGCCGTATCAATCATCAGGGATTTATAATCCCCGCGTCCGGCCATGGAAATCCAGTCGTTTACAATGTGCTGCATCCGTTCATCCGGTTTGGCTGCCGTAACGGCAAGTACCAGTTTCCTGACCAGCTGCGGATAATCAATGGCAAGATACTGGGCTATCATTCCGCCCTGGGATATGCCGATGACGTCGGCGTCTGCAATGCCGAGAAGTTCCATCGCCTGTGCCTGGTCTTTTGCCATATCTCTTGTAGTGTAAGGTTCCGGCAGAGTATTTTTCCTGCTGAAAATATATACGGAATAATATCTGGCGAATGCCCGGTAAGTCAGGGCAAGGATAAGCGCCATGCCTTTTACGGTGGTCAGTCCGTCCCCCAGTCCGGGGAGCATGACCAGAACGCGGTCACACTTACCGAAAGAAATATAGTCCATGTCTGTATTGCCGATGCGGATGCATCCGTTTTTTGCGTGGAAAAGCATGAGAATCTTCCTCCTGTCTGTTTAGAGCGGGATGTCAGGTTTTAACAGTCCGCTTTTCAGCAGTCCCATATACGCTGTAAGGTTTTTTACATAATCGCTTTTTAGCTGTTCAAAACTGTGGGTTTGGGGTGGGACAGTTTCCGTTTGGGCAGTTTTTATTTGGGTGGTTTTTATTTGAGCGGTTTTTATTTGAGCGGTTTTTATTTGAACGGTTTCCATGAATTCTTCGTTGAAGCCTTTCAAAAACCACTTCAGGATATCAAGGGTCATCTTCATGTCCCATTGAAAGGGGACGGTGTTTATGTCTTTCAAAAGTTCATAATAAATGTCCTGTTCTTTACTGCCGTATCTTGCCAGAACTTTTTGATATACAGCAGTCTCATTTTTGGAAAATGCCCTCAGAATCAATTGGGACTTTTCGGGGTTTTGGATGTACCAGGTAAATTCCAGTGCGGCATATTCTATGACTCTTTGGAAAAGTTCCCGTGAAAGGTTTGCCGCTTCTTTTGTCAGACTTTCAGTTAACTCTGCTGTGACCGTATCAAGGATAAAAAAGAAAAAATCTTCTTTGTTCGTAAAATATTTGAACAGGCTTCCTTTGCTGATTCCTGAGTTTTTAACAATCCTGTTTGTGGAACTGTTGGTATATCCGTATGCGGCAAACTCGGATATGCCTGTATGGATGATTTTCATTTGTTTATCCGGGTTTAGTTCAAAAAACAGTTTGGCTGGCATGGCTTCCTCCTTGTTTGCAGTGACCATGTGGTCACTTGTGTTATTGTATATATAAGGCGTATACTTGTCAACTGTTTACAAAAATTTAATAATTCCTTGAACTAACAGATAAAGTTATGTTATGATAGGTGTGATATATAGCATTACTATGCAGTACAATCATTTAACTGAGGAGGAAACAGTTATGGAAGCAAAGTTAAAGTTCGGCGTAAAAGAAGTAGTGGCAGTCGGCATTGGTTCAGCCCTGTTCGTGGCTCTGACCCAGGTACAGATTCCTTTGGGGATTCCGAATACGGCTCTGCAGCCAAGGGCGGCGCTGCTGGCATTTTTATCCGCAGTATTCGGTCCTGTTGTAGGAGCGGCGGTAGGATTAATCGGACATGCACTGGGAGATATGTTCTTTTATGGAAGCGCGTGGTGGAGCTGGGTATTCCCGGAAGCCATCTTTGCCATTGTAGTAGGTGCATTTGCCAATAAATACGGAGTGAAGGAAGGCGCTTTCGGCAAGAAGGAAATCATTCTTTTTAATGTAATGCAGGTAATCGGGAATGCGGTTGCATGGATTCTGGCGGCGCCCATCCTGGATATTCTGATTTACAAGGAGCCGGCTCAGAAAGTATTCGTGCAGGGCGTGGGAGCATGGCTTGGAAACGTACTTATCATTGCGGTGCTCGGAACTTTGCTGACCGTGGGTTATGCAAAGGTAGGGGCAAAATCTTCCAGTCTGATGAAAGAGGATTAAGAACATATGACGCCGATTATAGAGTTTAAGGATTATACTTTTAAATATCGGGCACAGAAGGAGCCGACGCTCCGGGATATCAATCTTTCCATATATCCCGGAGAGAAGGTCCTGATTGTGGGACCATCCGGTTCGGGCAAGTCTACGATTGCCCATTGCATTAACGGACTGGTTCCATTTTCATTTGCCGGAGAGAGTAGCGGGACGCTGAAGGTCAAAGGAGAGAACCCGGCGAAGCTGGGCATATTTGGTATGTCTAAGATAGCAGGGACCGTACTTCAGGATACCAATGGACAGTTTATCGGGCTGACGGTGGCGGAGGATATCGCTTTTGCCCTGGAAAACGATATGGTGCCGCAGGAAGAAATGATTGACCGGGTAAGTCAAGTGGCGGATGTAGTAGAGGTAAAGACGCTGCTGGGCCATGCGCCGTGGGAACTGTCGGGCGGGCAGAAACAGAGGGTGTCCATGGCGGGCGTCATGGTGGATGATGTGGAAATCCTTCTCTTTGACGAACCGTTGGCAAATCTGGACCCGGCCACGGGAAAACGTGCCATTGACTTAATCGATAAAATCAGCCGGAATAAAAAGACGACCATCCTGATTATTGAACACCGCCTGGAGGATGCGCTTTACCGGGATGTGGACCGTATTGTAGTAGTGGGCGAAGGCCGTATCGTGGCGGATGAGAAACCGGACAGGCTGCTTGTGGGAAATGTATTGAAGGAACAGGGAATACGGGAACCGCTTTATGTAACAGCCCTGAAACATGCGGGCTGTGAACTGACAGAAGAGAGCAGACCGCAGCATATCGAAACCATGCGTTTGGAGCCGTATAAAGAACTGATGCAGCGGTGGTTTCAGACAGTCAGCTACAGGAAGGAGAAAAAAGAGGAGAAATGCGTGCTGTCCGTAAAGGATTTGTATTTTTCCTATGTAGAGGGAAATCCGGTGCTTCAGCATATCCATTTTGATATCCGGAAAGGAGAAATGGTCAGCATTGTCGGAAAAAACGGTGCGGGAAAATCCACGCTTGCGGGAATCATCTGCGGATTCATGAAGCCTGTAAGGGGTTCGATACTGCTGAACGGAGAGGATATCTCGGAGCAGTCCATCAAGGAGCGGGGGGAGAAAATCGGCCTGGTGATGCAGAGTCCCGGACAGATGATTTCCAAACCTATGATTTATGAAGAAGTGGCGCTTGGACTGGCAGTACGCGGTGTGCCGGAGGAGGAAATAAAGGAAAGAGTGTACCGGACGCTGAAGATATGCGGGCTGTATCCTTTCCGGAACTGGCCGGTATCGGCGCTCAGCTACGGGCAGAAAAAACGGGTGACAATCGCTTCCATTCTGGTCATGGACCCGGAAATCATTATTCTGGATGAGCCGACGGCAGGACAGGACTACCGGCATTATACGGAAATCATGGAATTTTTAAAGGAAATCAATGAGAAGTACGGCATTACAATTTTGATGATTACCCATGATATGCATTTGATGCTGGAATATACTGAAAGGGCTATCGTGATTTCGGACGGACACCTGCTGGCCGATGATACGCCTGCGAAGGTGCTGACGGATGAAACCATAGCGGATAAGGCATATCTGAAGAAGACTTCTCTTTATGATTTGGCAGTGAAATGCGGTATCGGCAGTCCGACGGAATTCGTGGAGCGTTTTATCCATTATGAATCCGTCCACGACGAACAGAAAACGGGGGAAGGGAGGGCGCGTCATGGCGAGGATACTGACTTATGAGGAAAAGGATACATGGATTCACCGGCTGAGCGGTGTGACGAAGCTGGTTTTCTTCCTGCTGTGGACGATGACCAGTATGCTGTCCTACGATACACGGGTGCTTTTGGCGATGATGTTGGGAAGCCTTGTTATTTATAAGATGTCGAAGACCGAGTGGAAGCAGGTGGGGACGGTGCTGAAATTCATCCTGTTTTTTCTGGTCATCAACCTGATTGCGATTTTCCTGTTTTCCCCGTATGAGGGCGTGGGAATTTACGGAACGCGGTCGGACCTGTTCCATCTGTTCGGAAACTATTGGGTGACAAAGGAACAGCTGTTTTATGAATTAAATGTAATGATGAAGTATGTGACGATTGTTCCGGCGGTGTTTATGTTCGTGGTGACGACGAATCCGAGCGAGTTCGCAGCATCGTTAAACCGCATCGGTATCAGCTATAACATCGGTTACTCGGTGGCGATTGCCCTGCGTTATATTCCGGATGTGCAGGATGATTTCTCGAAAATCAGGAACGCGCAGGAGGCAAGGGGGATTGAGATGTCCGGCAAGGCATCTTTTTCAAGCCGGATAAAAAATACGGCGGCTATTATTTTCCCGTTGATTTTTACGAGCATGGACCGTATCGATGTGGTCAGCAATGCTATGGAGTTAAGGGGATTCGGCAAGCATAAGAAGCGTACCTGGTATATGGGGAAGAAGCTGAAGAGAGCGGATTATGTGACATTGGCGGTGACGGTGCTGCTGTCGGCGTTGTTTTTGTTCATCACGTTCCATGACGGGGACAGGTTTTATAATCCGTTTGTGTAATTTGTGAGATTCATGGAAATCGTGGAATAAGGTATCAGGAATCGGATTTTCCGCAGCCGGAAAGCCGCCTTATGGACGGAAGGGAAAGGGCGGTCAGGAAGGCTGCGGAGGGGAAAGACAGGGAGCAGAGGAAGTGGAAAATACAGGAATTATTTTGGAAGGAGGGGCCATGCGCAGTATGTTTTCTGCGGGGGTGCTGGACTTCTTTCTGGACAGGGGAATCGAAATACCGAATGTGCTGGCAGTGTCGGCGGGCGCTTATGCAGGAATGAATTATGTGTCAGGGCAGAGAGGACGTGTGATGGATGCGGTCATTGGGCCGTTGGAGACGGAGAAGTATCTGGGATTCGGCACGTTTCTGAAGAAGGGTACTTTTTTCGACATGGATTTGCTGTTCGATACGATACCGAAGCAATTGGCGCCGTTTGACTTTCAGGCGTTTACCGGGTCAGCGAAGCGGTTCATTACGAGCACGGTGAACTGTCTGACGGGAGAAGCGGTCTATTTCGATGAATTTGCCGATGAGGATATTTTCCTGAAAGTATGCAGGGCAGCGAATTCCCTGCCTTTCATCGCACGGATTATGGAGATAGGGGGCGTACCGATGCTGGACGGGGGGATGGCGGATGCGATTCCTTTAGGAAAAGCATTGGAAGAGGGGTGGAAAAAAATCGTGGTAGTGGTAACGAGGAACAGCGGGTACAGGAAGAAACAGCGTTATTTTTATCTTGCCATGCTGCGGCTGATATACCACAAATATCCGAAGTTCGTACATATGGTGAGGGGCAGGGCACAGCAGTATAACCGGTCTTTGGATTTGCTGAAACAGCTGGAAGAGGAAGGCCGGGCTTTCGTGCTGCGTCCGGCGGAACATGTACATCTGACGAATAACGAGGCGGACGCGGAGCGGCTGCGGGAATATTACCGGCATGGGTATGCAGTGGCGGAGGAGAAGGAGAAGGAACTGCGGGAATTTCTTGACGTCCGTGTTACGGGGGCTTGACAGATTCTGAAATACGTCGTATAGTGTACAGGAATCAAAACTAAATAAATCGCTAGGGGAGCTTTGGCTGAGATTGAGTTCCAGGTTTATCGGAAAGCAGATTTGCTTTTCGGGACTCTAACCCTCATAACCTGATCCGGATAATGCCGGCGAAGGGAAGCAAGGATTTTTTAAGCATGTCTTTTTGATTGCAGGAATGCAGGAAAGTGCATGAAAGGGAAATCCATACCCCTCCAAGTGATTTAAAATTACGAAGGAGGTTTTTTTATGTCTGTTTTTGCAAAGGAAATTGTAGATGAGGAATGGGGCAATTATTTTGAGCTCACGGGTCTGGGATACGGAGCGTTGATTGCCCTGATGCTGGTGATTCTGCTGGGGGCCTGTTTCCTGTCCGGCAGGAAGGAAGAGGAGGGGAATGGGAAGCGGTTCCATACAAGGCAGCTGGTATTTTCCGCCATGGCCATGGCGCTGGCGATGGTAACGTCCATGATTAAGGTAGTGGATATGCCCATGGGCGGCAGCGTGACGCTGTTCAGTATGTTGTTTATCTGTTTAATCGGTTACTGGTACGGATTAAAGGGAGGGCTGATGACGGCGGTTGCGTATGGTTTTTTGCAGTTGATTGTGGACCCGTATATCATCAGTATTCCGCAGATGCTGACGGATTACATATTTGCGTTCGGGGCATTGGGGCTTTCCGGGATTTTTTCGAAATCGAAGTACGGTCTGATAAAAGGATATGTGGTGGGCGTGCTGGGAAGATATTTTTTCACCTTTTTGTCCGGCATGATTTTCTTCGGAAGTTACGCGTCTGATTTCAATATGGCGGCACCGGTGTATTCTCTTGTTTATAACGGGTCCTATCTGGGGCTGGAAGCAGTGGTGACACTGGTTCTGGTTGCTGTCCCGCCAGTCAGCAAAGGACTGGCAAGGGTGCGGGAGATGGCTTTGGGGTGATGGGATTCCTAAAGCTCTGTACGATTTATGTATTTTTTAATTTTTTTAATTGCTTTAACTAAAAATTCCGGCAGGACGGCGCCTAAACGGTTTGCATTTCTGAGAATGGACAGCAGTTCATTGAGGATGAACCATATAGTGACCAGTAAGCCGAGCAGGGTATTGCTGTCGGTCTGTATTCCCATCCTGGAAGCGTATTTCCGTATCAGGCAATCCATACTCACAGCGGCTGAAATGGTCAGGATGCAGCCCGCTTTCCGGTAAAGGGAAGATATGATTTTCCGGCGGAGCGGCTGGTTCTTCCGGTTGTCCGGATGCTCAAACGCTTCTTTTTTTGCAACAAGTATTCCGGAAAACACTTCGGCGGCCATCAGCAGGAGCAGCAGTGCGAAGGTGGGCGGCAGCAATCCCATGGCGCTGCCCACCCATGCGGCGATGGCTGTAAATATGCCTTTGATGAATTGGAAGTTATTTTTCATAGGGTTACATGGCCTCCTCTGTATAAATTTCTTTTTTTATCTGTTCCAGCCACTTGTTTTTGACGCGGTTTACATATTGCCGGGTGGTATGGAGTTCTGCGGCGACCAGGGAACTGGTTTTGCCTTCAAATATAATGGCCAGCAGTATTTCACGCTGCCGGGCGCTGCATTTGGATAATAGTTTTCCTACATCCAGCATTAGTTCACAGTTCCCGTATCCGTATTCCCAATAGGGACAGTCAGGGCACTGCTCATCCATAAGGACTTCGGCTCCTGAGACTTTACACCTCTTTCTTATCAGTTCCCAATGTTTATGTTCGATAGCTTTAATCAGAAAAGCCAGGCATTGCGCCTCATTTTTAATAGATGGAATTTTTTTTACGGATTCCAAAACGGCCAGTTCCAGTTCCGCCACGGTATCTTCGAAATCATGATAAGACAGTCTTCTGGCATATTTGTGAATGGCCGGTTTCAGTTTTTCGATAATCAGAAGCAGACATTCCTGATTTCCTTTCTGTGATTCCCTGATTAATTCAGTCAGGTTTTCCTTCATCTGTAATGCATCCCCTTTCTTAACCTAACCCTGCATCGGGGGGAAAAGAAAAGGCTTTCTCTTCATTTTTGCCGGATTCCTGTGTAAGTCGTTTTTTTCTTTTGCCCCTTTTGCATGATGAAACCTGTGATTATCGTGTCTCTTTTAAAAACAGTTCTTTTTCTTCCTGACGTCTGCGTATCAGTCCGGGAAATACTTTCTTTCCCGCATGGACCCATCTGCCGAATTCTTCCGCCGCGCCTGCCGTATCGCCCCGGTTCAGCTTACGCAGGAGTGTGCTTTGACGGAATGCTCCGGTTCCCACGTTATAGGTGAAGGATACCAGTGCGTCGAACATGTTCTGTGTCAGCGGTACGGTAACGTACCGGTTGATACAGCGTTCAAATTTCCTTAAGTCAGACTGAAGGAAGGATTCCGCCTGTTCCTGTGTAATGGACATACCGGGCCGGACATTTCCTGTATGCCCGTAGCCAACCGTCCAGACTCCGGCCACGTCCTGATAAGACGTAAGACGGCAGCCTTCAAAGGATTTGATGAGATTCCTTCCTTCTTCGGATGTTGTGTACTCCATGTTTCCGCCCCCCTTTCTCTTTGGCCTGGGTTAGAGTGTGTTTGAAAATTCATTCTTATCATCTGTGCGTCACAATTTTCAAACACGCTTTGATGTCCTTATATATAAAAAGATTAACAGGAGAAAAATGTAAACCTGATTTTAGGAAGAAATTTAAAAATATTGGGAGCCGGGAAAAAATAAAAATGAAAAGATGAAAAAAATGAAAAAAACGAAAAAGGAGGTTTACATTCTGCCCTGTTTTTTCTTTTTAATTTATAGAGCCGGCGAAAAACAATGGGGATACCCCAAGAAGGAGGAAAAAATATGGCAATCAATTTAAGCGTAACAATCAACAAAAACGGTTCCCTGACTGTAAAATGGCCCGCAGTGGCCAATACGGCAAGGTATGCCGGGCGTGTAATCATTCCCAGCCTGGGAGTCATGGAATACAGCAACGAGAAATTAACCACGACTTCCTTTACGACCGACCCCGGTCTTCCGGAAAACAAGACATATAAGATTACGGTTGCGGCGTATAATCAGAAGAACAGTCAGCTGGCGTTTGGCTCAAAAACCATAACCATTCCCAAGGGCTATGTACAGGAGCCGCTCGGTGTTCCGCAGAACGTAAGGGCAACGGCGGAGACCATCAGCGTTACGGTATCCTATAATGCAGTTGCCCGCGCAAGCAGCTATGACGTACTGTTCGACGGAACCGTCTATAACGTAGCAGGCACAAGCAAAAAAATCAGTAACCTGAAGCCGAAGACGAGCCATACCTACGCGGTACGGGCAAAGAATGCAACGCAGACAGGGGCCTACAGTGCGACTAAGTCCATTACCACTCTGCCGCAGGCTCCGGCAGTACCGTCCAATATCAGAAAGACGGTAACGGAAACTTCAGCGACCATAAGCTGGGGAGCGGTAAGCGGCGCAACCGGGTACAGCATCAAGTTTAACGGGACAACTTACAGTATCACGGCTACGTCCAAAACCTTTACCGGACTGACTGCGGGTAAAGCGTATCCTTTTGCAATCTGTTCCAGGAATGCGGATACAAGCAGCGTCTATACATCCCAGATGACCGTCACGACGCCGCCCAAGGCGCCGGCAAACATAAGCGCTTCCAGCACCGGTAATTCGGTTACCATCAAATGGAATGCAGTGAGCGGTGCGACCGGTTATATGATTAAGTTCAACAATGCGGAATACCATGTGCCGTCAACCAGTACGTCCGAAACTTTTAAGAACCTGAAACAGAATACTTCTTATACTTATCAGATATGCTGTAAAAGCGCGGACGGGACCGGGTCATACAGCAGTTCCAGAACCATCCGGACACAGGCCCAGACACCCGGCGTACCGACGGGCGTTACGAAAACCGCAGACACTACTTCCGCCACCATCAGCTGGAATGAGGTGAGCGGCGCAACGGAATATATGGTTCAGTTTAACGGAAAAAGCGAAACCGTATACGGAACGTCCCATAAATTCACGAACCTGACGGCCAATACATCTTACCGGTTTAAACTCTGTGCAAAGAACGGGAATCTGACAAGCGCCTATACGTCTGAAATGACGGTCAGGACAGCGCCGCCCGCACCCGTTAACGTCAGCGCCGACAGTACGGAAAATTCCGTCACGGTATCGTGGGATGCGGTAAACGGCGCATTGGGATATATCATATCCTTTGGTGGCAAGAAATATGAGGTACCGGTATCCTACACATCCAAAACCTTTACCGGACTGGCGCCCGGTACGAAATATGATTTCCGGGTGTGCTCAAAAGGTACGGACGGAGCAGGTTCCTACAGCGCGGCGGACTGGATAAATACTATCCGGCACGGGCTGTCCATACCATCCGGTATTTCCCATAAATCTACGGACAGCTCCGTTACGGTCAGCTGGAATGCAGTGAGCGGTGCGGATGGCTATGACGTGGAGATTGGAAGCCGCTATGCCGCCGTGACCGGAACTTCCGGAACGCTGACCGGACTGACGCCCAATAACTTATACAGCTACAGGGTCCGCTCCAGACTTTCCGACGGAACGACAGGACGGTACAGTGCGGGGCAGACGTTCAAGACCACGCCAAGCGCCCCGGAAGTCACCAAAAGGACTTCGAATGAGAGCACCGTCACAATCAGTTGGAATGCGTTAAGCGGTGCGGACAGCTATGACCTGCTGTTTAACGGCAGCGTGTACCACCTGACCACACCTTCCAGGACTTTTACCGGCCTGGCTGCAAATACCGCCTATCATTACCAGATTCGTGTAAACAATGCGGACGGTTCCAGTGCGTACAGTACCGATAGAACAATCTATACGGCGCCGAATCCCCCTGCATCCGCCACCATGACGGCCACTGCCGCGAATGATTCCATTACGGTGAGGTGGGAAGCCGTTCCCGGCGCAAAAGAATATTATGTGCTGATTAACGGCTCGAAGGCTTACCGGGCGGAGGGGACTGCCCGTGCGATTCCGGGACTGAATCCGGGTACCAGTTATACCTATCAGGTCTGCTCGTGCAATGAGGAAAGCAGCAGTTCCTACAGTCCCGCGAAAACAATCGTTACGCTTCCGAACCCGCCGGCAGCTCCGGTCAATATAAGCGCCGCCTCTACAGCGGATTCTGTCACCCTGACATGGGATGCAGTGCCGGGAGCGGTCAGCTATGACGTCCGGCTGGGGAATACCTCATACTGCGTGAGCAGTCCGTCCGCGACCTTTACGGGACTGAGTCCCGATACGGCTTACAGCTATCAGGTCCGTGCCAGCAATGCAGGCGGTTCCAGTGCATACAAAGAAGGAACCGTAAAGACCCTTCCGAACATACCGGAAGTTCCGGTCATCTATGCGGCCATGACGGACGTCCATTCCATAGAGTTTGCATGGCATGAAGCAGAGCGTGCGGACAGCTATGAGTTCCTGTTTGACGGGACGTTATATACACTGACGGAACGGGAGAAAAAATTCGAGGGGCTGGAAACCGATACGGAACATACCTACCGGATTCGTGCCCGGAACAGGGCGGGCGTCAGTCCTTACAGCGGACTCCAGAAAATACGGACACGTCTGGCAATACCGGAAAATATCCGCGCGGAAGCGGAGGCTAAAGCTGTCAGGATAAGTTTCGACCCGGTTCCCAAGGCGACCAGCTATGACATTGAGTTCCAGGGCAGCATTTACCATGTAACGGAAACTTCCAAAGTATTCGAGGGGCTGAAGCCGGAGACGGAGTACGCCTATGCAGTCCGTGCGGTAAATGAGTACGGATACAGTAAATTCAGCGGTACAAAAAGCATCTGCACGCTCCGTCTCGGTCCGGCCATGCCTTCGGACATTACCGCAGCAGCATTCATGGGCAGCGTCATCGTCAGCTGGAGTCCGGTGGAGGATGCAGCGGACTATGACGTCCGGTTTGACAGCGTGGATTATCATGTGACCGAAAGCGGAACCGTTACGCTCGTGCCGCAGGAGGATACCGCAGGAGCTGTCATGGCTGCCTCTCTCTCCTCCGCTCCTAAGCAGAGCCGGATGAAAGCGGCGGCTGCACGGGAGACGTCAGGAGAGATGGTTTCAGGGCGGATTTACAAGATATTCGCAGGTCTGAGACCGCATACCAGATACAGCTATTCCGCAAGGGCCAATAATGCGGAAGGCTCCAGCCGGTACACACCGGATAAGTATATCACAACAGATATGCGCAAATCCAGCGGCCTGGCATATGGCAGGGACCGTATGACCTATCCGGACGGCAGAATCTCCTATATGGGAAATGACCCGGTAAACGCCCTGACAGGTGCATTTCTGTGGAGCTACACATGGCTGGAAGACCATGGGAAGGACGGGCTGCATTTTACTGCCATGTATGATTCCAGAAGGGAGATAAGAGAGGGCGGTCTGGGGAAGAAATGGACCCATTCCCTTAATTACCTGCTGGAGATGGACGGGGAGTATGCGTATTTCCATACACCGTATGACGATGTGACGGCGTTTCGGAAGCAGGCGGAGGATAACAGTTTCAGACCGGAAGACGGTGCGGCATCTTCTTACACGATGAGGGAACAGGAGGACGGCTCCTACTGCGTCGCAGCTTCGGACGGTACGGAATATGTATTTGACAGCAGACTGTGCCTGAACCGTATCATGGAAAACGGGCTCGAAGCATACCGTTTCCGGTCTGATGAGGAAGGGCGGATGGTCCGCATGGAGGGACGCCACGGAACCGCCATGGACATTTCTTATACGGACGGATTCCTGTCAGCCGTGACGGACGCCATGGGAAATACGGTCCGCTTCGTTTATGAAGACGGCAGGCTGGTATCCGCCGCAGATCCGGACGGCAGGAGTATGTCCTTTACCTATGATGCGGCGTGCAGGCTGTTAACGATTTCGGATTTCTCCGGCGCCGTGTACCTGACCAACCGATATGATATGCAGGGAAGGGTGACGGAGCAGCTGACGGCAGGCAGGGGCAGGAGTCTGGCGGCCTATGATGACGGGAACCGGATAACTGACTTTACCGACGAGCTGGGGTATGTCACGAGGTATACCTACGACGCGGCGGGGCATGTCACGGACGTGGCGCTGGCCGGAACCGCCATCCATAACACCTACAATGAAAAAGGACAGATGACAGGACAGACAGATGCCCTTGGCAATTCCACGCAGATGGAGTATGATGAATATGGGCGCATGATACGCGTCATCCATCCGGACGGCACAGAGGAGAGCGCGGTTTATAATGACAGGAACCAGCCTGTGAAAGTGACGGGCCGTGACGGAACGGACGTCCTGTATCAGTATGATGAGCGGGGCAACCTGATTCAGATGCAGGATGAAAGGGGGAATACAAACTCTTATGCCTATGACGAAAACGACAACCTGATTTCCTTTACCGACAGGAGCGGCCATGTCTGGACGTATGCTTATGATGAAAATAACCATCTGGAGCAGGCAGCGGACCCGGACGGCAGCATCTGCTTCTATACCCATGACGCCATCGGCAGGATGACTTCCTATACATCCCCTGCGGGACAGACGGTTTCTTACCGGTATTCGGCGGCGGGAGACCTGCTGTCCGTAACAGATGCGGACGGGGAGATTCTCTTTGAGTATAATGAGAACGGCAGCAGAACCGGAATCACAGACCGGATGGGAAACAGGCAGCGTCTGGAATATAATGAGACAGGGCAGGTATCCCTTGCCACGGACGCGCTGGGGAATGAATACCGTTTTGCCTATGACGGGAAGGGAAATCTCATTACGGAGACGGACCCGTCCGGATACAGCGTAAACAGTACTTATGATGCATTCGGCAACCGGATTTCGCAGACGGACAGAAACGGCGGTGTGACGCAGTACGTGTTTGATGCGGCGAACCAGTTAATCCGGGTGTGCGACGCGGCCGGCGGAACCGTAAGCTATACCTATGACTGCATGGGGCAGGTGACAGCCGTTACCGACCAGCTGTCCCGCCAGAGGTCTTATGTTTATGATAAAGCAGGGCGTGTTTTAAGCGAGACGGACCCGCTGGGACACAGCGTGGGCTATACCTATGATGAGGCGGGCAACCTGCTGGCAAGGACGGACGAGGACGGCCATGTCATTTCCTATACCTATGATGCGGAGAACCGTCTGCAGTCCGTGCAGACCGATGCGGGGATTACTGTATTTGCCTATGACAGTCTGGGACGCGTGGTGTCGGTGACGGATACGGACGGCCATACGGAAAGCGCGGCATATGACAGCGATGACCGCCTGACGGCACTGTCCGACAAGGAAAGCCGCGTAACCGGTTATGCCTATGACAGCATGGGAAGGCTCGTGCAGGAGACAGCTCCGGACGGCGGAAAGACATCCTATGCCTACGATAAAAACGGCAACTGCGTCCGGATTACGGATGCGGAGGGGCATGTAACCGGCTATGCGTATGATGCCTGCAACCGTCTGGTGAAAGCAACAGACCCGTCGGGGCAGGAGACATCCTATGCCTATGACGGCAGGGGCCTGCTGGTGCGTATGACCGATGCGAACGGCGGTGTGACGGAATATGCCTATGACGGCAACGGTAACCTGGTGTCCGAAGTGAATCCCCTCGGCGGGGAGAAGACCTGGGCTTACGATGTACTGAACCGTCTGACCGGCGGCACGGACGAGGAAGGCGGCACTTGGAGCTGTACCTATGATGCGGCAGGCAACCGGACGTCGTTTACGGATGCAGGCGGCCATGTATGGACGTATTCATATGATGCCTGTGACCGACTGACCGGCGTGACGGGGGAAACGGAAGGAAGCCTGACACTGGAATATACCAATACGGGCAGGGTTTCCCGTGTAACGGATATGGAAGGCGCGGTAACGGATTATACCTATGACGCCATGGGACGGCTGCTGCGGATATCCGATGCCATGGGGCACAGCACGGCATTCACCTATGACAGTACGGGCAGGGTGCTGACCCGGACCGACGCCAACGGGAATACCATACAGTACGCCTATTCGCCCGCAGGGAACCTGCTGTCGGTAACGGACGGGGAAGGGAATGCCACGGTCTATACCTACAATGCGCTGGGACTGGCGCTGACGGAGGAAGACGCGCTGGGCCATACGGTTTCCTATACCTATGACCATCTGGGACAGGTAACGTCCATGACGGATGCCCTCGGCAGCACAACCTCCTTCACCTATACGGCGGACGGACGTATCGCTGCGGTGGAGAATGCGGACGGCGGTGTGACGCAATATACTTATGATGCCTGCGGCAACCTGGTACAGACGCAGGACCCCCTCGGCCGTGTGGTGCAGTATGAATACGATGCCATGAACAACCGGATTAAGGAATGCCTGGCTGTGGACGGAGAGCAGGGCTGTATCACGCTCTATCGGTATGACAGAAAGGGGCGGATGATTCAGGAAATCAATCCCCTGCTGGAAGAAAAGGCGTACGGCTATGACGGGAATGACAACCTGGTATCCGTTACGGACGGGGAACAGAGGGAAACCACCGTGACCTATGACCTGAACAGCCGGCCCGTGTCGGTGGCGTACAGCGACGGGCGGACGGCAGCGTTCCGTTATAACAGACGGGGCGAGCTGGTGGAGATGCAGGACTGGAACGGCACCACGTCCATGGAGCGCGATGTCCTCGGCAGGCTGACCGGCGTTACGGACCACAGCGGGAGGAAGACCGGCTTCAGCTATGATGCGGCAGGCAACCGGACGGGCATCCGGTATCCGGACGGCAGCGCGGCGGCCTATGCGTTCGACAGGAACCACCGTCTGCTGACCGTGACGGAGTATGCGGACGGAGAGGCGCAGGAGACAGGGGAAATCATGGCGCAGTATGCCTACGATGCGGCAGGCAGCGTGGTTTCGCTTACCCAGCCGGGCAGTCTGGCCTCCTATGCCTACAATGCCAGACGGCAGCCCGTAAAGGCGGCATACCGGTTCGGGGAAACGGCGGACATGGAGGAAACCTTTACCTATGACGTGCTGGGAAGGATGACCGGTTCCGTAAGGAGCGGGAGCCTGCCGGAATTCGCCCGTACCGCGGTATACGGCTACGACGCAGCGGGGCAGCTCGTTTCCTATGGGAACGGGGAGACGGTGGAAACCTATGCCTATGACGCGCTCGGCAACCGGACGGCACGGAGCCTGGACGGTATCCTGAAGGCAAAATGCCAGTACAATGCCCTGAACCAGCTCGTATCCATGACAGAAGGCGGCACGGATTACCGTTTCGGGTATGACCGGTGCGGCAACCTGACGGAAGAACGCAGGGGAGACGCCCTGATACGGCAGTATGTGTATGACAGCGCCGGACAGATGACGCTCGGAAAGAACGTGGAAAACGGGGAAGAGAGCGCCTACACCTACAATGCCCTCCGGATGTGCGTGGGGAATGTGCAGAAGCTGGCGTCAGCGGACGGCTTCCGTAACAGGGAGATGCAGTATGTGCCGGATTTCCTGAGCGCCACGGAGAATGAGCTGATGGCGTACGAGACGGGGGCAGGAAGCATCCGTACGGTCTTCGGGCACGGCTACCAGAGGCTGGGCCAGGTTACGGCAGGCGGGAGAACCTTCTTCCAGTCCGATATCTACGGAAGCCCGCTGTTTGCGGCGGACGGGCAGGGAACGGTGCGGCAGTATGCGGAGCGCGGCATCTGGGGGAACCTGAAAGCCGGGACGGAAATCCTGCCTGGACTGGAGGAGAACCTGCGGTTTACCAGCTACCGGTATGATTCCGTGCTCGGGAAACACTATGCCCATGCAAGGTTCTATGACGATGCGAACGGCAGGATGCTGG
>CAMXQE010000010.1 GCA_947246015.1 uncultured Lachnospiraceae bacterium | reverse complement strand
CCCTTATCATAAAACTTCCCTCCGCACTTCACCACCTCATCCATCGATGAAATATCCATGCCATGTATAAATTCTCCCATTCTTTTATTGTCTCCCTTCTTACACTTCTACCCTGTCTCTGCTTCCGCGAACCTAAAACCGGCAGCCACGGTACAAACATCCCATTAAACATTCAGAATGATTTCGTTTCTTTTAAACTGTTTCATTTTCAGTCTCAGTGCCGTTTCATTTCATCCCTCTCTCACTAAAACTTTACACTCAAAAGGCCCCATCTCTATCCTTCCCTGCCATTTCCTTCCGGTGTCCGCTTCCTCATAAATCCCGCTCCCCTCCACTTCCACCGTTTTCTCATTGTAATTCTGCACAAAAATAAGATTCGTCTCTCCCTTACGCTCCGATACGGTTACGCCATACGGCAGTTTTGCTGCCAGCGGATTTTCCATGCCTGCCTGTCTCAGACACTCCCCATAAAAATCATTCAACAGATCCTGCCCAAACTCCGCTGCAAGATAATAGGCTGTTCCCTCTCCGTAACGGTTCTCCGAAATAGCAGGCAGTCCTTTATAGAAGTCCTTCTCGTATTCCGTAACCGCCTTTGCCGTCTCCGCATACACCACCTCGCAGATTCTTCCGGCAGGATATTCCTTCCCCTGATAAACGACAGCATTACGGAACTCCTCACCGGGCGCATCGATTTCCTCCTGCCGGATACCAAGCACCTTCCGGAGCGGATGCTCTCCCGTGAAACACAAATCCGTCTCATCCACGATACCGCTCCAATAAGTCGTAATATAAGTTCCCCCGTTTTTCACATACTGCTCTACCTTTCCGGCATACCCATTCTTATATAGATAATTCAGCGGAGCGATTACCAGATGATAACCATCCAAATCTCCGTCCATGTTAATGATATCCACATCGATTCCTGCTTCCCAAAACGCACGGTAGTGCTGTAAAAAAACTTTTTGGTAATCCATCTCCAGCCTGGGACCCGTAGCATCTTCCAAAGCCCACCAGTTCTCCCAGTCGAAAACCATCGCCGCTTTCGGCTTATTGCAGGACTGACGGATTAGCATATCCAGCTTTTCCAGCCGTTCCCCTACTCCCGTCACATCCCGGAATGTGCGTGTATTCTCTCCGTTTTTGTGATCCAATACCGCCCCATGGAACTTTTCAAAAGCGCCTCTTCCTTTTCTCCACTGGAAATACTGTACCGTATTGGAGCCATGCGCTACCGCCTGCATGGAAGAAAGCATATGCATCCCCGGACGTTTTAACGGATTGCTCTCCCTCCAGTTTACCGTGGAAGGAACACTTTCCATCAGCATAAAGGGCGCTTTCTTCATACTCCGCATCATACTGTGATACGCCGCCGCTTTCACTGCTACCGGCACTTCATCCTTCCGCTTATGCCATGCCGGATAGGAATCCCATGAGATAACATCCAGCTCTTTCTGCATTTTGAAATAATCCAGCGGCGTGAAAAAGAACATGAAATTCGTAGTGACAGGCAGCGCGGAATATTCCCTGACGGAAGCAATTTCCCATTTCAGGAAATCCGTCATCTGATGGGTTACAAAACGGTGCCAGTCCAGATTCAGTCCATGCAGCAGACACTCCCCATGGGGAACCGGGCTGTGTATCTGCTCCCAGTCGGTATACACATGACTCCAGAATACCGTCCACCATGCCTTATTTAATGCCTCCAGTGTTCCGTATTTTTCCTTCAGCCATTGCCGGAACGCCTGCTGGCACTGCTCACAGTGACAGGCGCTGTCCGAGAAATTCCCGCCCATCTCATTGGAAATATGCCACATCAGGATACCGGGGTGTTTTCCCGCCATCTGTGCCAGCCTGTAATCCATCTGCCTGGTCTTCTCCCGCATTTTCACTGAAGTATAACAGAAATTATGACGCCTGCCGGGCAGATTCCTCCCCCCGTCCTCACGCACCTGCATTGTTTCGGGATAACGGCTGGTCAGCCAATGGGGCATCGCTCCGGTAGGGGTTGCCAGTACCGTATAAATCCCGTTCTCATACAGCCTATCAATGATTTCCTCCAGCCAATCCAAACGGTACTCTCCTTCGGTTGGTTCCAGCACCGCCCATGAAAAAACTCCCAGTGTCACACAGTTTACATGGGCTTTTTTCATCAATTCGATATCTTCCTGCAATACCTCCGGACAATCCAGCCATTGTTCGGGATTATAATCCCCTCCGTGAAGCACTTTCTCAAATTCCATCTTCTTCCTCCATTCCTATGCCGTTCCTTTCCCTCATGGGCAGAAAGCAATTTTCAAACACATTCTGGAAAAAGCGCCCGCAACCATAATATGTTACGGACGCTTCCCGCGGAAATTAGTCAAAATCAAACTTTGTATACCGCTTTGCCATTGCACCATAACGGAACCTTGCCAACTGGTTTTTCTCCAAAACATCTTCTTCCGTTCCCCTGTACTGGCATCTGATACAATAATATTCTTTCTTATCCTTATCATAGAACATATCCAAGTCCAAATCCCTCATAAAGCAAGAAGGACACCTATAATTTAATTTGCCTTTTCCAGCCTGAGCCATGTCGCAAATTCCTCCTTATCTTTCAGATTTTTGGTATATCCAAGGGTAAACATCGGTGAGAATGCATAACCTTCCTTCACATATCCCACGGCTTCCCCGTTCGATGCCTTCATGGATACCTTTGTTTCAATGGGCGGAATCACTGCGGAGACTTCCGTTGCCCCAGCCTTTTCCATCTCCCTGCACTTGTATTCATAAGACAGTGTTTCCTTCTCGCCGCCCTTTTCGCAGGCAAGGATAATCCCCGTCATATCCTCGGAATACTCTGTCGTTCCGTAACATGCCACCATGTATTCGTTAATTTCCACTTCCGCATCAGGATTGCTCATATTCAGAATCTTTCTTTCGATTTTAATATCTGAACTTCCCTCCTCAAAGGAAATCACACTCTGCAAGGTCACGGTCAAATCATAAAATTCAATTTCTACAGGGTCCAAAGTCAGGATTCTCGTCTTTCCTTCTTTTGTAAAATGGGCTTTCGTCCTGCACAGGCACAAGTCCACTTCTTCTCCGTTATATTTCAGCTTGGCGCTTCTGATGGTGCCTTCTCCCGCATAGTGGGTAAAGTATCCGGCGCGGTATTTCTCCTGAATCAGAAACGGATAAGAGGCATCCGTCACATGCTTCGTACCGATACCAACCGGCCATTCCAGCTTCGCCGCATAAGGACGCAGGTCTACAATCGCTCCGCCCTGATCCATGTTGACACAAACTCTCATATACGGGTCGCAGTACCAGAACAACTGCTTATCGGAACCATACAGGATATCCCTCCAAAGCGCACATTCCGGTTCTTCATATGTCTTTTTCCCACGGTAGTAATCTGCAAATTCCGCCATGGTCATATCCATCAGTTTCCCTTCTTTTTTCAGGTTCCCATAGTATGCCATGCCTTCTTCATAACTTTTTTTCAAAAGTTCATACGGTGCTTCCCAGCGTCCCATTTTATTCAGCCATGCCGGACCTACAAACATCATGTTATATGCATAACCGTTGTTGTATTTCTCCAAATCCCTGTACTGGTCAATCAGGTTGAACAAATAAGGAAATTCCCATGTTTCCGTATCGTAAATCATCCCGCGCAGTACATTCTGGGGATGGGTTCCGAAATTAGAACCGTTTCCGTCATAACATGCCAGCAAATCCCTGGACAAGTGCGGGATTGCCACAATACCGCTGTCCTCCGCCTCATTTGCCGCCGGTGCATGGGTATTCTGTTTGGAAGGAATCCACGGATTCCACGGACCGCCGTCCATGAACGTATACCATGAATTATTACAGGTATGGTATGCCTTCGGCCCTTCCTCCCAGCAGGTTGCAACCGCGCATTTCACCATCGGATATTTCTCTTTGATATAATTCGTCAAATCCGCATCCATGTAGTAGGAACCGGTGGATTCCGGATAAAAACCGAACGTATCATGGAATTTTCCGAACACGTCATCCACGATGCGCTTTTTGTCCTCCATGGAAAACATCCAGATACAGAAATCCTTTGTCTTATATTTCTCACGGAATTCCGTACAAGGCAGCCCAAGCAGAGACAGGGAAATCTCATCCCCATACTTTTCATGATGCTCTTTGGCAATTTGGATTGCCTCCTCGTTAAATAATGCAGCGTAGGTCATCTGAATGGTTGTTTTCAGACCATTCTTATGCGCTGTCTCCTGTTGGAATTTGAAGATATCCAAAGACTCTGTAAGAAGTGCCGTCCTTCCGATATCCTCTTCCTTTCCATGTCCGGTTACTTTCTCCGCATATTCGGGAACCATTTCCGGCCGATGGATGATGTTCACAATAAAATCACTCATATTCTACCTCTGTTCCTGCCGACAACCGGCATATTTTTTTAACTGTAACAGTTCAGCCTCCGGCCAAACTGTTACAAACCTTTACCCTTTTACGGAACCGCCCGTAACACCTTCCACATAGAACTTCTGCATAATGACAAACAGTGCGGAAATCGGTATGGAAACGAGCACACCGCCTGCGCAGAACTGTGTAAAGTAAGTGTTAATCAGACTCTTATCCAGCATATTGAACAAACCGATGGATACGGTCCACTTGGAAGAAATACCTGCATTCAGTATCATCTTTGCAAATACGAAATCCATCCACGGAGCGAGGAAAGAGCTGATGACCGTATATACAATAATCGGCTGGCTCATAGGCACGACTACTTTATAAAAAATGGTCGCTTCACTTGCCCCGTCCAGATAAGCCGCTTCACGCAAAGATGCCGGTATCGTATCGAAAAATCCCTTTGCAATCAGGTAGCCCAAACCGGAAGATGCCGAATATACCAGCACCAGCCCCCAATGGTTATTGGTCAGGTTCAGGGTTCTGAGAATGAAATATACGGCAATCATGGACAAAAAGCCCGGAAACAGATTCAGGATAACACCGATATTCATCAAAGGTTTCCGCATCTTAAACCGCATACAGGAAGTTGCATATGCCACCATCAGCACAAATGCACTGGAAATAATACAGCTGCAACATGCAACGATAAACGTATTTTTAAACCAGTTCGGGAACTGAGCCACACTGTCTGCTGCAAACAGAAGGTTCTTATAATTATTCAGCGTCCAGTGTTCCGGAAAGAACGTGGATGTATTCCTTCCCGGATACGTACTGAAAGATGTTACAAACAGCCACACAATGGGAATCAGCCAAATAAATGCAAGGAATGCCAACAATACATGCCTCAATATCATATCTATATATTTTTTCTTCATTACCGGTATGCCTCCTCTCTGTCGCCCTGGATTAAGCGGTTAAACGAAACAAGGGTAAATACCGCACAGATTAAAAATACAATAATACCTATGGCAGACGCCATCTTGTAGTTGTAATAATCCTGTGTCAGAGTATACAGCCATGTGACAAGCAAGTCCACTTCCTTCGCCTGCGAGTTTGCCATGAGCTGGTTCGTCGTGGTAAATACGCCGTTGGTCAACAGGAAAATAACGTTGAAATTGTTGATGTTCTTAACAAAATCCGTAACCAGTGACGGTCCCGTAATAAACAGCACATAAGGCATTGTAATGTGTACAAAAATCTGTCTGGGTGTAGCGCCGTCAATCTTCGCACTTTCCATCTGCTCGGTCGGAATGTTCATCAGGACACCTGTTGCAATCAGCATCTGGTACGGCACACCGACCCATATATTGATAATGACAATCATCACATGCGCCCATCCCGGAGCCGACAGGAACGGAATATAACTGGTGGAAATCGCCCCGATGTCCCTTAGCCATCCGGTCAGTCCGATATTGGCGCAGAACGTATTGGCAATACCGTTATTAGCGAAGAAGTTACGTACCAACAGCAGGGATACGAACTGGGGAACCGCAATGGTAATGATAAAAAGCGTACGCCAAAATCTCGGAAGTTTTGTATTCTTATGATTAATCAGCAGGGATAAAAGAATACCTCCGATATAAGTCGTAAAAGTAGCAAATACCGCCCATATGAGCGTCCATGCCAAAACCCTTACAAATGCATAACCAAAAGTAACCGTCAGACCGCCGCTGCTGAATAAGTCCCTGAAGTTCCGGAACCCCACCCACGTAAACAATGCGCTGGGCGGCATATGCTGCTGGTCATAATTCGTAAATGCCACCAAAAACAATACGAAAAACGGTATAACCGTAAATATGATAATTCCTATCACCGGCAGCGTAAGCAGTGTGATATGGAACTTCCTGTTTAAGAATTCCCGCATATCTTCCCGGAACGTATTGATATGCTTTCCGCTTTCCGCCAGTTTCTGCAATTCATAAGCATGTATGATATTATTCAGATAAACTACGGCAAAAATAATCCATACAACAAAGCTGACCAATGACATCAGCAAAATCAAAAACGAATGATCGTAATCATTAAATTCATTTTTCATGGTAACGATATTGAATACCGATTCCTGCTGTACCGTTCCCAAAGTACTGAACTTCGTCACATAATCCATGGCAAAGCCAAATGTAAATGCTATGACAGCCACCTCAAAAATAGTTATCAGAATTGCTTTTATAAACTGTTTTCTTCTGCAATATCCGGCTCCCATCCAAAGCAGGGAAAGTTTTACAAAAATATCTCCCTTTGCTACCGCGTTTCCAAAATTCTTAAAAAAACCTCCGATTGCGCCGAAAAAGGAACCAAACGCCGCTTTGACCTGCTCCATCTTTCCACCCCTTTCGTCCTACTTGTCTGCTCTATATAACATTATCCCATCTCTTCAGGGATTCATTTTAGAAATTTTAGGGATAAAGAGGGCGTCACTCCCGCTACGCATCCTTCATAGCTTCGCGACGCCCCTTTTCCATTTCATCCGCCTAAGCGTCTCATTTTTTACTGCCGGTTTTCCAGACTTCCTGCCGCTTTATTGTACCGGTGCACTGACACCTTCTACCATTGTATCAAGCGCTGTCTGGATAGCCTCGGCATCATCTCTTGCAAGGCTTCCCTGAGCAATCATTTCACCGAACGTACCTGTCGGATCCCAGTAGTTGCCGCCTACTGTCTGTACCACACCGTATGCGGACTGTTCTGCCAATGCTGCGATTGCAGCATTTGCTCCTACCTCGCTGGAAGCTGCCACTGTCTTGTTGGAAGGACCAACTTCACGCTCTGCAAAACGCTTTGCCTGATTCTCCTCGTTGGTAATCCACTCTGCCAGCAGGGCTGCCCATCCTGCATTTTGTGAATAAGCATTTACCGCCACCATCTTATATCCTACTACGGCTGCCTGCTGAATCTGCTTGCCGCCTGCTGTAAAGGTCGGAAGTTTGGTTGCTGCATAACCATCGCCGAATGCGTCCTGCGCCGCGATGGAATCCCATGTACCGGATACTGCCGCACAGAGCTGGCCGGAAGCTATCTGGTTGGAGATATCGCCGTCTGCAACAGCAAGGAATGCACTGTTGGAAGCAATATCCAGCATACCCTGTACGACTTCCACGCCGCTTACGTCTGCCTTGCCGTTCCAGTCAATCGCTGTGGTTCCGTCCTCATTCAATCCGGTAGTAAATCCTGCACCATAGAAGAAAGATGCATTGTACCAGCCGGAAGCAAGTGTCATGCCGACTTTCTTGCCAGCCTCTCCTGCTTTTGCAAGCATGGTATCCCAGCTCTTCACATCATCCGCGCTCAGCACGCTGGAATCATAATACAGGAAGTATCCGTTGTCTGCGCTCAGCGGGAATGCATAGAAAGTATTGTTGTAAGTAGATGCCTCTACCGCGCCTTCCACATTCGCTGCCTTGATATCTGCCACGCTCTTGCCTGCATATGCCTGCAATGCGCCGTCCATCTCATCAATCGACTGCAGTGCGCCTGCATTCACAAGGTCAATCAACTGGTCGGATGCAAAGGAATATACATCTGCCGCTGCTTCGATATCTGTCAGAACAGTATCTTTTGCGGTAGATTCGGATTCCACACCCAGTTCAATCGTAAAGTTTGCATAGTCTGCATAATGCTCCTTAAATGCATCAATCATGCCCTGAAGCATCGCCTGGTCTTCTTCCGCTCCCCATAACCTAAGGCTCACATCCTGCTTCTCAGCAGGCGCCTCTGCCTGTGCAGGCGCTGTCTCTGCAGGCGCCGTCTCAGCAGGTGCCTTCGCTGCGGGTGCACTTTCCGCAGGTGCGGAACCGTCTCCTGCAACTTCCGGATTCCCGCAGGCTGCCAGTGAGAACGTCATAGTTGCTGCAAGTAATAATGCGGTCAACTTTTTCATATTCATATCTTTCTCCTCCTATCTTCAGCGGTCTTCCGCTATTTGCGCAACCGCTTGTCTACTTTTTCATTTTATCAACTTCAAAGGCCGCTGTCAACTTATAAAATGTGCCGACATTTGAAAATTATTTTTGTTAATTTTTCACAATTGATATCATTTCGTAGATTCTTTCAGGATGATTTCATAATCCAGCACTGTTTTCCCCGGAACCTCTTTCCCGTCTATCATATCGAACAATACACTACATGCCGTGCCTGCCAGCTCCTCAATATCGAATTTCAGCGACGTAATCATGACCGGATAATTTTCCAGAATCCTGCTGTAATGGCAGGATGCAATTTTGATATCTTCCGGTATTCTGACCTGCTTGTCCGCCAGCATATGCACCACCTCATTGCAGATAAAATCATCCTGGCAGAGAATACAGTCCGCTTTCTTTTCCAGAAGTTCATCCAGCGCCTTTTCAATCATTACTTTACTGTCCAGAACCTTGTATATAATATCCTCTTCCAATTCCCTTCCGCACTGCCTGTATGCTTCGCAAAACCCCTGATACCTGTTCTTATTGACCATCTGTTCCATATTGCCGCCCAGATAAGCAATGTGTTTTATCTTTTTGGACAGAAGGACACCTGTCAGCTCCGCACATGCTCCGGCATTGTCATTATCTATCTGGACCACATCTTCGTCCGGAACTGCCCCGATGGTAACAAAAGGAATCTGATTCTCTTTCAAAAGCGGAACAAAACAGTCATTCTCAAACGTGCTTGTCAAAATCATGCCGTCCACCTTACGGTTTAAAATCAGCCGTTCCAGCGGTCTTGTATCCCTGCCCTGCGTAACTACCACCAGAATGTCATAATCATTCGCCTGTGCCACTTCCTCTATTGCATAGATACAGGTATGGAAAAAGGGAATGTCCGCCAGTGTATGAACCTTTGGCAGTATGACTGCAATATTGTTCGTCTTTGCCTGCGCAAGACTCTGCGCAACGGCATTGGGATAATAACCGCTTTCTTCAATGTACCTTAATATTCTGTCCCTTGTTGTCTTTCCTATTCTCCCCTTTCCCGATATCGCTCTGGAAACTGTGCTAGCCGATACTCCCAGCTCCTTTGCCACATCATGAATCGTTTTCATTTTATCAGTCCCTTCTCCATTCCAGTTCCGTAACCACCCTTCCAGCGCCCAAACATAGCAGGGAAATTTCTGTCCGCTACGCGCAACCGTTTGCTTAATCATAGCATTTTTTGAGAAATTTCTCAATTAGGTCTTTTTCACAATTACAGGAAATGAATTATGTATAATTTCCCTAAAACGGTCACTTTCCCAAAACAGAAAGGGGACATCAGCCCTTATTCGGATGCTGCTTCTCATAAGCTTCTACAGCCGGGTCTCTCATCTCGTATACACGGCGCCATTCTTTTGTTTCCTCATTTTTTACCGTTTCTGAGCGGTTTTTATAGAGGAAACGCGTCAGGCTGTAACAGTCTATCCATATTTCGTTATTTCCCTCTTTCTGGGACTCATCAAAAATAAGCTGCAATCCCCAATGCAGATGGGTTACATCAATATTATTCACATTTTCCTTCGTACTGTAACCGGTATGCCCCATATAACCGATAACCTGCCCCGCCGTTACAATGCTTCCTTCCTCCAGCTCCTTGCAGTAAGGGAAATTCTGCCTCAAATGCGCATAATAATAATAACGTTTTCCGTCAAAGCTGCGGATGCCCAGACGCCAGCCCCCGTATTGGTTCCAGCCGATGGCTTCCACATAGCCGGACTCAATGGCTATGATTGGTGTGCCAAACTGCTTATAAAACCATATATCAAAACCGCTGCATCCCTGCTTACGCAGGAAATGCAGCGGTTTTTGCCCTTCGTCCGTCAAAAACGAAACCATATGCCATTCTTTTATATCTCGAATTTATCCATGAATTCCACCATCGTTTCCACCTGTGACTTCTGTTCCGTACTGACAGCGGCTGTCTCCTCCGACGTTGCCGAGTTATTATCGACAGCAGCAGAAACCTGCGATACATTTTCGTTCAGTTCCTGCATACGCATGGTGTCTTTCTTCAGTATCTGCTCTATCTGTCCCATTTTTTCCGTCGCTTCTTTTGCATCGGTCATTACCTCGTTCATATTGCGTTCCGTTTCCTCCGCGATTACGATGCTCTTTTCCATGACCGAAACAGTCGTCTCTATCAGCTCTGTTGTCCTGCCGGCTGCCTGCGCCGATTCACTCGCCAGATTTTTCACCTGCTCCGCTACGACAGCAAACCCCTTTCCGGCCTCACCCGCTCTTGCCGCTTCAATCGCCGCATTCAGGGCTAAAAGGTTCGTCTGGGATGCAATATCCTCTATCGCTTCTATGATTGTGCCAATCTGTTCTGCACACCTGCCGATTTCCTGGATTGCAGCTTTCAATTCCTGCAGTTTCTCATTACCCTTTTCCAGTGTTGCTCCCGCTGTCGAAGCCATTCTTGCAGATTCTTCCGCCTCATGCGCGTTTTCTTCCATACTCTTTGTCATGGCATCAAATGCACCCATCAGTTCCGATACCTTGATTGCCTGCAGCGTACAGTTTTCAGCCAAATCCTGGGCAGCATACGCTAACTGCTCCGAACCGCTGTCAATCTGTACCGAAACGTCGCGGATGGTTCTGATGGTTTCCCGCATCTTCTCGCCAATCTGTATAAAAGAATCTTTGATTGTTATGAATTCACCCACATATTCCTGCTTAATCTCAATCTGGTAATTTCCATTCCCCATCTTTTCAAGCGTCTGGGTAATCTCTTTTATCATGCCAAGCAGATTTTTCTTCATAAAAGCGATTGCCGCAACCATCTTTCCGACTTCGCTCTCGTCTTCCTCCATGTCAAGCGCCACATGGAATTCACCGCCGGCAAGTACTGCCATCTGGTCCGACACCTTCAGGATGGGCTCTAAAAGTTCCTTTTCCGAAAATTTTATCGTTCTGATAAGCTCTATCACAACATACAGGAAAGATAACGCAAACAGAATCTCGAACGTGTACTGCAGCGTTTTCAGTCCCGTCTGTCTGTCGTCCTTCCTGAGCAGAACGGCAAGAATGGTCTCGTCCGTCTGCTGATTAATCCGGTCCACCGACTCTCCATACTCTGTACTGAACACACATGCCTGTGCCGCCGCCAAATCGCCTGCCTGCACATATGCGATGGCTTCTTTCTCCAGCGGAACCAGCTGCTCAGACATGGATGCAATCTGATTTAAGCTTGTCCATTCATCTTCCTTAAGGTCACAGTCCTTTAAATCTTCAAGCGCCTGTTCCCTGTTTTTGTCCTCATTCAGTTCCCTCATGTAACCATCATAATATTTTTCTTCTCCCGTGACGGCATAGGACTGTATATTATAGGTCAGCGTCTTGGACGCAATCCGGTACTGATTCAGCGCTACGGTCGTGTTGAGCTGTGCGCTGTGTATTTTTGACATTCCTATGTTAAATAAGATGAATCCCAGCAACAGCACAGCTCCTATTACCACTGAGAGCAGCGCCTGATGCACCAGTCTCTTTAACTGCACAGCCTGACTCTTTTTTTCTGATATCCCGTTCTTTTTACCCTCCATTAATCCCTCTCCTCTCAAACAACCATTGTACCTGCGCCAAAAAAACATGTTATAAAAAGTATAGCCGAATCATGGTCTGTTTTCAATAACTTATTTAAAAAAGCTGTCCATATCTGTCTTAAAATAAATATCCATCTCATTTTCTGTCAGTACGATATTCTCAATGAGGATTGAAAGCACTTTTTTCTTAATATTTAACGGAGCCTCCTCAAATACTTTCTGCCAGACCGGTATCATTTCCGTGTTTTTTAAGGATTCATCCATGGAATGCTGTTTTACCTGAATGCTTTTCTCCAATATTTCCATCTCTTTCTTTATTTCCAGCGCTTTGTCTTCTGCATTTTTCAAACATTCATTGATATACCTGCTGTCAAAGTCGCTCTCTCCGATAATCGCCTTATATATTTCCTGTTTAAACTTCCCGACGTTCTCTTGTGCTTTCTTATATTCTTTTTTCAGGGAAATAAGCTGTTCCTGCTCTGCCTCTGCTTCTCTCATTCTTATCATTTTATTATGCATGACCGCATCAGAACAATCAATCTGTCCTATCCGGCCAAGAAAATGATTCACTTCTTCTAAAACTGCTTTTTCCAGCCTGAATCTGCTGATATAAGACCTGGCAGGACAAAGTTTTTTATCTCTCCCTCTCGTATTACATTTATAAAAGTCGGTATGGCTTCTTGAGACAGAACCATCCGCTTTCCGTATTTTTTGAGAAGATACTGCCGGAGATATTTTTCCATGGCAGTATCCACACTCCAGCAGCCCGACTAATAATAACGGACTTTTCCATGTCCTGTCTTCCATCGGGCGCACAGCATCCGTATACCTTTTATACCGCCTTGCAAGTATCTCCTGCGCCAGCTGCCAGCGTTCCCCGCTGACTATTACATAATCAGGATTGGCTTCCCTGGCTAAAATCCACTGTTCTGCCGGAACACTCCTTTGTCTTTTCTTCACATCCAAAAACGCTTCTTTTGTAATCTCATTGCTTTTCGGTCTTTCGACCTCTTTCATCCTGGTTTTCCCATATGACATATATCCTTTATACAATGGATTTTTTAAAATATTCCGTACGGTAGAGGTATTCCATTTATTTCCTTTACGGGTCTTTAACTGCCTGTCTTCATTCAGATATGCGGTTATGCCGCTCAGACTCATATTTTCATCTATCAGCTTGGAATAAATATCCTGCACGACCCTGCTTTCAAATGCTTCCTTTTTGAGTTCATTTATCATCCGGTTCTTCCGGTCCAATTTTCCTGTCGGGACTAACTGATAACCATATGGGACGATACCGCCTGTAAACCTTCCCATTTTGGTGGCATAGTTCCTGCCGCTGTCTACTCTTGCGGCCGTTTTCCTGCTTTCAGTGCTCGCCCCCCAGAACCTTATGATATTCATCAGATTATCAGATGAATTTTCAAAGGTCTGCTGTCCCTCGCAAACGCTCCAGACTTCTACGCCACATTCCACAATACGTTTTAAAAGAAACGGCGTTTCATTATCTTTCCTGCCGATACGGTCAAACATAAACACTAAAAGGACATCTATTTCTTTCTCTCCGACATCCTTAATGACCTCCTGCAGAACCTTCCGGTCATTCAGTCCTTTATGATAGCCGGAAACCCCCGGCTCAATGTATTCCTTTGTTAATTCCCAGTCTTCTTTCTTTTTAATATATTCTATACAGGCATTTCTCTGCATCGGAATATCATCTTCGATATTTACCTGCTTCTTTGTACTTACTCTGTATAAACATCCTACCCTTTTTTTCACCCGTTCACTTTCCATATCAATCCTCCTGCCATTCCCTTAATCTGCGGTATTTATGCTCTGGAGCGTTAGATTTTTTATGTATGTTTCGGTCAGGAGCTTTTGTATTTCTTCCATTATGCTGTTATCCGCATTATCTCCGGCGAAATGCAGCCTGATTGTAAATCCTGTTTCACTGTCTGCTTTTTTCAGCACATTATCTTCTTTACTATAGTCACCTGTTTTTTCCATGCCATCAGAAATCGCTTTTTGTACATTCTTATGCATGCTTTCATCCCGGTATGAATCCCCTGCCGTATCCCGGTTTCTTTCTATTATTTTTTACGCATCCCGGTGTACCCGTCTGCCCCATCATATCATGCCCCAAATGCGGACGTGCATAGCCATAGCTTCTGGACGCGCCGAAATCATCATAATCGCTGTATTCAAAGCCTTTCGCTACGGGAGAAAATGCCTTTAACCCATAACATTTCTGCCACCTGACGGTTCCGTCCTCCGATGCTTTCTGGATTTCATATTCACCTACATAGCCGTCCAATACGGCCCGATAGGCTTCCAGATAATAAGCGTAATATTCCATATCTTTCGTAAGTTCCCCGATGGTAGTTTCTTTCTTCATCAGTTTCTCCGCCGTCTTTGCAAGTTCCGGTACTGCTTTTGAGGGAAACTCTCCCCCGTGCCTTGCTCCCACGTAAGCTAACAGCTCTATCCAGTCTACATGTACGCAGTCCGTGCTTTCCGCCGCCTCTTTCCATGACTCCACATCCCATTTGTATGCCTCGCAGAGCGCTTCATAAGAGATATTGAAGTCCACCCATTTGATAAATTCTTTCTCCGCAAATACCTCCACTTCAACTGCCTGTTCTGCACGCCCGGATACTCCGCCCTTTACAATCTGTATTCCCCACAAAATACCGAGTGATGCAAAAAGAACCATCTCCATCCATATCGCACATTTTATTCTTCTCAGATACCGCATTGCCCACCGCCCTGAACATCTCATAGAATTATATGGAAAAAAGTGGAAAATATGAGCAAAAGCCGCTGTGCGGGCAGCAGACCCTTCCGCGAAAGTCAAAAAAAGCCGCTGCACGAAGCAGATTCCGCTCCATGCAACAGCCTTTTACTTTTTCTTATTTTTTTCGTATTCTCTTTTTATGCTTTATGTTCCCTTATGCTTCCCTATGCCTCAGGCTCAATCAGTCCGTAAGTGTTGCCTTTTCTCTTATAAACAACATTCACCTGGTCGGTTTCTGCATTGCAGAATACAAAGAAGCTGTGTCCAAGAAGCTCCATCTGAATACACGCATCTTCCGGATACATCGGCTTGATGTCAAACTTCTTTGAACGGATAATCTTGATTTCCTCCTCGTCCATATAATCTTTTTCGATAAATTCCTGTTTGAAGAAACCAGCGGACTGCTGCTGGTCTACCAGCTTATTCTTGTATTTCTTAAGCTGTCTTTCAATAATCTCTTCCACTAAGTCGATAGAAACATACATATCGTTGCTGACCTGTTCCGAACGAATGATACTCCCCTTCACCGGTATTGTCACTTCTATCTTCTGCCTTTCCTTTTCCACGCTCAATGTCACATGGACTTCTGTATCGGGATTAAAATATTTCTCTAATTTGCCGATTTTGTCTTCCACCGCTGTCTTCAATCCCTGTGTAACATCAATATTCTTGCCTACTATAACAAACTTCATATCACTCATCCCTTTCATTGGATTATTGTACAAGCATTATACCATATTTTTACTGGCTTGTGCAACAATTTACGAAATTTGTTTCTGCTTTAAGACTTTAGTACTGCCCCGAAATGTCTCCAAACCCGCCCCCGAATCAACATTTTTAGTAAAAAAAGCCAAAACATCTGTTCCAATCACTCCCATATTTTCCCGCCTGTCCAAACCGGAATTTCTGTGGATATTGTGGATAATTCCGTGTATAAATGAAGAATCCCATATTCTCCGCCGTTTTAACTGTGGATAACTTCCTGTTCTTTTTTTCCTCATTTCCGTTTGAAAAACCGTTCTTTGTGAATCTTGTACAAGCCATAGGATGCCGGAAAACAGCAGTGTCAAAATAAACTTTCTGACAATTTTCTCCCTCCCCGCCGCACAAAGCTGCGCATCCCTTTTATTTCCGCGAGCAACGAGCCAAGTGTCTGCAACATTTGGCGACTGCCGCGAGGGTCAAATACCCCGCTCCTTGGGGCGTTTCAAATTTGATGCCCGCTGCTTGCGGCGGGGTCTTTGACTTCATGGAACGACTTTCCCATGAAATGATGAAAAGCGGATACCCTTTCGGATATCCGCCCATTCTTTCGCTATCTATATGTTAGAAAATTCTTCTTACCGAAAGCGGTGTCCTGTAAGTTGCACTGGAAACGATAATACCCGTTCTCGATGTGGAAGCATGGACAATCTGTCCGTTTCCGATATACAGAGCCACATGACCGGAATAGCATACCAGGTCGCCGGGCTGTGCATTTTCCAATCCGTTGACTGCCGCGCCTACGCTTCTGTCTGCCGCCGATGAATGAGGAAGGCTGACACCGAAGTTCGCGTATACGCTCATGACGAATCCCGAGCAGTCCGCTCCGTTGGTAAGGCTGGTTCCGCCGTACACATAAGGATTTCCTACAAACTGCAGTGCATAATCCGCAACTGCGCGTCCCATCTCACTTCCTCCTCCGGAAGCGAATATAACCTGATTGGAAGCTTTGTTCGAAGAAGAACGTCCTGCCGCTTTTCTGGCTGCTTCCTGCGCTGCCTTTCTGGCTGCTTCTTCTTTTGCAAGTCTGGCTTCCTCTTCCGCCTTGGATTCTGCCTGAACAAATTCCGTGGACAACGTAACATAATCGGTGGACACATATCCGTCACCCTCTTCGATGTTTACCCTCACCCATTCGTCCAGCTCTTCCGTAACAATCAGCTGATCCTCTATGGGCACCCAGCCGATTACACTCTTATCCAATCCAGGCTCCTGACGAACCTTCAAAGTCGTCGTCGTCACCGTTGCAATCCTCGTACCTACCGATTTCGCTAATTCTACTGCATCATCTCCCGTTACGCAGTACTCACCTTTTACATAGCCGGTTACGGAACCGGATTTAATCTCATACCAGCCATCCACTTCGGAAATAAAGGTTCCCACTGATTTATCATACAGCTTACCAATGATTTCCCCTTCCTCGCTGGGCATATTCCTTACATTTACATAATCGTTTACTTTCGCGATAACGAGGCTCTTAAAACCTTCTTCCTCGTCTTTCCGGTCCAGTCTCTTCTGGACGTCCCTTAAAATCTTCTCGTCCAGCAGGGAAACATCTACCTGTTTCGTTTCCTCAATCACGATTTCTTCTTTCTTTTCAGCTGTTTCCTGCGGTACTGCCCCCACATTCTCCATACTGCTCATCACTTCATTCAGAACATCTGCCGCCGAATTGCCCGACACGCTTCCATCCTGACTGCTGTCCGTATTCTCTTCCTTCTGTCCGGCATCCACTTTCTCCGTATCCGCCTCTTCTTTGATATTCTTCAAAGAAGTTCCTTCGGATGCCAATGTATAATCCACTCCTGCTGACGGCAGGACAGATGCTACGCTTGTCGCCGCATTCGCACTTATGTCAATACTTGAAAATGTAAGGACTGCCGTTACCGCACACATTACAACTTTCACGTTCTTTTGTCTCATAGGATGTGCCTCCACAAATTGTTACTGTTTATGTTGAATTTGTTACAATTTTGTTACATCTGTTAAATAATATAACACCCTATGGAACATTTGTCAACCGGTGGAAAAATTTAACTGTTACTACTTCCCGTAACAGTTCAGCCTTCGGCTTCCTGTCCAACTTACCAATTATGGCTAAAATAATTCTGTATGCCGGTCACTGCATTTGCTCCGTCCGCTACTGCGGTAATTACCTGCCGCAGACTCTTTGTCCTTATGTCGCCAGCCGCATAAATGCCGGGGGTGGTGGTGGCGCAGTCTTCTCCGGCTATCAGATATCCCCTGTCGTCACAGTCTGCTATCCCCGTAAATGCTTCCGAATTGGGCCGGATACCTACGGCAATAAAGACGCCGTCTACCGCCACATCCTGTTTTTCTCCCGATACCGTATTACAGATTCCGATGCCCTCTACCTGCTCTGTCCCATGGATGTTTTCTACGATTGTATTCCATAAAATTTCCACATTCGGCAGCTCCTTTACTTTTTCCTGTAATATTTTCGCTGCCCGCAGTTCATCCCTCCGGTGAATCAGATATACTTTTTGACAGGTTCTGGCCAGGAAAACGGCATCCTCTGCCGCCACATCACCGCCGCCTACCACCGCAACGGTACGGTTCCGGAAAAAAGCCCCGTCACACGTGGCACAATAAGACACGCCCATTCCCGCCAGTTCTTCTTCTCCCGGAACACCCAGTTTCGCATGTGCGGCTCCTGTTGCAATCAGCACCGCCCTTGTCCGGAAATTTTCTTTATCGGTCTTTACGGTATGAATGCATCTGCCCGGTACGGATACATCCGTTTCCGTCTCCACACCCAGCACGTCCGCCTCCGCAAACTCTACTCCCATCTTATCGGCATGTTCACGGAATTTCATACCCAAATCAAAACCATTGATTCCGGGCAGACCCAGATAATTATCCACCTCATAAGTATTCAGCACCTGTCCGCCGCTCATGGGGCTTTTTTCCAATACCAGAATATGAAATCCTGCCCGTACCGCATACACTGCCGCCGACAATCCTGCCGGCCCCGCTCCTATAATAATCAAATCATACATGTTCATTCCTTCTTTCTTTACGCTCTAACACCATCCGCCATCTATGGTTATAATCTGTCCTGTCATATATTCCGGCGCCCCTATGACCTGCATCACCAGTTCTGCCACTTCCTCCGGCCTGCCGAACCGGTCCGCCGGTATCTCCTCCCGCAATGCTCTTCTCTCTTCCTCATCAAAACACCGGTTCATCTGCGTGTCGATGATACCACATGCGACCGCATTAACACTGATATGGCTGGGCGCCAGCTCCTTTGCCAATGCTTTTGTAAAACTGTTGACACCGCCTTTGGATGCAGAATAGGCTACCTCCATAGAAGCTCCTGCATTGCCCCATACGGAAGAAATATTCACGATATGCCCGGCATGGCGCGCCAGCATAAGCGGAACAGCCTTTTTGCATGTATAAAACAAACTGTTTAAATTCGTATCCATTACTTCCTGCCATTGTTCCGGCTCCATCTCGGACAGCAGACCGATATAGGAAATCCCGGCATTGTTTACCAGTACATCCAAATGTCCAATCCCGCCAAACAGCCTGCACACCGATTCGTAATTCCCCATATCACAGACTTCTGCCCGGCAGTCAATGCCGTGTGCCGTCCGCAGTTCCTCCTGAATCCGGAACAATTCCTGCCCGGAATTCCTGCAGGTCAGCCACAAATCATATCCGGCCGCTGCCATTTTTTCGGCAATGGCCCTGCCGATTCCTCTGGAAGCACCGCTGATTAACGCCTTTTTCCCCATGTCTGCCTGTCTCCTTTTTCCGATTCCATAAATTTTCCGATTCCATAAATTTTCCGTTCCTGCCCGCCGTCCTGCTGCTGTCTGCCCGTACGGACAGACCGGCATGGTCATCCTGCCAGATTCCGGATGCCGTCGCATATTCTTCCTGCCACCAGTGGATTATTCATGGTGAAAATATGGATTCCATCCACACCATGGGCTATCAGTTCCACAATCTGATTGACTGCATAAGCCATTCCCGCATCAAACAATGCCTCTTTGTTATCCCCGTACTTCTCCAGTATTTTCTCAAACTTCTCCGGCAGCACGGCGCCGCACATATCCACCATCCGTTTTATCTGTGCCCGGTTCGTCACCGGCATGATTCCTGCTTCCACCGGAACATCGATTCCTGCTATTTTCAGTTTTACCAGAAAATCATAAAAATTATCATTATCGAAAAATAATTGGGATACCAGATGCCCCGCTCCCGCGTCCACCTTCTTTTTCAGGTTGCGGATATCCGTCACGCCGTCCGCCGCTTCCGTATGCACTTCCGGATAACAGGCGCCGCTCACATGAAAATCTCCCTGTGCTTTGATAAACTCTACCAGTTCGTTCGCATAGTGGAAATCTTCTTTCGGAGGGATATCCGGATTCCTGTCGCCGCGCAGTGCGAGCACATTCCAAAGCTCCGCTTCCCCCAGTTCGTTCAGAATCGCTTTGATTTCCTCGCGGCTGTGGCTTAAACAGGTCAGATGCACCAAAGGTTCAATCCCATAATCCCTTTTTATCTTTTTTGCAAGCTCCACTGTTTTATTGTTGGTACTGCTGCCGCCTGCCCCGAACGTTACGCTGATAAAATCCGGATGCAGCTTTGCCAGCGTCCCCAGCGTTGCGTCAATGTTCTGAAGCTCCGCTTCTTTTTTCGGCGGAAATATCTCAAACGAGAGAACCGGTTTCTTTTTTTCGAATAATGTTTCAATAATCATCTTCTTATCCATCCTTATATGTATATTTTCTGCTTTCTGACAAAACCGTCAGTTTCTAACACGACTGTCATTTCTTAACACAACTGGAAATATTTCAGTATTACCACCCAGAGGAAAATGGTAAACAGTGAACCGACATTGCTGACTGCCACACCCAGCCCCGCCAGCTCCCCATTGCCCCCCAGTTCCTTTGCCATCGGATAAGACGCAGTTGCCGTCGGGGATGCAAACACTAAAAACAGCCCCGCCAGCTCCATCCCCCGGAAGCCAAGAGCTATAGCGGCCGTGACGAATACCGCCGGAACCACCACCAGCCTTCCTGCTGCCATCACTGCAATATATCCGGCATACTTCTTCAATGCCGCAAAGGTCAGCGTGGCTCCCACACAGATAATCGCCAAAGGTGTCGCAATATCCCCCAGCGCGGTCATGGGTTTCAGAATCAGCTGCGGCAGCGGAATCTTCAGTCCCAAAAATAAAAGCCCCGCCGCGCTTCCTACCACCAGACTGTTGGTCGCCACCCCTTTTAAAAGCCGCAGTACGGATATCTCTTTTCCTCCGCGCCATACTTCGAAAAGAATCACCGCCAGTATGTTAAAAACCGGAACGACAAACGCCGCCATTACAGATATCACACCCAAATCCGCGTCCGGATACATACTGGCAGCTATGGACATACCAAACAGTACATAGTTGCTTCTGTATACCGCCTGTATCATGGTAGGGGCATCTCTTCTGTCCTCTACTTTTCTTCCTATCAGATACCACGTAAGGCCGTAAGCAATAAAAACAGAAACCAGTACAAACAGAATCAGTTTGGGCTGGAAAGCCTTCTTAAAATCCGAATGGTAAATATCCAAAAACAATTTAATAGGAAGAAACACCCTGAAAACCAGCTTATTAATCTGTGAAAATGCACTTTCGTCTATCAGCCTGATTCTCCGCAGCAATATACCGACTCCCATATAGGCGAGAATCGGAAAAATAATCTGAAAAGAGATAATAAAATATTCCATTTCCTGCTCCTATTCCTACTCCAATACGTCAAACCATTCCCCTTTTGCCCACGGGCTTCCCACATCACAACGCCCATGGTGATACTGTCTGTCCACGGTTCCCTCTTCTCTCCCCTCCGAAACTTCTATTTTCATCCGGCTTGTCTCCGTCTCTGAAAAATTCTCCAAAACATTCAATATCTTTGCAATATCTTCTTCACTGACTTCCTGCATATGTCCCTCCCTCTCCGATTCCTTGTTTTTCCATTTTTATTTTCCTTTTTCTTTTTCTTTTTTTACCATCGCCTGTGCCTGTCACCGGCTTTTCTTTTCCTTTTTACCATCACCTGTGCCTGTCACCGGCTTTTCTTTTCCTTTTTACCATCGCCTGTGTCTGTCACCGGCTTTTCTTTTCCTTTTTAACATCATCTGTGCCTGTCACCGGCTTTCCGCTTCCGGTTTTATTTCTATACGGTCTTAAAAGCTCCTGATTTTGTCGCTTCCGTCATCCACTGTTTTCTCAATCTTTTTCACGGTCACATAATACTGGTAACTGTCATTCACCTGCACGCACACGCGCTCGCCCTCTTTATGCCCCAGCAGCGCTTTTCCAATCGGAGATTCCGTACTGACCAGCCCTTCCAGTGAATTTCCGCGCATCGTAGTCACGATTTTGTACGTTTCCACCGTGCCGTCTTCTTCAAACTCTACCTCTACCGTATTATTCACCCCGATTTCATCCGCTCCCGATTCATCGGAAATAATCTCCGCTGTTTTAATCATCCGTTCCAAAAAACGGATACGGCTCTCATTTTTATTCTTTTCCCGCTTAGCCGCATAATACTCAAAGTTTTCACTTAAATCCCCCTGCGCCCTCGCTTCCTTTACAGCCTCCAGCGCTTCCTTGCGCACTACCAGCTTCCGGTATTCGATTTCTTCCTCCATCCGTTTAATATCATTTTCCGTCAATTGATTATGCATTCTCATCCTCCATTCCTGTTTTCTGTCCGGCCCGCACATCCGCTACGGTATGCCGTATTCCTCCCTGAGCCGTAAACACATTGCCAAAACCAGGCACCCATCCTGCATTCCCCTGCGCAGACAGCTTCCGCCCAAGTCAGAGCTGTCTCAATTCCTGCTCCGCAAAAAGGCGGTTTATGATTTCGTTATAATCACACAGTTTGGATACCTTTTTTATTTTTTTCCAATATTTTTCATGGTTCGTAAACAGATAAATCATATAGGACCACAATTCTTTCATCTTATACAGCAGCGGCGTATCCCCCGGCAGTTCTTCCCTGTATTCCGCATACAGACGGTCATGGAAATCCCTAACCCTCCGTTTTGCCTCTCCGCCGGCGGCATCCGCCGTTTCTTCCGCCCCGCTTTCCCATCGCTTCATTTCCTGCACCAATACCGGATTCACCAGCAGGCCCCTGCCTGACATCACTTTTCCCACTGTCGGGAATGCTTCACGGAACTTCTTATAATCCTTCATCGTAAAGATATCTCCATTATAACACAAAGGATTCTTACTGATACGCACTGCCTCCGCAAACATTTCCCAATCCGGCTTATTTTTATAAAAATCTTTCTGCACTCTCGGATGAACAATCAGTTCATGCAGCGGATATTTATTATATATTTCCAAAATCCGGTAAAATTCTTCCGGCACCGCAATCCCGATTCTGGTCTTCACTGACACTTTTCCCTCCGCTTTCTCAAATACTTTTTCCAAAAAGGCATCCAGTGCCTCCGGCTTTGCAAGAAATCCTGCACCTTTCCCCTTGGATACCACGGTGCCGGAAGGACAGCCCAAATTCAGATTGAACTCTTCATACCCATATTTTTCCTTAAGTTCCGCCGCCGCACGAAGAAAATATTCCGCCTGATTCGTCAAAATCTGCGGTACAATATTCATTCCCTGATTATGCTCCTGCATAATATCTTTCATTTCTTTCGGACTCAGCGCCCGATTCTGGTTCGGCGACAGGAACGGCGTAAAATATTTATCCATTCCCGGAAAAAAATCCTGATGGGCATTCCGGTAGATATATCCTGTAATGCCCTCCAGCGGGGCAAAATAAAATTCCATTTTCTTTCTGCTCCTTATTTTGCGATTTAGCCTTTCCGATATTATTTAAAATAGTTTTTTCACTAAAAAAGTTTCTTTTCTATCACCTGCCGTTGTTTCCTTTGCAGCAGGAAATCCCCAACCATCTCATAAAAATTCTCTGTTCTTCTGTTTCCGCCTCCAAAACAAGCTGTAAGGTATCCTCTGGCTGCAGATTATTTATATCTTCATAGATTTTTTCGTATTTTTTTACATCACACACACGCTCACCTCCTACAATCCATATTTCTTTGTAAACATTATTATATCCCAAGTTCTTATAAATGTTAAGACAAAAACTCCGCAGGAAAAACCTGCGGAGTCTGTTTTTGAATTTGTATATTCTTCTGTGAACTGCTTATCTCAAGAGAAAATTCTGAAGAATTATCTCTTGGAGAAATGCAATTATCTCTTGGATAGTTTCAAATCCTTATTTTCCGGCATTTTCAAAACACTTGTTAGTTATGTGTCAGTTACCCATAACATTTTATACTTTCTCATAATACCTTCTGTCCTACTTATCAATTATATATGTATCACAGGCCTGCTCTAACACTTTAAAATCACAACAGAAATTCTTAATCTTCCCTGTATCCATCTGGCGATTATATAGTTTGTTTGCTTTCTTCACCAAATCATCCATAATTTTCAAACAAAAAGAATACTCTTTATTCAATAAGTCTTTATATTTTATCATTTCTGGTGTATCAGAAATCTCTTTATTCATATTTACTACATTATATACCCCTGATTTAACCGGAATCATTTTCTTAATGTCTATAATAGCCATAATATGCTTAACAATATCTCCTTCTGATGCCTGTATCCAAATATCTTCACTTCCCATTTTTGACCTTAAAACATACTCATACACCAAATAGCATTCCTGATTAATGTTTTTCCACCGTTTATGTTTTTCTTTAGCAGAAGATAACGGAATTACGTAAGACCGGTTTACCTCATTTATCAAAATTCCTATATACGGTTTGTGTCATACCCAATTGGTTTATAATAAACTTCTGGACATATTGTATTCAACCTTTTTATATAATCTTGATCTATGTTAATAAATTTCATATTTTCGTTGAACTTAAACATTCCGTCACTCCTTCAAAAAAATATGGGAAACTATAAAGTTTCCCACTCGTTAATGTTCATCTCTTTACGGATTGGCTACCGAAGGTTAATGGAGACCCTCTTTAATATTTGCATCTGTACCTTTTCTATAAATGCCGATATACAGTTCCGGCAGAATAGTAAGAAGTTCTTTAAAACTTCTTGCCTATATTATACTCATTTTCTGTTAAATTTCTACTGGCATTTTATACAAAAAGCAGACAAAATCCCCAAAACACATGTGTTCCGGGGATTGAATATCCATATTTGATATTTCGTTTACCTATCTCAAGAGAAAATTCTGAAGAATTATCTCTAAGAGAAATGTAATTATCTCTTGGAGAACTGCGGCGCACGCCTTGCAGCCTTGAGACCGTACTTCTTTCTTTCCTTCATACGAGGGTCTCTTGTAAGGTAACCTGCCTTCTTAAGTATCGGCCTGTAATCGGCATCTGCCTGAAGCAGTGCCCTTGCGATACCGTGTCTGATGGCGCCTGCCTGACCTGTATATCCGCCGCCGCGCACATTCACTTTTATGTCAAATTTATCTACTGTATCCGTAGCTACAAGAGGCTGACGAACGATAACCTTCAAAGTTTCCAATCCAAAGTAATCATCCATATCTCTTTTATTGATAACAACCTTTCCGCTGCCGGGTACTAAATATACTCTTGCAATTGATTTTTTCCTTCTGCCAGTTCCATAGCAGTTTGCTGCTTTAGCCATTTTAATTTTCTCCTTTCCGATTTCCTAATTAAAATGTTAATACTTCCGGCTTCTGAGCTGCATGAGGATGCTCTGCGCCTGCGTATACATGAAGTTTCGTGTACATCTGTCTTCCTAAAGGTCCCTTCGGGAGCATACCTTTCACAGCAAGTTCGATAACCCTCTCCGGCTTCTTTGCCATCATTTCCTTTAATGTAGTCTCTTTCATACCGCCTACATAATCGGAATGATGATAATATACCTTCTGATCCAGTTTCTTACCCGTTACTTTCACCTGTGCTGCATTTACCACAATTACATAATCACCGGTATCCATATGAGGAGTAAAAATCGGTTTGTTCTTACCTCTTAAAACCTTGGCAACTTCAGATGCAAGGCGTCCGAGTGTCATATTCGTAGCATCCACTACATACCATTTTCTTTCGATAGTAGCCGGACTAGCCATAAAAGTTTTCATTATGTTACCTCCACGCTTAACTAAATCAATTTACTATTTCCCTTTGTCTGTCATCATCTCCGCCGTGGTGCAGATGTCCGGCCACACCGTCAGGCTTCCCTCCGACAAAACTTACACAAAACAGCCTGTACGCTGCGTCCGCTGCCTGTGTTTCTGAATCATATCTTTCATATGATTGTATCTCTGATGCGAAGTCACAGTGCTCTGCCGGGGCTTTGGCATTACACTATAAAACATCGCCACATTGCAATATTATATTATACGCCGCCGAGTGTGTCAACAACTTTCACTGTAAAATCCTAGAAAATCCCGGAATCATAAAAACCACCGACAATACTTTCCGGGTTCCATCTCCCGTGCGGCCGCACTCCGCGTATCCCTATTCTTCCCACTCTTCCCTGAGATACTCTGTCCGCAGACGGATGAACTCTGTCACTTCTGCAACTTTTCCGTCATAATCAAAATTATCTGCCCAACCCTTTCCATTCCACCGCACGGTATCCGCATAGACCGACTGCCGGATTTGTTCCTTCCATTGTACGATTTGCCCCTCCACCTCCGTATGAAGAATGGGAAACAGCTCCTCTGCATAAACCCTCCTCACTTCCTCCATGAAATAAGGGTTCCGGCACAAATCACTCCAAAAAGCAGTCCCGTAATGGGCGTCCCTGACAAAGATTCCTTCGGGGCTGTACAGAATCTCCTTATCATCATTCCCGTACGCATTATCATAATCCCAGACCGGTCCTGCAAACAACCGGGTGCTTTTTCCATCCTCCGGCTTATACAGATACAGGCTGCTCACGGATGCGTCTTTATTCTTCACCATTTCTTCTATTAAATATTTCTTCACAAAGGATTCCAAATCAATATATTCCAAAAACGCCTCCGGTTCCTCCTCCGAACGGACGGCATCCTCAAACTTTTGATAAAGCCCGCTGATATATTCTATCTGTGCTGCCGAAGCGCGCTTCGGACTCCGCACCACTGCCATCTGTCCGCCGTCCGATATGAAACCGCTCTCTTCCTCCTCATATCTGGATGCTATGGATTCCAGTTCCAGCAAATATCCCCCGCTTATATCCTCCGGCTCCTTTTCCCACCGGAATCCTTTTCTGACTGCTGATTCCCCATCTTCAGATAAAATCGAAAATTCCGCTTTTCCGGCTACTTCTTTATTATTTATAATTCCCTGTTCCGCCTCAAGATTCCTGATATCCAGACGTCCTTCATGGATTTCCACCTTTTCGCACAGAAGATAATTCCCCTGATACTCTCCGTTTGCAAAAACGTCCACCCAGCAGAACGCAGGCGTACCCTCCATCCCCATTCTTTCCGCTATATAAAAAGTAATGCCGTTACGCAGATAAGTCGGGTCAAAATAATTCGCCAGCAAAATCCATCTTCCGGCAGTTCCCATCCCGTACAAATCCGCCTCCGCATCCAACTCTATCTCATAACTCTTTTTCTCTGCATAAGTGAACGACGCATTCCCCCTGCACTTTATTTTTCCGGTTAAATCCTGCTCCCCTCTTCCTGTTTCATCCAGTACGGCTGCCTTTATGTTTTCCCTGTAATGCTTATCCGCACTTATGGTTTCCAGGCTTCCGGACTCCGTGTCAATGTAAATGGATGGCAGCTTTGACAGCCGGACCGTCTCTACGGCATACTCCCGTTCTTCATCCCTTATCAGGAACCGCTGTTTTTCCTGATATATCTTTTGATTTGCCGGAAACGTCTTTCCTTCCACTTCCACCTCTTTTGAAAAAGACAGAGCTATCCCGCCCTCTTCCCCGTATGCCCAGTCCGGCAGAAACAGGAAATACGGCTCTTCCTCCTCCGTATGCCAAAGCGCTAAAGACCGGTGTTCCTCCGCATTCCTGCCATATATACCCACCTGCAGCGTCTGTTCTCCTGCCTCTGATACAGACATCCCTGCAGACATCACTGTAGCTTCCAGCGTTTCCTGTCTCATACTTTCACACATTACACAAACCATTGCTGAAAATACTAAAAAAGACAGAACCAATATCCAGCGCGTTTTCTGTTTTCCAATCACTTTTTTCACCTTTCAACTGCTTTGGTACTCCGTCCGGACAGAAACAGGAGTACTGGAACGTATTTGAACATTCATTCCCTATCCCTTAACCGAACTCATATCCTACCAGACAAAGCCCGCAGGCCGGAGCCGTCGGTCCCGCCGCCTGCCTGTCTTTTTTTTGCAGGATTTCCGTCATATATTCCGGCTCCCACACACCTCTTCCCACTTCCATCAGCGTCCCGGCAATAATCCGCACCATATTATACAGAAAACCGTTTCCAGTTACCCGTATGGTAATTTCCTCACCCTCCCGGATTACCTTTAAATCATAGATTCTCCTTACCGTGCTCTCCACCTGGCTTCCTGCGCTGCAAAAACTTTTAAAATCATGTTCCCCTGTCAGACAGTACGCCGCTTCCTGCATCCTGTCCGCATCCAGCGGAACATAGGTAAAATGGGTATACAGCCTTCGCGTTGGAATCGGAAATGCCGTATTCACGATTTTATACTCGTACGTCTTCCTGCTGGCACAATGCCTCGGATGGAAATCCTCCGCCACTTCCCGCGACTCCCTGATTCGGATATCCTCCGGCAGACGCTGGTTCAGGGCATAGGATATTTTTTCTCCCGGCATCCGCGCCTGCGTATCGAATACCGCCACATTGCAGAGTGCATGTACCCCCGCATCGGTACGGCTCCCGCCGATTACCCTGATTTCCTCCTTCAGCAAATCCTTCAGACAACGGTTCAGTTCTCCTTCTATGGTGGGTGCATTTTCCTGCACCTGATAACCGCTGTAAGCAGTACCGTCATACGCGACGGTCAGCATAACCCGTTTCATTTTATCACAGACCTCCATACCGTCCATCCTTCGTACACCGTCCGGGAAACTGCCCCTGACACATGCCTGAAAGTTAAGACGGCAACCTGTAGCAGACAATTTTCAAACACGCTCTAAAGAACTGTCAAAAAATAACTTTTAATATTTCTTGACAGTTCCTAACGGATAAATTCCTGAATCCGGAAAATCCGTCCGAAATAAATACAGGCTGCCAGATAAATAAACATGACAAGGTATCCCAGCCTGTCTCTTTTCTGATATACTAACGGCTTCATTTTCGTACGGTGCTCCCCGCCGCGGTAACACCTTGCTTCCATTGCCATCGCCAAATCATTCGCCCGTCTGAACGCAGAGATAAAAAGCGGCACCAACAGGGGAATCATGCCTTTTGCTTTCTTTATCAGGCTTCCGCTTTCAAAATCCGCGCCCCTTGCAATCTGCGCTTTCATTATTTTATCTGTTTCTTCCAGAAGAATCGGGATAAACCGAAGCGCTATGGACATCATCATTGCCACTTCGTGCACAGGCACCCGGAAAATTTTCAACGGTGCCATCAGTTTCTCCATACCGTCCGTCAGATTGTTGGGAGTAGTCGTTAACGTCATCAGGGAGGAACCGATAATCAAAAAAACCAGACGCACCGCCATCATGACCGCTATCCGTATTCCCTCTTTGGTCACGGTCAGCTTCCATACCGTAACCACTGCCTCGCCCGGCGTCAGAAACAGATTGAAGACCACCGCAATCAGCAGCAGGAATACGATGGATTTCATTCCCTTTACCATAAAGCGGAATGGAACCCCTGAAATCTTCACCATACAGGCCAGAAATACCGCCGCTATGATATATCCTATGAAATTGTCCACAATAAAGAGGGAAATAATAAATAATACCGTTGCCGACAGCTTAACCCTTGGGTCCAGCCTGTGGATAACGGAATCCGCCTGATAATATTGTCCCAACGTAATATCCCTGAGCATTTTCCCTGAATCCTCCTGCTTTTGCTTCCGGCCCGTTTACCGTTTTAACGCTTTCAGTATCCCGTCCCTGGCTTCTTCTATCGTGATTACATCCGTATCCACATCCAGCCCTTTTTTCTTCAGTTCCTGCATGATGTATGTTACCTGCGGCGCCGCCAGCCCCACCTGTTCCAGTTCTTTATAATGCCGGAATACCATCCCCGGCTCATCGTCGTACATAACGCATCCCTGATTCATTACGACAATACGGTCCACATACTTCGCCACATCTTCCATACTATGTGATACAAGAACCACAGTAATTCCCGTTTTCTTCCGGAGCAGGGCTATCTGGTCCAGTATCTCATCCCGGCCTTTCGGGTCCAGCCCCGCCGTCGGTTCATCAAGAATCAGCACCTCCGGCTTCATCGCCAGCACGCCTGCTATCGCCACCCTTCTCTTCTGACCTCCTGACAGGTCAAAAGGCGACTGGTAAAAATATTCATCCTCCAGCCCTACCTGTTTCAATGCCTCATATGCACGCAGTTCCACTTCCTTCTCTTCCAGTCCCATATTTCTGGGGCCGAAACATACATCCTTGAACACGTCGATTTCAAACAACTGATGCTCCGGGTACTGGAACACCAGTCCCACCTTACTGCGCAGGTTCTTTTTGTCAAATCCATCCGTATGGATATCCGCACCGTTATAATAAATGCTTCCCGAAGTCGGCTTCATCAACCCGTTCAAATGCTGTACCAGCGTGGATTTTCCTGAACCTGTATGCCCGATAAGGCCGATAAACTGCCCGTCGGGTATGACCAGGTTCACATCCTTTAATGCCGCCGCTTCCATCGCCGTTCCTTCTTCGTATATATGGCTCACATGATCCAGAATAATTGCCATTTCCCGTATTGCTCCTTTTCCGCCATCCGGCTAATCCTGCCGTCCGCCTATGCCGCGCTGTCTTTTCGGGTACTTCCTTACAGCCGCAGCGCCTCGATCAGCTCTTCACAGGTCAGTATCCCGTCCGGCAGATTCACTCCGCTCTTTTTCAGCTCATAAGCGAGCAGCGTAACCTGCGGCACATCCAGACGCAGTTCCTTCAGTTTCTCCACCTTGGAAAAAATTTCCCGCGGCGTTCCCTGCATGGCTATATGCCCTTTATCCATCACGATTGCCTTATCCGCATGGATAATCTCCTCCATATAGTGGGTAATCAGCACCACAGTAATGCCCTCCGCATGATTCAGGGCACGCACCGCACGGATGACCTCTTTCCTTCCGTTTGGGTCCAGCATCGCCGTCGGCTCATCGAGGATAATGCATTTCGGATGCATGGCGATAACCCCCGCAATCGAAACCCTCTGCTTCTGTCCCCCGGACAGCTTATTGGGAGAATGTTTCCGATACTTATACATTCCCACCGCTTTCAGGCTCTCCTCCACACGCTCCCATATCTCTTTCGTAGGTACGCCCATGTTTTCCGGCCCGAATCCCACATCTTCTTCCACTACCTGCCCGATAATCTGATTATCAGGGTTTTGGAACACCATTCCGGCTGTCTGGCGGATATCCCACAGATACTCTTCGTCCATGGTATCCTTTCCGTCCACCCATACCGTTCCCTCAGTCGGATAAAGAATTGCATTGAGATGTTTTGCCAACGTGGACTTTCCGGAACCGTTGTGTCCCAGAACCGCCACAAAATCACCCTGCTTAATGTCCAAATCCACCTCGTCCACGGCACGGGTAATCCCCTCTACATTTCCTTCTTCGTCCCGCCTGATATATTCAAAAATAAGTTTTTTCGCTTCTATGATTCCCATTTGGATTCCCACTTACTTTCCATCCGTTCCCTTTGTTATCCCATTCTGTTTATAGGTTTACAATGACTGCCACGGTTTTTATTGTACTAAAAATGTGTGGGGATTACAAGGGGCAATCAAAAAGTCGTTTCCCCGTCATGATTAATCATCGAAACTGCCCGGACTCCTTTAATTCCTCTGACCGCCTTTAAGCACTCATCCTCCTTGGCCGTCCGGATTTCATATACCATATCCGTCTGATTTTCAGATACATTCCTCGACTTGATGCGGAACCAGCGGCATGTCTCTTTCAGGACTCCGTCTACAGCCTCCTTACATTCGAACTGCTCCGCATTGATAATCAGAATAAGGGGCGCCCTCGACACCGGAACCTGATCCAGCATAAAAATCAATATGGTAACTACGAAACTTATTATGACCGCCACCTCGAACAGCCCGGCTCCGCAAATAATCCCTATCGAAATAGACCAGAACAAAAAAATGAGGTCCATAGGTTCTTTTACCGCCGTTCTGAAACGTACGATGGATAACGCGCCTACCATACCAAGCGAAACCACGATGCTTGTCTGTATGGTCAGAATGATGCCGGCCGTTATCACTGCCAGCGCCACTAAAGAAATATTAAAATTCCTGCTGTAAAACGTCTTACGCGTCACAATCTGATAAACGGCAAACAAATAGATTGCCAGCACAGCCGTAACACCTACCACGAGGATTATCTTTTTTAAATCAATCTCCCCATTATACAGTTCCAATACCGATTTCTTTATAATCTCACGTACTCCCATTCCTGTCATCCTCCTGTTTTTCCCTTCCCGTCAGCCCATCGAAAATTTCCTGCAGTAATAGTATTTGGAAAAAGCAGTCTCTCTCAGCCTTCCAAACTGTAAAGCATGATAAATAAAATCCGGCAGGAATTCATCATACTTCACTTCCAATATCCCCTGCCCACATGCCATCACCGGCCTGCGCTCCAGCTGCGGTTCCAGAAAATGCCGGATATCCTGAGAGGAAGAAATATTTTCGTCATAAGTCACCCGCACGTTTCCATCCCGGTACACATATACAATCCGGTCATACTCTACAATCACCTTCGGCTGCAGCAGCCTGACCTGTCCCGCCGTATAAAATTTCTGATACAATGCAGGTTTTTCCTCCACATACGGTATCTTTCCGGTTTCCATAACTGCCCTGCAAAGCTCCTCTTCGAGCCGGCAGGACTCTTTATGCGTTTTTCCCCTTTCTTTCCGCTTTAATTCCAGATTTATATGTTCCGCACTGCTGTTATAAATTCGAATCCGGTATTTCTCCCGCGGACTTACTCCGTCTTCATTTTCATACCATCCGCTGTTATTTCTATCATCAAAATACAGACTCCGGATACGGTAGCATCCGTTCGCATCCGCATGTCGGTCCATCTGCATCAATCCGTTTATCGTATTCCTGATAATCGCAAACTGTCCCTTCGTACAGCAGTATTTCTGTTCATGCCGGTACTTCCTTTCCTTACCGTCCAATCGTTTACCTCCCCGTGATTACAAAATCAAACCTTTATTCCCGCGAGCAACGAGCCAAGTGTCTGCAACATTTGGCGACTGCCGCGAGGGTCAAATACCCCGCCCCTTGGGGCGTTTCAAATTTGATGCCCCGCTGCTTGCGGCGGGGTCCTTGACTTCCCAGTAACTGCCACGTTTTTTATTGTACTAAAAATGTAATGGGATTACAAGAGGCACGTATAAAATACCAACTGAAGTATATTAGTTGAAAGAAGACGCGGCGGAAGGAGTTTTACCACCCCACCCTTGAATAAAAAGGCATTATAACATATACTATATAAAGGATGGAAAACAGCCGTCCGGCATTCATATGAACCGACGAAGGAAAAAGAGTGAAAGATTTTTCAAATCTTTCATTCCACAAGTTTGTGTCTGCGCTGCATCCACAAACTTGCTATGCGCAAAAAGCAGCGCAGAAGTGGGGAAAAACTATGGATAAACATAAACTTATAGGGCCGCTTATATTAATTGGCTCCATCATTATTTTCAGCTCTCTGTTTATACGCGTATTTTCAGGCTCCGAGACATTAGCCGAGTATGCCGCCAGAAATCCGGAAGCCGTAAGTGAAGAGAAGTATCCGGAAACTGTAAATGAAGAGAAGTTTTCAGAAACGCAATTGACAGAACAGGTGCAAACCGCAGAATATAACACGGCAGAAGATGATGCGGCAGTTACTCCCGCAAAGGATGTTGTCAGCGGCGGCAGTACTGTCCATAACGAAACTGCTACTGGAACCGGCAGCGAAACCAATGATGAAAACAATAAAGAAAATCATAAAGAAACCGCCGCTGAAAACAGCATCAATGTTACCATGCAGAAAGGTGAGGATGATTATATGGAAGCAAATCCCAATCGGACCGTATACAAAAACGGATTCTATTATGAGCCACTTTCAGAAGAAATAAAAAAACGGATTACCGGTATTTCCTATCCGGTGACGAAGGAAGAACAGGACAGCACCGCAGCGGCGGCTCTGAATGTAGCAGATTCCGCTCAGGATATACAGATTTCCTACGATGATTTATGTTATATGAGTGTTCTGCATTACAATTTCCACGGTGTGGAACGGACGGGCGAATTAATATGCAATAAAGCAATTGCCCAGGATTTGGTGGAGATTTTCTACGAATTATACCAAAATGAATACCAGATAGAACAGATACGGCTGATTGATGAATACAGCGGCGATGATACGCTTTCCATGCAGGACAATAATACTTCCTGCTTTAATTACCGTGTTGTGGACGGCACTTCCAGCCTCTCCAAACACGCGATGGGACTCGCTATAGATATCAACCCGTTTTTCAATCCGTATGTGGTCTTCCAGCCGGACGGCACTACCTATATTTCACCGAAAGGCAGCGAAACATATGCAGACCGCTCTCAGGACTTTGCTTACAAAATAGACGAAAACGACCTGTGTTATAAGCTGTTCAAAAAGCACGGGTTTATCTGGGGCGGCAACTGGAATTCCTGCAAGGACTATCAGCATTTCCAAAAGGTTCCTGAGTAAAGCAGCCGGACGGGGATTATCTTCTGACCACCCTTACTATGGTTACCGGATTTTCCCTGTCCCCCCATTCTCTGCAGAAACTAATCGAATGAATCCCGTCATAATCGTTTTCATTTAAATCAAACTCTGGTTCTTTTCCCCGGAAGACTTTTACCGAAGGGAACTTTCTGCTATCCGAATATTCCATTTCCTGTCTTTCAAAATTCCCCTTCCATTCCCCATACCGCACAAACAGAACCGGCAAAATCAGCGGCAGGGGAATTAAAAGACATGCCGTATAAATTATCTTCTTCATAAAGTCTCATCCTCTGGGTCATACTATAAATAGTATTTTAGTAAAGATATTTACTAATGTCAATAGTAAATATTTTTACTATGATAAACTTGTTGCATCAAAGCAAACGTTTAAAATGATGCCAGAGGTTACAAGTTATGGAGTATAGAATAAGAATCCGGAATCTCAGAGAGGACCACGACAGAACCCAGCAGGAAATTGCAGACTATCTCGGTACATCACAGACCATGTATGCCCGCTACGAACGCGGTGCAAATGAAATGCCCATCCGGCATCTGATTCACCTCGCCCAATACTATAATGTAGACATGAACTATATCTGCGGACTGTCTTCCCTGAAAAAACCATTCCCTGACAAATGACAACTGTGCAGAGGAGATTTTCTCCCTATCCTCCACGCAGACTGCATACCTTTCCCTGAAAGAAAAAAAAACGGCGTTAAAGCTGTCATCCGCTGTGCGGTCTTTGCTTCATCGCCGTTTCCTCACTTAAAACTATGAACTATACTAATTCCAAAACTACTTCCATGGCAGCATCGCCTTTACGCTGGCCGATTTTGATAATCCTTGTATAACCACCGTTGCGTCCTGCATACTTCGGTCCGTACTCGTCAAAAAGTTTCGCAGGCAGGTCTACTTTCTTTGTACCCCTCTTCTTTCCTGCATTTTTCTCAGGTACTTCCGTTACCGGATACAATACTTTCAGCATCTGCCTTCTTGCATGAAGTCTGGAAGGAAGGTCTTTTTTAATCTCCTTCTCCACTTCATCATAAACCGTTACCGTAACACCGTTGTCGATTCTTAAAATCTTACCGTCTTTATCGCGGTGGGTTTCGGAAAGAACTGCCTTGGTATCCTTATCCACAATCTGCTTTACCCTCTTGCCATCCTTGTCCTTGCGGGGTACCTTTGCTGTTACCTTAACGGTTTCATAATTATCTTTTTCTTTTACAGCCAGTGCAATCAGTCCTTCTGCAATCTTCTGGACTTCTTTTGCTTTTGCCTGTGTAGTAACAATCTTGCCATGATACAGCAGATTTGTTACCTGATTTCTAAGCAATGCTTTTCTTTGGGAAGATGTTCTTCCGAGTTTTCTGTATTTTGCCATTTTTACGGCTCCTTTCTTTCAATCGGGGTTTTCCCCATGGTACATCCGGCCATGCGCTTCGGACTTACTTACCGAATGCAGCTTCCATCTATGAGCCCGCACATATATGCCTTTTGGACTTACTCTATATGCGATTTCATGCTTCGTCGCTTGGAATCAGCGGTACCTTCGCAAAACTTTCAGTTTCGCGAAGTATCACCCAAACTCCTCAGCTACGCTTCGTCGCTTGGAATCAGCGGTACCTTCGCAAAACTTTCAGTTTCGCGAAGTATCACCCAAACTCCTCAGCTACGCTTCGTCGCTTGGGTTCAGTTGTAAGCCAAGCTCTTTTAATTTGGCGAGCACTTCTTCTAAAGATTTCCGTCCGAGGTTACGGACTTTCATCATATCTTCAGAAGTCTTATTGGTCAATTCTTCAACCGTATTGATACCCGCTCTCTTTAAACAGTTATAAGAACGAACAGACAATTCCAGTTCGTCAATACTCATTTCCAATACTTTTTCTTTCTCATCGTCTTCCTTCTCTACCATTACTTCCGCAGTCTTGGCATTTTCGGATAAATCGATGAAGAGATTCAAATGTTCGCTAAGTACCTTTGCAGCAAGGCTGACTGCTTCGTCAGGAACCAGTGTACCATTCGTATACACGTCAAGCGTTAATTTGTCAAAATCAGTTATCTGACCGACACGGGTATTCTCAACCGTTACGTTCACTCTCTCTACAGGTGTATAAATGGAGTCCACCGCAATAACGCCAATCGGTAAATCATCCGTTTTATTCTTGTCAGAGCCTACATAACCTCTTCCCTTTGTAATGGTGAGTTCCATATATAACTTGGTATCCTTACCGCTCAGGGTCGCAATTGTCAAATCAGGATTCAAAATTTCTATATCCTGATCCACCTGAATATCGGACGCCTTTACGATGCCCTCTCCGTCATACTCGATGTATGCTGTCTTAGGTTCATTTGTATCGCTGCTGTTCTTGATGGCAAGGCTCTTGATGTTCATGATAATCTCACTCACATCCTCCTTTACCCCCGGAATGGAACTGAACTCGTGCAGTACACCCTCAATCTTAATCTGGCTTACTGCTGCACCCGGCAGTGAGGAAAGCATGATTCTTCTTAAAGAATTACCCAGTGTGATACCGTAACCTCTTTCAAGCGGTTCCACAACGAATTTGCCATATTTCTTATCTTCAGAGATTTCCACAACCTCAATATTGGGTCTTTCAAAATCAAACACTGCAAATACCCTCCTTTACGAACCATTGCACTCAAATAAATAAGTATGCAAACAAGCGGGAACAGCCCGCTTGCTGCAGAAAACCTCATTTTATTTGGAATACAATTCGACTATAAGCATTTCATCAACAGGAACATCAATCATTTCTCTTGTAGGGAGTTCTTTAATCGTTCCCTTCATCGCTTCATGGTCTACATCCATCCATTCAGGAACAAGCCTTCCTGAAGTAACCTCGAGGATATCTTTATATCTCTGTAAGGACTTTGCTTTTTCCCTTACTTCGATTACGTCTCCGGCTTTTATCAGATAGGAAGGAATCTGTACCGGCTTGCCGTTTACGAGGAAGTGCTGATGGCCTACCACCTGTCTTGCCTCTCTTCTTGTCCTTGCAAATCCCATTCTGAATACCACGCTGTCCAGTCTTCTTTCCAGCATAACCATCAGGTTCTCACCGGTCATGCCTTTCATCCTGTCCGCTTTCTTATAATAGTTCCTGAACGGCTTCTCTAAAACGCCGTAAATAAATTTTGCTTTCTGCTTCTCTCTCAGCTGAAGGCCGTATTCGCTCATCTTCTTGCCTGCTCTTGCAGATGTTCTGTTAGACTTCTTATCATATCCCAAATATGCAGGCTCAAGACCTAAAGCTCTGCATCTCTTTAAAACTGGTACTCTGTTAATTGCCATTTCGGGCTCCTTTCTTAACAAACGCTTCGCTAATCAACAAACGCTCCGCTTATCAACAAACGCTTCGCTTATTGTAACAAACACTTCGCTTATTGTAACAAACACTTCGCTTATTGTAACAAACGCTTCGCTCATTTTAGCAAACGCTTCACTATTGTTTACAACGTATCTATACGTTTTCTTCCAACCTGTCATTCCCTGAATCCGGCTTTACGGACTATACGCGGCGGCGTTTCGGCGGGCGGCATCCGTTGTGCGGAACCGGTGTTACGTCCCTGATGCTTGTCACGTCAATACCACATGCCTGAAGTGCTCTGATGGCTGCCTCACGTCCTGAACCCGGTCCTTTTACCATAACATCAACGGTTTTTAAACCATGTACAAGTGCAGCTTTTGCGGCAGTTTCCGCTGCCATCTGTGCTGCGTACGGAGTAGATTTCTTTGAACCTCTAAAGCCAAGACCACCAGCGCTTGCCCAGCTGAGGGCATTTCCTTCATTGTCTGTCAATGTAACGATTGTGTTGTTAAAAGAAGACTGAATATGCGCCTGTCCATGTTCAACGTTTTTCTTGACACGTTTTTTTGCTACTTTCTTTGCTGCAACTTTCTTTGCCATTTTAAACTAACCTACTTTCTCTGTTTCTTGATTAATATGCTACCCTTATTCTCTGTAATCCAATTGCCTTACTGAATCAGCAACGGTACGCAAAACGTACATTCCTATCGCCTTATTTCTTCTTATTAGCAACAGTACGCTTGGGTCCTTTTCTGGTTCTTGCGTTTGTCTTTGTCTTCTGACCGCGAACCGGAAGTCCCTTTCTATGGCGGATACCTCTGTAACATCCGATTTCCTGAAGTCTCTTGATATTCATGGCTACTTCTCTTCTGAGATCACCTTCTACCATGTAATCCGCATCAATCACTTCACTAAGTCTCTTTACCTCATCATCCGTCAGTTCCCTAACGCGGGTATCAGGATTTACCTTTGCCGCCTCGAGAATTTTGTTTGCACTTACTCTACCTATTCCATAAATATATGTGAGACCAATCTCCACACGTTTTTCCCTAGGTAAGTCAACACCTGCAATACGAGCCATTTACATTTCCTCCATTTACTTTAATAGTTACTAAGCTGATTGGGGTACTCCCGCACCCAACCGGAAAAACCATTCCGACCTTTCCAAAAAAAATTCCGACAGATTTCTCCGTCCATCCTGCTCCCGCGCTAATCTATGGGTAGAATCCGCAGGATTCTCCGGGGAATTTCTGAAAGATTTTTTTCCTGGTATCAACAAGTAATCTCCGCAGGTTCCTTTGTTCAGCCGGATTTCCTTCACGTATTGGCATGAACGCTGCCGCCGCTTCCGGAAACCAGACATGCATCTATGTGAATCAGTACCATTTCAGTAAATATTTTCCAATATAAAATACCGAAAATGAATACTTCCTAATTCCCAATTTAACATATCATCACCAAACAAGGCCCCACTGCCATCCATAATAATTTACTGTTTCTTCCTTATTACTATCCGGCCGGGATTATCCTTGTCTCTGTTTGTGTTTCGGATTCTCACAGATCACTCTGATTTTTCCTTTTCTTTTAATGATTTTGCATTTTTCGCAAATCGGTTTTACTGATGATCTAACCTTCATGTTAAACCCTCCTTTCAAAAAGACCGTTTTACATTATACCATGGTATTTTTCCATTTGCAAGCTTTTTTTACCAGTTTTTCCAGCCCGTAAGGCTGAACTGTTACAACCTGTCCGCCTGCCTGACTCTTCGGGTCATACGTCCTTTATTTACTTATCTCTCCAGATAATACGTCCTTTAGACAAATCGTAGGGGGACAGTTCCAGCGTAACTTTATCGCCCGGTAAAATACGGATAAAATTCTGCCTTAACTTACCGCTGATATGTGCCAGTACCCTGTGGCCGTTTTCCAGTTCCACCTGAAACATGGTGTTTGGCAGTTTCTCTACTACGGTTCCTTCGATTTCAATTACATCTGCCTTTGACATATAAAACCTCCTATTGCTTTCCTTATCTCTTCATTATATATCTGCTGTCCGTTCAAAAGTTTTTCTTTCAAAATATCATCGGATTCTTTTTTGATAATCTGAATATGCTTTTTATTTTTCTTTTTCGGCTTCTCCAGAGTTCTGATTTTTCCATCCGCTAAATATACATATTCGGCTTCTTCCTTCACTATGATATAAATTACATCTTTGTCATGCCCTGCCTTTGATGATGCAAACCATCCAACCATACTAATCCTCCCATGCTGCCAATAACCGGCGGTTCCGGCAGTATCCTATAACAAAGTCAGGATTTCCGGTTCTCCGTCGGTAATCAGAATCGTATTTTCATAGTGAGCCGATAAGGAACCGTCCGCTGTTACTACGGTCCAGTCATCCTCCAGCCATTCCACTTCCCATCCGCCCATATTCACCATGGGTTCAATCGCCAGAGTCATACCCTTTCGAAGCTTCGTTCCTCTGCGGCGCATGGTAAAGTTCGGAATCTGCGGGTCCTCATGCAGTTTCGTTCCGATACCGTGCCCTACAAGATCCCTTACGATACCATATCCAAAAGAAGTTACATAGCCGTCAATCGTCTTACAGATATCATTCAGATGATTTCCTGCTTTTGCCATTTTAATACCTCGAAAGAAGCTTTCTTTCGTAACATCCATTAATTTCTGTGCCTCCGGGCTTATCTTCCCGACGGCATGTGTCCGCGCTGCATCCGAATGATATCCTTTATATATAAGCCCCGCATCCAGGCTGACGATATCTCCTTCCTGAAGGATATGGTCGCGGCGGGGAATTCCATGGACCACCTCATCGTTTACGGATACACAGATAGATGCCGGATAATCGTTATAATGTAAAAAATTGGGAATACAATGGTAACTCCGGATTAATTTATCTCCAAAGGCATCCACATCATAAGTTGATATTCCCGGACGGATATATTCTCCGAGACGGGCATGTACCTCCGCCAGTATTTTCCCCGCATCACGCATCAAAGCAATTTCTCTCTCAGATTTGATGGATACCATACTAAGCCCCCAGCACCGCTACAATCGAATCAAATACATCCTGCATGGATTTCGTACCGTCCACTGTCTTAAGCACGCCTTTGCCGCCATAAAATTCAATCAGAGGCTGGGTCTGGTCATGATATACCTTAAGGCGGTTCTGTACGGTTTCCGGCTTATCATCATCGCGGAGTACCAGTTCTTTGCCGCATCTGTCGCAGATTCCCTCCTGCTTCGGAGGAACATGTTCGATATGGAACGTTGCACCACATGCAAGACAGGCGCGTCTGCCAGACATTCTTTTTACGATATTCTCATCCGGCACATCCACATCGATTGCATAGTCGATTTTATCACCCAGCTCCGCCAGCGCCTTATCCAACACTTCCGCCTGGGGAATCGTCCGCGGAAAACCATCCAGCACGTAACCGTCCTTGCAGTCCGGCTGTGCCACCCTGTCCAAAAGAATCTTTACGGTCAGTTCGTCGGGCACCAGCAGCCCCTCATCCATATATTTCTTTGCTTCCATACCAAGCTCTGTACCGTTTTTGATATTTGCCCTGAAAATATCGCCTGTGGAAATATGCGGAACACCGTATTTATCAGCAATCATTTTTGCCTGTGTTCCTTTCCCCGCTCCGGGAGCGCCTAACATAATAATTTTCATCCTTAACCTCACTTCCGCGCTGCTTTTTCTGGTTCAGCCCTGCTGATATGTTTCATTCCAGTCAGCCGGTTCAGTCAGTCCAGGCCTGCGGATGCAGCACAGACACAAACCTGGGAATCTACACCGGTATTTACAAAAAACGGACACCGCTTTGCGTGTGTCCATCCAGGGAACCGTTACAGTCCCTATGAGGGCCACGGGGGAACGAACGCGCCCTCCCCGCCCTCCTGCTTACATTCAGTCATTTAAAAAACCTTTGTAATTACGCACTAACATCTGTGATTCAATCTGTTTTATCGTCTCAAGGATAACACTGACGATAATAATCAGGCTGGTTCCGCCGAAAGATACGCTGGCGCCGAATACTCCGTTAAATATAAACGGAATGACCGCCACGATAGTCAGACCTACCGCACCGATGAAAATGAGATAATTCAATATTTTTGTCAGATACTCATTCGTGGGCTTGCCCGGTCTGATGCCCGGAATGAAACCGCCCTGTTTCTTCATATTTTCCGAAACCTCCAACGGATTGAACGTAATCGACGTATAGAAGTATGCAAAGAAAATAACCAGTACGACATACACAAGCAGTCCGATGGAATATACCGGCTGTCTTGGATTACACCAGTTTGAAGAATTGAGTCCTTTTAAAATCTCCGACCATACGCCAGTCCCCCTGTATCCTGCAAGCGAACTGATAATAATCGGGAGCTGCATCAGGGAAGAAGCAAAGATAATCGGAATAACGCCCGATGTATTCACCTTCAAAGGAATGTTGGTAGTCTGACCGCCAACCATCTTCCTTCCCTGCATCTTTTTCGCATACTGTACCGGAATTTTCCGCACACCGCCGTTTAAAATGACAACCAACGCAACCATAGCTATGATAACTGCAATGATAACGGCTGCCGCCACAACTGCCAGCGCAATGGATTTTCCGTATACAAACTGCTCAAATAATTGATTGATATCCTGCGGCAGACGGGAAATAATGTTGATTACAAGCACGATGGAAATACCGTTCCCGATACCCTTCTCCGTAATCCTTTCACCTATCCACATAAGGAACGCGCTGCCCGCGGTAAGTGCAGCCATGGCAGTAATCACGTTCAATGCGTTGAATTCCTCCAAAGCTCCCTGCCTTCCGAATCCGATAGACATAGCCCCGGCTTCAAATAATGCAAGACCTACCGTCACATAACGGGTAATGGAAGCAATTTTTTTCCGTCCGTCCTCTCCGTCACGCTGCATCTCCTCCAGCTTCGGAATTGCGATGGTGAGAAGCTGCATAATAATGGAAGACGTAATATACGGAGTAATGTTCAATGCAAAAATGGACATATTAAGGAAAGAACCGCCGGTAAAAGCATCCAAAAAATTAAATGCATCGCCTGTCTGTGCCGCAAACCAATTGGAAAAATAACTTCTGTCCATTCCCGGAACAGGTAGCTGTGATCCTAAACGAATCACAACTAACATCAAGAATGTATAGAAGATTTTATTCCTGATTTCCTTGATTTTGAATGCATTCTTTACGGTTGTAAACATTACATCACCTCTGCTGTTCCACCAAGAGCCTCAATTTTTTCCTTTGCCGATGCACTGAAAGCATTCGCTTTCACAGTGAGTTTCTTAGTAAAGTCTCCGTTTCCGAGAATCTTAACGCCGTCTCTGGGGTTTTTCACAATACCTCTTTCAATCAATGCATCCACATCAACCGTTGCCCCATCGTCAAATACTTCAAGAACGCTTAAATTTACTGCAACAATGTCTTTCGTATTTCTATTCGTAAAGCCTCTCTTCGGAATACGTCTGTATAACGGCATCTGACCGCCTTCAAAACCCGGTCTGGGCGCGCCTGAACGTGCCTTCTGGCCTTTATGTCCTTTTCCGGCTGTCTTGCCGTTTCCCGAACCGTGTCCGCGGCCTCTTCTAAAATTATCACTGTGTTTAGAACCCTCTGCAGGTCTTAAATTTGATAATTCCAAACTCATTTCTGACACCTCCTATCTCTTACTTTTAATCGTTTTCTTCTACTTTAATCAAATGTCTGATCTGCTGAATCTGGCCTCTCGTTGCCGCATTGTCCGGCAGAATAACCGTCTTGTTCAGCTTACGGAGCCCCATGGCCTCAACCGTTTTCCTATGCTTGGGTACCGCTCCGATAGGAGATTTTACCAATGTTATTTTTAAAGTCTTATCTGCCATTTTCTACTTCTCCTTTCAAGCCATAACCTCGTCAACAGACTTGCCACGATTCTTAGCAACCTCTTCAGGAGTCTTTAACTGGCTTAAACCTGCGATTGTAGCGAGGACTACATTCTGTTTGTTATTCGAACCCAAAGATTTTGTACGGATGTTCTTAATTCCTGCAAGTTCGCAGACGCTGCGGGCAGGGCCTCCGGCAATAACACCGGTACCTTCGGGAGCCCTCTTCAAAAGAACAGATGCAGAACCGAACTTTCCGATAAAATCATGGGTAATACTGTTGTTTTCATCCAGCGCAACACTGACAAGATTCTTGGTTGCGTCCTCTTTTCCTTTGCGGATTGCTTCAGGAATTTCAGCCGCTTTGCCGAGTCCTGCACCCACATGTCCATTGCCGTCACCTACGACTACTAAAGCTGTGAATCGGAAGTTACGACCACCTTTTACAACCTTGGTTACACGCTTGATGGCAACTACTTTTTCAGTTAATTCAAACTGACTTGCATCAATGATTGTACGTCTCATGTGATTTTCTCTCCCTTCCTAGAATTCCAAACCAGCTTCTCTGGCTGCTTCGGCTAATGCTGCAACTTTTCCATGGTATATATAGCCGCCTCTGTCAAAGACAACGGTTGTAATACCTTTTTCCAACGCCCTCTTGGCGATTACCGTTCCGAGATATGCTGCTGCATCAACGTTATTGGTTTTCTCCAGTTCTGCCTTTACTTCTTTTTCAAGAGTGGAAGCTGCAACTAAAGTATTGCCAACTGTATCGTCGATAATTTGAGCATACATATGATTATTGCTTCTGAATACAGCCAAACGCGGTCTTTGGGCTGTTCCGCTAAAACGGTTACGAATTTTCTTGTGTTTTTTCACACGAACATCTTGTCTGGATTTTTTTCTAACCATTTTTACACTCTCCTTATCTATTTCTTACCAGTCTTACCAACTTTACGTCTGATCGTTTCATCAGCATATTTGATACCCTTGCCCTTATAAGGCTCCGGTCTTCTCTTATCTCTGATTTCAGCTGCGAATTGGCCAACTTTTTCTTTATCAATGCCTTTTACGATAATGACATTCTGTCCTTCAACTACTGTTTCGATTCCTTCCGGATCTTCCATCTCTACCGGATGGGAATATCCCAAAGATAAAGTCAGTTTCTTGCCTGACTTTGCTGCCCTGTAACCAACGCCGTTTACTTCCAGTTTCTTTTCATAACCGTTCGTAACGCCGACTACCATATTGTTGATTAAGGTTCTTGTAAGTCCGTGAAGAGACTTCATTCTCTTCAAATCGTTAGGTCTTGAAACAACGATTTCTGCTCCCTCCAGCTTGATTTCCATTTCTACGGGAAGCACTCTTTCCAGTGTTCCTTTAGGACCTTTTACAGTCACTTTGTTATTTTCTGCGATATCCACGGTAACACCCGCCGGAACCGCGATTGGCATCCTTCCTATACGTGACATGCCCGTACCTCCTATTATTTGTGTATATATTGCAGACTCTTTTTACCATATGAAAGCCAGAACTTCGCCGCCTACCTGAAGTTCCCTGGCTTTTTTGTCCGTTATAACGCCCTGATTTGTGGAAATGATTGCAACACCAAGTCCGCCCAGAACCTTCGGAAGTTCTTCTTTACCGGCATATACGCGGAGTCCCGGTTTGGAAATCCTCTTAAGGCCCGTAAGCATCTTTTCATTCTTATCCGCACCGTATTTTAAGGTAATGCGGATTGTCTTGAAACTTCCATCCTCAATTATATCAAATTTCTTAATATATCCCTCGTCTAAAAGAATCTGTGCGATTGCCAGTTTCATCTTAGAAGACGGAACATCTACGGTATCATGTTTTGCAGTATTTGCATTACGGATTCTTGTAAGCATATCTGCAATCGGATCACTCATTGTCATGAATTAGTTCCTCCTTATCATATTCGCCTTACCAGCTTGCTTTTTTCACACCGGGAATCTGTCCTTTGTATGCTAACTCACGGAAGCAAATTCTGCAAATTCCGTATTTTCTTAAATAAGCATGTGGACGACCACAAATTCTGCAACGGTTATATTCTCTTGTAGAGAACTTGGGTTTGCGCTGCTGTTTAATTTTCATTGCTGTCTTAGCCATGAATTTACCTCCTCTTATTTCTGAAACGGCATGTTGAACAATCTCAATAATTCACGTGCTTCTTCGTCCGTCTTTGCCGTTGTGACAAAGATAACGTCCATACCTCTTACTTTGTCAATCTTATCGTATTCGATTTCGGGAAAGATAAGCTGCTCTTTAATACCGAGCGCATAATTTCCCCTTCCGTCGAACGAATTGGGATTTACGCCCCTAAAGTCACGTACACGGGGCAATGCAAGATTTACAAGGCGGTCAAGAAATTCATACATTTTCTCGCCGCGGAGTGTTACCTTACATCCAATCGGCATGCCTTCCCTGATTTTGAAATTAGCAATGGAATTCTTAGCTTTCGTAAGAACCGCTTTCTGACCTGTGATTGTTTCCAAATCCTTCACTGCGGATTCCAGAACCTTTGCATTTTCCTTTGCTTCGCCAACGCCCATATTAATTACAATTTTATCGAGCTTCGGCACTTCCATAACATTCTTATATCCAAACTTTTTGACCATAGCATCTACGATCTCGTTTTTATATACATCTTTCAGTCTGCTCACGCGTTTAGACCTCCTTCCTTCGAATTAATCAATTACTTTCCCTGTTGATTTTGCAAAACGTACTTTTTTATCGTTTTCCATCCTGAAACCAATTCTCGTAGGCTTGCCTTCATGAACATACATTACGTTAGATATATCAATAGGGGCTTCCTTCTGAACGATTCCGCCATTCTGATTCGCAGCCGAGGGCTTCGTATGTTTGGTAATCATATTGATGCCTTCTACGAGCACTCTGCCGTTTTTCTTATCCACGGAAACTACTTTTCCTTCTTTTCCATTGTCTTTACCGGCAATTACCTTTACGGTATCGCCCTTCTTTATTTTCATTGCAGACATTCCGGCACCTCCCTATAATACTTCCGGAGCCAGAGAAACGATTTTCATGAACTGTTTCTCACGAAGCTCTCTTGCCACTGGTCCAAAAATACGGGTTCCTCTCGGAGTCTTGTCATCTTTGATAATAACAGCAGCGTTTTCGTCAAATCTAATATAAGAACCGTCTTTACGGCGTGTGCTCTTTACAGTACGGACTACCACAGCCTTTACGACGTCACCTTTTTTTACAACACCGCCGGGTGTTGCATCTTTAACAGTGGCAACGATGATATCGCCGATATGGGCATATCTTCTTGTCGAGCCGCCCATAACCCTGATGCAGAGAAGTTCTTTTGCACCTGTGTTATCAGCAACCCTGAGTCTGGTCTCTTGCTGAATCATGCTATTTCTCCTTCCAATATTTCATCCACTTTCCGTTTCGTGCGGCAAAATATCACTCTTATTTCGCCCTTTCAATAACTTCCACAAGTCTCCATCTCTTATCTTTGGACAAGGGCCTTGTTTCCATTACTTTTACCGTATCGCCGATATTGCACTCATTGTTCTCATCGTGTGCCTTCAGCTTGTAGGTTTTCTTCACAATCTTATTGTAAAGAGGATGCTTTACATGGTTCTCGATGGAAACAACAATTGTTTTATCCATTTTATTACTGGTTACTTTTCCAGTACGTGTCTTTCTCAAATTTCTTTCCACGATTGATTCTCCTTTCTAACAATCAGGCCGGATGGCCTGCATCGCAACTTTTTATTTACTGCGCAGCCTTTTCTTTCTGTGTAATGACAGTCTGAATACGGGCAATGTTCTTTCTTACCTCTTTGATTCTGGCTGTATTGTCTAACTGATTTGTTGCGTTCTGGAATCTCAAATTGAAAAGTTCTTTTTTAGCAGCTACTAATTCCTGTGCTAATTCTGCAGCTGATTTCGTCTTTAAATCTTCTACATACTTCTTAGTTTTCATTTGATACACCGCCTTCCAAGTCTGCTTTTGAAACAATTTTACATTTACATGGAAGCTTATGTGTTGCAAGACGCAATGCTTCTTTTGCAACCTCTTCCGAAACCCCTGCAATCTCAAACATTACGCGTCCCGGCTTAACAACTGCTACCCAGTATTCCAAAGTACCTTTACCGGAACCCATACGTGTTTCCGCCGGTTTTGCCGTTACAGGCTTGTCGGGGAAGATTTTAATCCAAACCTTACCGCCACGCTTGATATAACGTGTCATAGCGACACGGGCCGCTTCTATCTGGTTGGAACGAATCCAACAAGGCTCTAATGCTACAATACCGTACTCACCGTAAGTAATTGTATTGCCACGGCTTGCTTTTCCAGCCATGGAGCCACGGAATTGTTTACGACGTTTTACTCTCTTAGGCATTAACATTATTTATCGCTCCCTTCCTCCGAAGATGCTTTTTCTTCGTTTTTGTTCTTAGTAGGAAGTACTTCACCCTTGTAAATCCATACTTTTACGCCTACTTTACCGTAGGTTGTGTCCGCTTCCGCGAAACCATAATCAATATCCGCTCTCAATGTCTGAAGCGGGATGGTTCCCTCACTGTAAAACTCTGTACGGGCCATATCTGCTCCGCCGAGACGTCCTGAGCAGGAAGTCTTGATTCCCAGCGCTCCGGCCTTCATTGTCCTGCCCATGCAGGATTTCATGGCACGTCTGAAAGATACACGGTTCTCCAGCTGCTGTGCAATATTTTCAGCAACCAGCTGCGCATCCCTGTCAGGTCTCTTAATCTCTTTGATATCTACCAGAACTTTCTTATCCGTAAGTTTGGAAAGTTCTTTCTTGGTCACTTCGATTTCCGCACCGCCTTTACCGATAACAACACCCGGTTTTGCTGTGTAGATAATCACTTTTATCCTGTCGGAAGCCCTTTCGATTTCTATTTTGGAAACTCCGGCACTGTATAATTTTTTCTTAAGAAATTTTCTGATGTTGTAATCTTCTACCAGAAAATCTGAAAACTCAGCATCAGCATACCATTTCGAATCCCAATCTTTAATAATGCCGACTCTCAAGCCGTGAGGATTAACTTTCTGTCCCATTAACTCTAATTTCTCCTTTCTTCATCCATACTTCATTCGTGAAGTATTTCTGCCCGCTTTAGCGAGATATTGTCTACTTAGCATCGAGGACTACCGTGATATGGCTCATTCTCTTTTCGATTCTATAAGCCCTTCCCTGTGCCCTCGGTCTTACTCTCTTCATGGTAGGTCCTTTATTCGCAAAGCACTCCGCTATATAAAGGTTATCCGGATTCGGGTACTTAGTCGGATCCTGACTGTATTTATATTCAGCATTTGCAATCGCTGATTCCAACAATTTCTTAATCACGCCTGAAGCATACCTCGGATTATATTCCAAAATAGCAAGCGCTGTATTCACATCTTTGCCTCTTATGGCATCGAGAACGAAACATGCTTTCTGAACAGAAATCCTAGCGTAAGATAACTTAGCTGAAGGTCTGACATCTTTCTGCGCATTTCTTTCTCTCTTTATCTGGCTTCTATGTCCTTTTGCCATTTCTTTGCTCCTCCTTCCAACTTCCACACATCCGTTGTTTTCCTAAACATTCATGGGAAGAATGACAAACGTCATTCTTCTGCACGTCCGTTTACGGACGTGCTGCTATCTGACTTTTGATTTCTTTTCGTCTTTTCCATGTCCCCTGTAAGTTCTCGTTGCAACGAACTCACCGAGTTTATGCCCAACCATGTCTTCCGTTACATATACAGGCACATGTTTTCTTCCGTCATGAACCGCAAACGTATGTCCCACGAATGAAGGGAAAATTGTAGACCGGCGGGACCAAGTCTTAATCACCTGTTTCTGCCCTGCTGCATTCATGGCATCTACTTTTTTCAGTAAGCTTGCATCTGCAAACGGTCCTTTTTTCAATGATCTAGCCATTTTTCTTCCTCCTATTATTTAATCGTTCTTCCGTCTCTTCTTCTTACAATCATCTTGTTGGACGCTTTTTTCTTCTTACGCGTCTTCAAACCAAGAGCGGGTTTGCCCCAAGGTGTGCTCGGGCCCGGACGTCCGATACCGGTCTTACCTTCACCACCACCGTGCGGATGGTCGTTCGGGTTCATAACGGAACCACGTACAGTCGGGCGGATACCCATATGACGCTTACGTCCCGCTTTACCGATATTGATAAGGCTATGATCAACGTTACCTACGATACCAACCGTTGCCCTGCAGACAATCGGCACCATTCTCATTTCGCCGGAGGGAAGTCTCAAGGTTGCATATTTTCCTTCCTTCGCCATCAGCTGTGCACTGTTTCCTGCTGAACGAACCAGCTGTCCGCCCTTGCCCGGATGCAGTTCCACATTGTGTACCTGAGTACCTACCGGAATTTCGGATAAAGGCAGGCAGTTGCCGATTCTTACTTCGGCTTCCGGTCCGTTCATGACCGTCATTCCGTCCTTCAGTCCTTCCGGAGCAATGATATATGCTTTCTGTCCGTCTGCATAGCAGATTAATGCAATGTTTGCCGTTCTGTTCGGATCATATTCGATTCCGATGACTTTTGCAGGGATTCCGTCTTTCAATCTCTTGAAATCAATCAACCTGTATTTTCTCTTGTTGCCGCCCCCGCGGTGTCTTACTGTGATTTTACCCTGATTATTACGGCCCGCATTCTTCTTTAAGGAAACGCAGAGAGACTTTTCAGGAGTACTCTTTGTTATTTCAGAAAAATCGGAACCGGTCATGTTTCTTCTGGAAGGTGTATATGGGTTATATGTCTTTATTCCCATGGTTCTTTCTCCTTTACTTCTGGTTTTGCGCGGTTCTTAAACCGCATACATTCATTTATTAAAGTCCTGCAAAGATTTCAATATCCTTGCTGTCCTCTGTAAGCTGCACAATCGCTTTTTTCACTTTGGCTGTTCTTCCGTAAGTCATTCCACGTCTTTTTACTTTTCCGTCCATATTCATGGTGTTGACTTTCTTTACTTTTGTTCCTTCGAACATTTTCTCAACAGCTTCTTTAATCTGTGTCTTATTTGCTTCCGTATGAACCAAAAATGTATATTTCTTTTCGCTCATACCAGCCATACTCTTCTCGGTAATAACCGGTTTGAGGATTACATCATAATATTGGATTGCTGCCATTATGCGTACACCTCCTCGATATTTGCTATTGCGTCCTTTGTCAGTACCACGGTATCGTATTTCATGATATCATATACGTTGATTGTGCTCTTAACTTCCTTTGCTTCCCCTGCCGCCTCAATTGCCACATAGGAAGTATGCACTTTAGGAAGATTCCTTGCCGAGCAGATTACGTTCTGGTCAATGGTTCCTGTTACTACCAACGCCTTGTTCACGTTCAGATTATCAAGGACTTTCTTGAAATCCTTTGTCTTGATTGCGTCCAGCTTCAATTCGTCCAAAACAATCAGTTTGTTGCCCTGAACCCTGCTTGTTAATGCAGATTTGAGCGCTGCCTGTTTTTCCTTCCGGTTCAACTTGAACGAATAGTCCCTCGGTACGGGAGCGAATACCACGCCGCCGCCCTTCCACTGGGGAGCCCTTGTCGAACCCTGCCTTGCATGACCCGTGCCTTTCTGTCTCCAGGGCTTTCTTCCGCCGCCGGATACTTCGGAACGTGTCTTTGCTTTCTGCGTTCCCTGACGATTATTTGCAAGCTGTTGTACGACTGCCATGTGTACCAGATGTTCATTCACTTCAACACCGAATACCGCATCGTTTAAATCAATCGTACCGACTTCTTTGCCTTCCATATTATAAACAGATACGTTTGCCATCTGAATGGTCCTCCTTTCGCCCGCCCAAGGCTTAAGCCTTAACGGTTTCTTTTATTGTCACTAAAGCTTTTTTCGGTCCCGGAACCGCTCCTTTTACAAGCAGCAGGTTTTTCTCTGCATCCACCCTTACTACTTCAAGGTTCTGAACGGTAACTTTTACGCAGCCCATATGTCCAGGCATTCCTTTACCTTTAAATACACGGCTCGGTGAAGAGCAGGCGCCGTTGGAACCCTGATGGCGGTGGAATTTGGAACCGTGCGTCATGGGGCCTCTGTGCTGTCCATGTCTCTTAATTGCTCCCTGGAATCCTTTTCCCTTTGAGATAGCGGATGCATCCACTTTATCTCCCGCCGCAAAGATATCGGCTTTAATCTCATTGCCCAGTGCATACTCCTCTGCATTTTCAAATTTGAACTCCCTGACATATCTCTTGCAGGAAACCCCGGACTTATCAAAGTGGCCTTTCAGCGGTTTGTTTACGCCATGTCTGTGGCATACTTCTTTCTTTCCGCCCTTGTCTTTATTGACAATTCTCTCCTTTTTATCTACATAGCCGACCTGCACTGCCTTGTAACCGTCATTTTCCACGGTTTTAATCTGTGTTACCACGCAGGGGCCTGCCTGAAGCACCGTTACCGGAATCAGGGTGCCGTCTTCATTGAAGATTTGCGTCATTCCGACTTTCGTCGCCAAAATACCTTTTTTCATTCTTTTACCTCCTGTCTGTTCTACAGCGGCCTAGCCCCTCCAAACCGTCCCCGGTGTGGTACCGGCTCCGTTTTCCGGGCTTTGCATACTAGTAGGGGTCTTATTTGTTTTTCATTTTGATGTCGATATACACACCGGCCGGCATCTCCAGTCTCTGCAAAGCATCAACCGTCTTGGGTGTCGGTGTAATGATATCAATCAGTCTCTTGTGGGTTCTCTGCTCGAACTGTTCCCTGGAATCTTTGTACTTGTGAACCGCCCTTAAAATCGTAACCACTTCCTTCTTGGTCGGAAGAGGCACCGGTCCGCTCACCTGTGATCCGTTCTTCTTAACTGTTTCGATGATTTTTTTGGCAGATGCATCCACTAAGTGATGGTCATAAGCTTTTAATGTAATTCTCATTACCTGACTTGCCATAAAAAAAGTCGCCTCCTTTTCGCACTTTTTACCCTTAAGTACGACAAGCGGTGACTGTACACTCTCCCGTGTGTGTCCTGTTCGTTCACATGACCCATGCATTATCCCGAACCGGCTGGCAGAATCTGCGGCATAACCCGCCTGCAATTCCTCACACACCGTTACTACATTACCGGCATCCATGTATCGTTTCCCACATCCATGCCGACGTTCAGTAATCTCATTGTCTGTACAGTGACTTGTCGTCAGTTTCCAAAACCAGGATTTTCCCGGTGATACCACCGTTCCCGGTCTTACCAACTTCTGTTGGTTCTTGACATTCGCTCCACGGAAAACCTTTTGAAGATTATTGTTTTTCTCCAAAAGCAACCTCACGCTTCATTGCTATCATGCCACAGCATTTGTTAGTATACATGAAGTTTTTGGGAATTGCAAGCAGTTTTTTACATTTTTTTAATTTTTTTTAAATTTTTTAACAGTTCATGGTTCTGCCTTAAATCCAATCCAACTGACCGTAAAACTCCACCTTCTCCGTTCCCTCTGTTATTTCTCCAATCTCATAGCAGTCATGAAAATCTCTCATATGCTTTATAACCGTATTGCGGTATTTTGCAGGTACCACCAGGATGAATCCCACACCGCAGTTAAATGTGGACAGCATTTCCCCGTCACTTACCTTTCCGTTTCTTTTGATATACTTAAAAATAGGAAGCAGTTTTATGTTTCCTAATTCTATCCGCGCTGACAATCCGTCCGGTATGATTCTGCACAGATTGCCTGCGATTCCCCCTCCTGTGATATGCGCCATCCCATGAACCATATAAGGAGCGCCGTCCGCAGTCTTTTCTTTTAATAAATCTTTCAGCGCCTTATAATACGGTGTATGGGGTTTCATAATCTGCTCTACGAAAGTCATGCCCTCTACTTTGTCCAGTTTCACCTGCGGGCTTTTTTCCATTAACAGCCTTACTAACGAATAGCCATTGGTATGCAGACCATTGGATGCAACCGCCAGGATACTGTCCCCCGGACAGATGGCAGAACCGTCCACTATCCCTCTTTTCTCCACAATTCCCGCGATGCTGGAAGTCAGCACATAAACGCCTTTTTCCACTACCTGAGGCTGAATGGAGGTTTCCCCGCCGACTAATGAACATTCATTTTCCTTACATGCCTCCGCAATTCCCTTCACCAGCGTGCTGATTGTGTCCTTTTCCGCATTGCCGCACACAATGGTGTCAAGAACCGCCAGCGGCCTGGCTCCCATCACCACAATATCATTCACCAGATGATTGACCATGTCATGGCAGATGGATTCCGTATATCCATATTCCATTGCCAGTTTCTGTTTGGAACCCGGTTCTTCTGACTTTAGCACCAATACGGGATTCTCTATTTCAGGAAAATGGATATCATACAGAGAAGCAAAAGGGCCAAGCCCGTTCAGCACCCGTCTGTCCTTTGTTTCCAAATGCCGCGCCATTTCCCGTTTCATCGTATCGGTATATGCGATGTCCACTCCCGCGCTGCGGTAGGATAAACCGGTTTCCTGCTTTTCCTTTCCCTCCAGTATCTCATCCACCGACACTTTCAATGCCATAGCAAGATCCGGCAGTATTTCAATGTTGGGATATGCCGAACCATTCTCCCACTTACTGACTGCCTGAAAAGACACGCATAACTTATCTGCCAGCTGCTGCTGTGTCCATCCTGCTTCTTTCCTCTTTCCCATGATAAAACTTCCGACTTTCCGGCTGTCCATTCTAGACTCCTCCATTCCGAACTTCCTTCATTCCAAACTTCCTCTTTCTGTCTTATCATAACCTGCTGCCTGCCGCCCGTACAATAACGGTCTGATTGAACCTGCACGCTTTTTTCAACCGCAGGTAGAAATATTCCATGTTTCCGGATGTTCTCTGTCAAACCTTTTCACTGCGTCTTCCAGCTGCGCCATCTCATCTTCTGTCAGGAATCCACGCAGTTTCCATATTTCGTCCAGCCTGTCCGCTTCCACAAGAATCAGCTTGCCGCTTTGCAGTCTTACCTCCATACTTTCCACAGCCTTCCCTTCCTTATTTTATCCCTCCCGGTATGATTGCATACTTATATTATTAATTACGATTGACACCCCTTATTGGTTTCATAAATTTCCCTGCGCACCCCTGTGCATAAAAACAAGCCGTAAAAACAATAGTTGTCCTCACGGCTTGTTGCTGTTTCAATTTTTACAGAGTCTCCGCAATACCCTTTTCTTTCGGCATAATATCCGCCACCGGAAGCCTGCATATGTACTGCAGCCTATTTATAATAATCCTTATAATTTACCAATTCATCCAAAAGCTTCGGAAGTTTTTCCTCAATCTCCTCATCCTGGAACTGGCAGGTACCCACAGCCTTGTGACCGCCGCCGCCGTATTTCAGCATCAGACTGCCTACATTCACATCAGAAGTCCTGTTCAGGACGCTGTATCCGACTGCCACCGAACAGCCCAGCCCGCCTTTGCCGCTGACAATCCATGCCGAAATGTTCTGCTCCGGATACATGCTGTAAATCATGAAACGGTTGCCGGAGTAAATCGGGTCTACTTTCCTCAGGTCAGAAATAATCACATCTTTCTCAACCCGCGTATTTGCCGTAACCATTTCCCTGAACTTCTCCGCCTGTTCAAAGTAAACGTCAATCCTTTCTTTTACATCCGGCATTGCAAGGATTTCTTCTGTCGTCATGGTGCGGCAGGCGTCAATTAATTTTTCCATTAACTGATAATTGGAAATCGTGAAATTCCGCCATCTCCCCAAACCGGTCCTGGGGTCCATGAGGAATCCCACCAGAATCCACCCCGAAGGATTCTGCACTTCATCAATGGTCAGATTGCCGGAATCTACCTTATCCACTGCTTCCATCATATCATCGAACTGGGGAAATCTTTCTTTCCCCCCATAATATTCGTAAATGATTCGCGCACAGGACGGAGCCACCCTGCTTTCCCCCTTATATTTTCCTGCCAGCTGGTTTCTCTCAAATTCACTGGAATGGTGGTCAAACCATAAGCCGCATCCTTCCACGAACGGCACGTTTGCAAGACAGTCATCTTCCGTAATCTCTACCAGTCCGTCCTGCAAATCTTTCGGATGGGCAAACTTCCAGTGGTCAATGATTCCTACCTCTTTCAGCAGTGCGCCACACGCAAGCCCGTCAAAATCAGAGCGTGTCACTAATCTCATATTCCTATCCTCTCTTTCTCCTTCGCTTCAAAACCCTCTTGTCCTTAAATACGATAGTTCTTCTACTATTTATAATGCCACATCCAGCCCGCCCCGTCAACCGTTACTCTTATAGAAATGGTATAGAAATGGTATAAAAATGGTATAATTGAAATGGTATAATTGGTAACAGTTCAGCTCAGGACTTTGCACTTGCTGCAAAATCCTTAAGAATGCGTGAATTTAGCCGGGGGAGACTCTGTCCGCCTGACAATACGGTCTGAATCACCCGGAAAAATGATGATATTTCCACAGTTCTTCCCTCTTTTTCACTCCAAGCTTTTCAAAAATACTGGACATATGCTTTTTCACCGTAGCCTCGGAAATACTCAGTTCCATTGCGATTTCCTTATTACTTATCCCCCTGCATACCTGTACTGCCACCTCCGCCTCCCGTCTGGTCAGCCCAAGGTCCAGAAAATGCTGGTAGCCTTCCTGTGCGGTCCGTATCCTTCCTTCCCCGGCGGATTCCTCTTCCTTCCCTGCCGGCTTTTCTTCCTCTTTTCCAAATGCTATCCAAATACAGACCCCGTATAGCAAAGGCCGGAAACCCAGCGCAATCTCCCGCATCAACATACCGGAAACCAGCCGGACTGCCTGACCTTCCTCCGGTATATCCGCCAGCATCTTCATCCGGTCCGTTTCCGGCCCCTGATAAAGCAGCAGGAATAACAGCACGAAAGTCTCGATATAACTGGCATATATGGTATTGCGCGCCAGCAATCCGAAATCCGGTTTTCTGCACCGCCTGAAATCTTCTTTTTCCATCGACGGAAGATACAGGATAATGCCCCCGGCAAATACCAGCAGTAACTGGCGCAGGTCAAATAACTCTTTCGGCTGTAATCCCAATATAATCGCTGCCAGAAACAGATACAGGAGCACTGCCGCCATTCTCTTAACCTTCTTCATTTTTCTCCGCTCCCATTCTCTCCTCTCCAGTCTTACTTTCCGCTTCTTCCATCCCCGCTCTCACGCTTTCTTCCATTCCCGTCTCCTGCATATATTCAATAATTCCCAGATTCAGCCTGCTTTTTACCGGCAGCAGCAGCAGATTGACTGCATAGGCGTACAATACGGTCAGCAGCAGCACCGACAGGTAAATGCTCCATTTGGTCGTATCTTCCATCAGACTGTATATTGCAACAAACTGAAGGAGCGCCGCAAAGATGCTTCCATGCCTCATTGCTTTCATAAACAGTTCCACCGCTTCCACCGCACGTTTTCTTTCCCGCAGTCCTGCCTGTTTTTCCCTGCCAAGCGCCAGACGGAACGCCGCCAGGAAATCCTTTCCCATACCTGCTGCCAGCAGCATCGCAGCACCAATTATCATCAGCAGTAAAAAACTCGGAAAGTCTATCAGCATTCCCAACCCGCTTTCCAGTCCCCATACGGAACACTCTACAAACAAAACCACCAATATCAAACCTATTATACTCAGTATATACATACTACACACTCCTTTCCAATTCTCCTGCAAACCGCATCTATGGGCGGTCCCGGATAACGGCTTTCTCTCTTAAAACACCACAATAAGCACCACAGTTTTTTCATATATCATACATCTGTACGGATAACGGAAATCAGACTGCAAAACAGTATTCCGCTTAATGCCAGAACCGCCAGCAGTGCGTCCGGATAAATGGGAAACGCCGCTAATCCAATCTGCCGCGCCAGCGGTCTGAGCACTTCCGGCAGCACGGAAACAGACACCGGCGCCGCACACGCCGCACCAAACAGTACAGGGATTCCAAAACGCTGCCGGACAATGGCAGATATCCTCCTTTGGTCAAATCCGATAAAACGGCAGATACGGAACTCCTTTTCACACTCCATTACCATTATTTTTTTCACACAAAGCAGCAGCAGTAAATAAACCAACGCAGCTAAACCCATACATACCGCCGCCGGCGGCCAAAGCATACGGACGGAACGGGACGTGCTTTTTCCCATGGGAAAAAAATCAAAATCCGGAAATGCAGCCGTCATTTTCTCCGCAAACGCCCCCACATCGGTTCCCTCTTCCAATACGACCGTATAATAACCCTGTGCCTTGTTTCCAAAGAACTCCCGGATATCTTCCGTCAGGAAACGTATGGAACGTCCGTACTGTTTAAACGACGGATAAATTCCTACAATTTCCAGCTCCGTTTCCTCTCCGTTCCTCATCACATATATTCTGTCGCCGATGCCGAGTCCGTTTTCTTTTGCAAAGTTCAGACCGACAGCCGCCTCATGATACGAATCCGGATTCCTTCCTTCCATAAAAATATAATCCAGCCCTTCCGGAATCTGCCTGTCATATATTTCCCCTGTTACATTTCCGGGAAGACTGCTGCCCGCAGGTCTGTATGCTACAGAATCCGACAATGCCGCATAATAAAAATCCACCGACGGTTCCTGCTCAAGCGCCGACAGAAGGCCGCTTTCCCTCTCATCTGCGTTTGTTTTTCTGGAAATATAGATATCAGCCTCCACGATTCCCCAGTCCGTCAAATGCCGGTCCGCTTTCCCCACTCCGCCTATTATATAAAAAGAAACCAGATACAGCAATGCCATCCCAAAAGTCAGGATAAAAATAAATACAGATTCCGCTTTCCTGCGGAAACATTTCAGCATTGCGAACTGAAACGGCAAAAACCGCGGCATGGGCAGGGACAGGCTGCTTCCCCAAAACAATCCCCTCTGTCTCCCGGACACTCTCTCCTCTCCCGCTGACCGTATGGCATCCGCGGGCGGCACATCCACACTCTTACGGACCGAAAACCACACTGTAACACATAATACCGCACTGACACCCCCGAAAACTAAAAGCTGGTAACACCACAGTCCCTTTATGGCAAACAGGCTCCGGTCAATCTTTGCGAACATGCCGCCAAGCCAGTACCGGAACACCATTCCGGAAGCCAGAACACCAGCCGCACTCACGGGCATGGCAGTCAGCAAATACTTTCCTGCATAAATTCCTTTTATCTGCCATCCGGCAAAACCGACTGCTTCAAGAACCCCGATTCTTTTCCTGTCCGCACGCACTGCCATCCGTACAAGCAGCACCGTCATCAGCAGAACCATGATAAAAAGAAAGACTGCCAGGGCTGAAAGAAACTGACTGAAAATCCCATATCGGAATATATAAGAATGGCGGACATCCTCGTACGATGTCAGGTTTCCGTCAAATGACCGCCCGAAATACGTTCCGTAATCCGATGCAAACCGTTCCGCCATTTTTTTATGCCAACTGCTCCAATCCTCCTGTCCCGGCCTCCCGGTTCCCACTGTCTCCTGCACCGGTCCGTCCAGCCATACTTCTATCAGATAATTTCCTTTCTGATACCCTTCCGTCAGGCTTTCCAGTTCCTCCTCACTTATCCACAGGTACGGAATACTGGCATCCGGCGCACTGTTTACTGCATCTGCAATCACGGAATCTATTTCCAAAACGGCCGTCCTGCCGTTCACGGACAGCTCCACCCTGTCACCGGCACCGGCATAAACCGCGTGATTTACCACTGCTTTCCCCGCGTCCACCTCCCTGTCCGGTGAGGCCGCCACAAATGCAAAATCCATACGCCGCTCCCCCACTTTTACGTGCCCGGCCAGGTAACATCTGCCAAGCCGGTAAGTCCCCACATACGGAAGCCGGCATAAAAACGCCTCCAGCTCCTCTTCCCCTGCATCCGCTTCCCGAACTGTGACTGTCATATCCGGAGCATCCAGTTTTCCGTACGACCAGTCGAAAGACGGTTCCAGCGAAAAGTTCAGAATGCATACGCCCAGCAGGAAGAATGCTGCAAAAAAACATCCAGCCGCGAAGAAACCTGTCTGCATCCTCCTTTTACGGAATCCGGCAGCCAATATGAACCAAACCGCTCTCATACTTTTTCCTCCCTCATCATGTCATATATCCTTGTCTTCCGCTCCTCCAGTTCTTCCTGTATGAATCTGCCTAAAGTCAGTGTTTTGCAGATGTTGCCGTCTTTAATCATGATTACTTTCTTTCCCCTTGCCGCTGCCCCCATATCATGCGTGACCATCATGATACTCTGCCCCTTTTCGTTCAGCTTCACAAGCAGGCGCAAAATCCGTTCCCCTGATATCTTATCCAGGCTTCCGGTAGGTTCATCCAAAAACAGGATTTCCGGCTGGTTCACCAACGCCCTTGCTATGGCCGTCCTCTGTTTCTGTCCGCCTGACATCTGACCGGGATATTTCCTTTTCTGTTCCCCCAGTCCAAGGCAGTCCAGCCACCGCCCTGCCCTTTCCTCCACCTCCTTTCTCCCTTGATACAGATATCCTGGTAACGCGGCATTTTCCAATGCCGTCATATCTTCCAGCAGATTTCCTTCCTGAAATACAAAACCGATTTCCCGTCCGCGGTAAGCGGCTTTCTCGCGGTCTGTCATTCTTGCAAGGCTTTTTCCCATATAAAGTACTTCCCCCGACGTCATATCCGCCATTCCTGCAAGCAGACAGAGCAGGCTGCTCTTTCCCGAACCGGAAGCCCCTATAACTGTAATAAACTCCCCTTTCTCCATACTGAAACTAATATGATTGACTGCGGCACATTCCCCTTCGCCGCTTTGATATGTTTTGTATAAATCCTTTACGGATAACATCTGTATTGCCATAATGCCGCTCCCCCTATCTTATTTCATTCAGGTAGGTCTGCACACGGTTCTGTACCAGCCGTGCTGCCTCTTCTGCACTTTTCTGTCCGCTGAAACAGGCATCTGCTTCCTCGTATATGATTCGGAACAGTTGTTCGTCCATCCGGCTGTATGTACGCGCTGTCCCAATCATCTCCCATATCCGCTCCACCTGCTCTTTTGTTGCCGCATATACCTGTACTTCATACTCGCCGGTTCCCCATGAGGATTTCGGTCTCAGCTTCATGGTTCCGTCCGTATCCTCATAATATTCATTCTCCATCTCTTCTTTAAGCTGTCTGTCCAACACCGATTTTAAAACCGGAAAACCGTTGCCGTTTACCGCTTTCAGATTTTCCTGTCGTTTTTCCGACAGAACGAACCGGATAAACTCCCATACTCCCTCTTTATTGGCAGAAGCCGCATGCATTACAACCGTTGTGCCCTGCGGGGCAAGTATCGTCCCGCTTTCCTCCCCGAAAACCGGATAACCGATAAAGTTCACTGCTTCCCCAAACTCATATTCATACACCTGATATAATTCCACGGAAGTAATCATGCCATTTACCAACAGCAGCCGCCCGCTCCTTATCATCTCTATCTCGGAAGGAGCGTCCGGTCCATACTCCGGTTCTCTGGGAAACCGGTCCGCAAATTCCAGTATTTTTTCAAATTCCCCACTGGTAAAATTACAGGTTCCGTTTTCCCTGTCCACGAACCACTCCAGATTGATTCTGCATAGAAGCCATAGCATGTCAGCTTTACTGGCATCCAGCAGTTCACAGTCTTTGCCCTTCGCCTCCATCAGCGCCGCCATATCGTCCACAGACCAGGCACTGCCTGTTCCTACATCCGATGTTTTCCCAATCAGGGTTGCAATTCCGAAAGCCGGCATGATTGCATATAATTTTCCGTCCCGTTCGTATGCTTTCAGGATATTCTCCACAAAATCTTCCCGCTCCGTCTCCGGGTCTTTTTCCAGCCAGGGTGTCAGGTCCTCCGCCACACCGGCAGCTATCAGTTCTTCCAAAGACAGTACGGAAATATCAATAATATCCGGAGGCTGACTTCCGGTCAGGTCCGCATTCAGCAGCGCAGCCCTGTCTCTGTATTCCATCGAATCATCCCCGTAGTCCTTTATCTCAATCCGGTATTTCTCACTCTGTTTGTTAAATGCTGCAATGTCTTCCTGCACATAAAACGGAAAATCCAAAGAAGCATAAGTCAGAACCGTTTTCTCTGCCACTTCCGAACGCTTCTTTCCGGTAAGAATGCTGATTTCTTTGGACGCGCCCCGGCTGTAATCTACCGTCAGGGCCACAATCCTGCCATCCGGCAGTACTGCAAAATCCTTCAGGTTATTGCTGTTAATATCGCTGTCCATCCAGTTTAAAAGCGCTGTCGGTTCCCCATCCGCCAAATTGCAGGCATAAAGCACTGCATCCTTCGTATAAAGCAAATCCGAATCCATACCGCTGCGGTATATCCCTCTGCCAAATGCAATACTGCTTTCCAGCGGCTTAAACCCCTTCTGCTGTAAATCCACCTCCTCCAGCCTCCATCCGTTATCTGCGTCATAGCCTGCTACAATCCTGCCGTCTTCCAAAGCAAACAAATCCAGCCGGTATGAATCCACAGGAATCTCAAAGTACATACTTCCGTCCGGATGCAGCACGCAGATATCCTGTGTGGCGGAAATATAATAATTTCCCTCTTTATCCTGAAGGATATTGCTTATGTAAAAGGAATCCTCTCTTTTCTGAGAAAATATATTTCCCGTGTCTACCGTTTCCAGCGTCTCTCCCTCTGGTGTCACTTTCCGGATTACGACACGCTCCACCGTCCTCTCTGCCAGAGATGTCCCCTTATAGCCAACCATTCCCAACAGCAGGCTGCCCTCCGTGTCCCGGCCTATGACAATCGTCCGCATCCCCTCCCCCATCTCCAGCGGATACTCCTCCGCTTCATTCCCGCCGATTTTCAGGGAAAGAAGCACCTCTTTTCCGCCTTTCATTCCGGTCAGGAATACCTCCTCCCCGCTGCCAAACGCCACAGCACTGATGGATTCACAATATCCATCCAGCGACTGGTGTTCAGCCGTATATACATAATCTCCCCGCGGCCCGTCCTGCTCCTCCTTCGCCCGGCTTCCGCAGCCACATAAGAACAGCAGCAGGACTGCCGCCATACTCCGGATTCTTCTATTGTATTTCCTTTTTGTCCATCCCATATCCTTCCCTTCCTTTCTCCCTGACCAGATTGATACACAAAACGTCCTTCTATGTACGTCACAACCTGGCACGAATATCGCGCAAAGCGGGCGTGCAAATCAGAGGAATGAATTTTCTCACACACTCTACTGACAGGATACGGAATTTTCTCACAATAAACCATTCTCCTTAAGTAGTATTTTAGTAGTATCCGGCTGCTACTCCCTGAAATATGGCCAAATTTCCCTATACGCACCTGTGCAATCGAGTAGGGAAGGTTTCTCTCCCTACTCGCCGCGCGGGGTGCGTGCTGCGTAGCAGCTAATTTCCTTACGCACCCCTGTGCATAAAAAAACTGCAGTACACAAATATCTGTACTGCAGCATTTAATGTCCGGCTCCGTTTCTTTTCGGAATCCAAATACCCCTGTATGTAATAAATCTGAAATTACAACGAAAAATCAAAGTTCTGTCCGACTTTACGTTCCTCGCTTGTCAGCATATGGTCCGCCATGTCGGCCATAATCACATTGTCAATCTTTTTCAGAAGCTCATCCCATGAGCTTGCCGTAACCGTTACCTTTTCGCCGTTGTCCGCTTTCATTCCTTCAGCCAGTTTCTCCTCGGCCTTTTTCTTTTCAGCTTTCTTTGCTTCCTCTTTCTTCGTTCTGACATTCTCTTCACGTTTCTCTGCGATGCGCTCTCTCTGCATTGCAAGAGACTTATCTACTACGGCAAAGAAAGAAGCATTTCCATGGTCGTCAATAGTCATTCCAAAGGAACTTACCCTGCTGGCGTTGGTTCCCAGGCTCATTTTCATCTGTGCTACCTGCGCAGTAGCCCCTGCCAGAATCCCCTCATACTTTTTGCGGTATTCTTCATCCTCCGCCATCCGCTCTATTTTATCGGAATCAATCAATACAAGCAATTCCTTACTGCTGGAAAACATCCCCTTATTCCGCTCTGCTTCCGCTTTCTTCTCGGGAGAAACGAGAATGAAATCCATATTGGAATATTTTTTCTTCAACTGCTCATAATACTTCAAAGCCTTATCGCTCAATTGGGGATTTCCGACGGTCCTGCCTGCCACATTGTTCAATTTCTTACCGCTTTCGGTCTTCGTATCCTTTTCGCTGCTGCCCTTTACGGTGCCATTCTTTTTGTTATCCTGATACCCTGCGCCGACTGAATTCAGATAATCGCCCTGATTCAGCCCATTCATATAATTGCTCATACTGTTCATCCTCCCTGACTTTTTCCTGTTTTCCGGCCATCCGGTTTTTCCGACTGTCCGTACCGCCTCTAACATCCGTTTCAGAAGCCGTCATATATATTTTAAATATATATCGGATGAAACCAACAGATATTTAACAGTGCTTCCGAAAGAACTTTTATAAGCATTGCATAATACCATATTCCGTGCAATTTCCCGGCTTTTCTGTTATTTTCTCTACATCTTGTACCCTACAGCATTTTCCGCTTTCCGGCTTCATTTTTTTATCGAAAAGCCGAATTCTCCGCTAAAGCAATTTTCAAACACGCTCTAGCTTTATTCTGCTTTTTATGTTATTGTTAAATAACATCATTAAGTCTGTTTCGCCGCAAGGCACAGCGTATTGGAACACATCTATCTACATTTTAAATTCACCACATTTTAAATTCAGGAAATTCTAATGACAAATCAGAAAGGAATCACATCATGAATCAAAACAAGCATATCATCAAGCATTATCCGAACCGTATTTCCTATGCGGACTTCCTTGCTTCTGCAACCGGAAAAGTATCTTTCAGGCTCACCAACGATTATCTTTTTCATGCTGTTCTGCAAAAAAGCAACAAAGTGCTCAAAGCCCTTCTCTGCTCGCTTCTGCATCTGAGACCGGAAGATGTTACATCTGTTGCTGTCACAAATCCAATCGAACTTGGCAAATTTATTGATTCCAAAGATTTCATTTTGGATATCCGTATCTTAATGAATGACAGTACGCTGATTAACCTGGAAATGCAGGTAGCCAATGAGGGAAACTGGCCGGACAGGTCCCTCAGCTATCTCTGCCGCGCTTTCGATAACCTGAACGAAGGCGAACACTACGATGACCTGAAATCTGCTGTACATATCAGTATCCTGGACTTCACTCTCTTTCCGGAACACCCGGAATTCCATTCCTCTTATTTTCTTATGAACGCAAAAAATTATACTATATATAGTGACAAACTGCGACTGTATGTGGTAAACTTACCTCAGATACACCTTGCTACCGAAACCGACAGGATTCACCAGCTGGATTGCTGGGCAGCCCTGTTTCAAGCATCTACATGGGAGGATATCAAAATGATTGCATCCAAAGACGATACCCTGCAGGAAGCGGCTGAAACCATGTACCGGCTCAGTCAAAATGAAAAAATCCGCCTGCAATGCGAGGCCAGAGAAAGATACTACCGCGACCAGAGAACACATCAGTATCAACTTGAAAAAATTAAAAAAATGGGAGAAATAGAAGAAAAGCTGAAAGCCGTAGAGGAGAAACTGGAACTTACCGGAGAAAAACTGGAAGCAGCTGAAGGCAAGCTCGTAGCAGCTGAAAACAAACTCGAAATAACTGAAGATAAGCTCGTAGCAGCTGAAGACAAACTCGAAATAACCGAAGATAAGCTCGAAATAACCGAAGATAAGCTCGTAGCTGCTGAAGGCAAACTCGAAATAACTGAAGGCAAACTCGTAACAGCTGAAAGTAAACTCACGGCAGCCATAACAGAGCTTCAGCAGCGTGATGACATCATCCGGGAAAAGGATTCCCTCCTTCATGAAACGCTTTCCGAAATCGAGAAACTCCGTTCCGAAATTGCAGTCCTGCGTACCGGCTCCGCCACCTGACTTAACCAAAATGTGCCTGAAGGATGCTTTCTGTCAGCTGTGCGTCACAACTTGCGGGAGATTTATGTCAAATTCGGTCAGCGCAACAGGCTGCGTTGACTGAATTTAGTTCAAATATGTGCCAAATGGGACGGGCATCCGGCAGGAATCAAAGACCCAGCTGCAAACAACGGGGTATCAAACTTGCAATGCTGCAGAGTGCAAACACATCTTTGATGTGTTGGTATTTGACCCTCGCGGCAGTTGCCAGATTCCTATTTTCCGCCACTTTGCAGGTATTAATCACATGCGCAGCCCTCCGCATATAAGGAGCTGCACATATATCAGAGATATAATCCGCACTTCCTTTTCCTTCCTTTCCAGCCAAAGCAAAAACACCGCAGCAAGCCGGATACTCTTTCAGCCTGCTGCAGCGTTTTTGACTATTCCTTCACTTCGCCTCTAAATGCCACTCCAAATCTACGGCCGGAATCGTTACATAGTTATCTGCTCCCTCTCCTACCCGCAGTATCACATTCCTGATTCCCGCCTGAATAATCATCCTTGCACATATCGGACAGGGTTTTGCCTTATGCACCGAATAATCTTCCGGATTCACACCTGCAAGATACAAATCCCCGCCCATCGTCTGTTCTCTGGAACAATTCAGAAGCGCATTGGCCTCGGCATGAATTGCACGGCATATCCCATAGCCCTCTCCCTGATGCATTCCACGTTCCATCCGCGGACACACACCCAAATCGCAGCAATTCTCAAATCCCCTGGGGGAACCGTTATACCCTGTGGATATCACCGCATCGTCCTTTACTACCACCGCTCCGTACTTCCTCTTCAGACATGTACTCCTGTAAGCAAAGTTTTCCGCACAGTTCAAATAAGCATCCACTTTGGAAATCCTTTTATTTGCCTCTGGCACTACCATAATCTTACTCCTTTTTTCTCCTTGCTTTTGCAGATTCATCCTGCGCCAACTACAGAGTCATATGTGAACCGTTTCTAATGATGGAATAACCGGATTCCTGTAAACACCATTGCCATACCATACCTGTCACAACATTCAATCACCGCATCGTCCCTGACTGATCCTCCCGGCTGGGCAATATATTTCACACCGCTCTTGTATGCCCTCTCAATATTATCCGAAAATGGGAAAAATGCATCAGACCCAAGGGTAACATCCCGATTGCCATCCAGCCATGCACGTTTTTCCTCCCTCGTAAAAACAGGCGGCTTCACCTTAAAACGCTTCTGCCATTCCCCTTCACGGAGCACATCCTCGTACTCTTCACCTATATAGACATCGATGGTATTGTCCCTGTCGGCACGTCCCAGGGAATCCACAAATTCCAGTCCGAGCACCTGCGGTGCCTGACGCAGATACCAGTTATCCGCTTTCTGTCCGGCCAGTCTGGTACAATGCACCCTTGACTGCTGCCCCGCGCCAATACCGATTGCCTGTCCGCCTTTTACATAACACACCGAATTTGACTGGGTATACTTCAATGTAATAAGGGCTATTTTCATATCCATCAATGCCGATTCCGGAATCTCCTTATTTTCGGTTACTACATGGGACAATAACTCCCTGTTGATATCCAGTTCATTCCTACCCTGCTCGAACGTAATGCCGTACACTTGCTTCCTCTCCACTGCTGCCGGAACATACGACGGATCCATCCGGATAATATTATAATTTCCTTTTTTCTTACCTTTCAACAGTTCCAATGCTTCCTCCGTATAGCCTGGAGCAATAACGCCATCGGACACTTCCCTCTTAATCAGCCTTGCCGTATCTGCATCACACTCATCGGACAAAGCAATAAAATCCCCAAAAGAAGACATTCTGTCCGCTCCCCTCGCCCTCGCATAAGCACAAGCCAAAGGAGACAATTCTCCTAAATCATCCACCCAGTAAATCTTCGCCAGCGTTTCATCCAATGGCAGCCCGACCGCTGCCCCTGCCGGAGACACATGCTTAAAGGAAGCCGCCGCCGGAAGTCCTGTCGCTGCTTTCAATTCCTTTACTAACTGCCATCCGTTAAACGCATCCAGGAAATTGATATATCCCGGTTTTCCATTCAACACATCAACCGGCAATTCGCTCCCGTCTTCCATGAAAATGCGGGACGGTTTCTGATTGGGATTGCATCCATACTTTAATTGAATTTCGTTCATTTTTCTCTCCTATTCCAGTTCCGCAGCCGCCCTTCCCGCTCCCTCCTTAGCAGAGCAATTTCTGCCTGCTTCGCTTGCATAAATTCCTCTGGGGCGCCGTACGGGCTTCTGCTGTTTGGGTTCCAGTTCCGCAGCCGCCCTTCCTGCTCCCTCCTTAACAGAGCAATTTCTGCCTGCTTCGCTTGCATAAATTCCTCTGGGGCGCCGTACGGGCTTCTGCTGTTTGGGTTTCAGTTCCGCAGCCAAACGCAGCCACTACTTGTTTTTATTTACAATCTTCGTCTGATATGTGCCTGTCCTGATATCAATGTATCGCACAAACAGGGAAACCTTGTTTTCTTCATTCAGGCTGTTCCATACCATATCCGTAAATTCATCAATGTCCCCCTCGATTCCCACTAACTTCGGTTCACCCTCGAAGCTGGGCAGCGGGTTGCCGTCATGCATATACGTATGTATAAAATGCCCTTCTCCTGCTGCCGGGTTTTCATAAGCAAAACAGAACCGGCTGCAGGATTCCGGATTGCCGTTGTTGCTCTTTAAAATGGACATCCCATAGTTGTAACTTCCTTCCGACACGCACATGATTCCCGAAATACGCGGAGTATAATTCGGCGCATCCGGTTCAAATTCACGGCATCTCAGAGACTGCTCAAACGTCTGTCCCGCTTCCATTCCGGCGTAAATCGTATCTGTCTGATCGCCATTGGTAACAATCGTCTGATTTCCCAGCACCCTTACCGGTGCATAAATAATCAGGCTGGGGTCCTCCAATTTAGCCGGCTCAAATGCCTGTGTGCGGATGCCTTCGCCATCCTCCACAAATACACGATTCCGGCTGTTTGAACTTCTGCCCATGATAAAATACGCCGTAACCGCTTTCGTACCGTCCCCGGACATACCGATTACAATGCCCCTTCCCGGATAAGCATTTTCCTTCAGTTCCTTTTCCAGTGATAATCTTTCCATGTTCCACCTCCATTTGTTCATAACACGTGCATCATTACGCACCTCTGTGGAATCGGGCAGGAACGATTTTCCCCTACTCTCCGCGCGGGGTGCGTGCTGCGAAGCTGCTAATTTCCTTACGCACTCCTGTGCAATCAAGCAGGGAAGGTTTCTCTCCCTACCCGCCGCGCGGGGCATCCGTCAGCTCTGCTGACACACTTCCTTTGGATGCCCCTGTGCATAAAGAAACCGCCTGGACGCACTCATATCATGCTGCCCAGGCGGTCGGCCATTCTTTTCCCACCATACACTCCCTGTAGGTACTCCTACACAGGCTCTCCCTGATTCCGCCAGTCGTGTACTTTCTTCTATCTTAAAGGAAACACGGCGGTAATGCAAGTCTTTTATTAAGAATAAATTCTCAGAATAAATTCTCAGAATAAATTCTCAAAATAAACTCTATGAATAATTTGATAGCAGGCTGCTCTTAATACTCTGATACCGGTATACGCTCAACACGATTCCGGCCAATATATACGCCACTACAATCCCGCTTCCTTCGGATGAAAAGAAAGGCAGGAACAGTCGGGTAGAAGGAATCCATCCCAAAAAATGCAGGATATCGATTACCGTCACAATTTCAAAAAACAAACCGCAGCCACTGCCCATAATCCTCCCCAGCGGATTCCTCTGCCCGAAGGACACCCGGATTCCCCTCGCGGCTACTGCCAGAAGAAGCAGGCTTATCACCAACATCACAGCTATTCCATAATAATTTGCTACAAAATTAAATAAATAGTCGTTTTCAATACCGGGCAGATTCATCATTTCCTCTCCGCTTCCGCCGATAAACCTGCTGCATTTTAAAAATTCAGCCGCCAGCATTCTCCTGTAATCATAATAAGAACTATCCTGCCCTATAAATGCCTTTATCCGCTCCGTCTGATAAACTGCCAGCCAGTTTCCAAATACAGCCGCCGCTATTCCAAACACGGGCAGCAGTCCCGTCACTATCCAGAATCCTGCCAAAACCAGCTTTTTGCGAACCGCATACCATCCCTTTCCCACCACAGCCGAAAACATCGCTGCCAGTACAAAAAACAGCAGAACGGAAGCGCTGAGACACATCCGCCGCGTCAATAGAGGAAAAAGCATCCACAGCATACATTTTCCAATCCCTCTGTATCCGCTTCCCTTATACCGGTATAACAGAGCGCCGTACACAGGAATATACAGATACATCAGTTCATAAAAAGATGCCGTCCCCAGAATCCCTAATGAAATCCATCTCTCCGCGCCGTTTATTCCAATCCCCAAAAAAGGAAATAAAACCGCACCGATACAAAAAACCAAAGCTATCCGTTTCGCATACTTTCCTATATAACTATAATCCATCCGATAAACCGCCAGCATTGCCATATAACCGATTAAGACCCACATACCATGCCGCATACCATACACCGCACCCATCGACTCTTCCCTGCTGCCGATACCCATATGCACCACCACGCTCAGGATACTGATAACCCCTATCAGAACAAGCATCCTCCAGTCCGTCCGCGGCCGGTGTATCCGGTTTAATGCAGTTCCCGCTTCCACCGGATCTCCCATATCCCTGACCGCTTCTTCCAAAGCCTCTTTTTTCTCCATTCCTGCCTGTTCATTCGCCTGCGCCTGATCCATAATGTGGTTTCTGATTTCCTCTCCCACCATCTCCCTTGCCTGCCTGCAATGAATCTGTTCCAAAAGTATGTTCAAATATTCCTCCATAAATCATCCCTGCCCTTTCTCTCCCGCTCCTGCCTATGCCAGTACATGCAAAACCGCATTTGAATATTCCCGCCACTCCTCTTCCTTTGCAGCCAGCATCTTTCTTCCTTCTTTCGTAATACTATAATACTTCCTGACCTTACCCGGCACCTCTTTCTCATAAGAAACCAGCATCTTCTTTTCCTCCAGATTATGCAGCAGCGGATACAGCGTCCCCGCCTTCAATTCAAACACATTCTGCGAACGCTGCCGCAGCGCCTCTATCATCTCATAACCATACTTATCCCCTTCCGATAAAAGCTTAAGCACCAGCATCGCCATACTTCCTGAAACCAACGTCCTGTCCATCAACCTTCCTCCTGTCTAATCTGCCCTTTTTCCATACCTCTTCTGTCCCTCCCTACCGTTTCATAAAATCTTATATAGTTTTTCTATATATCGATTAACTATATAATATATATGCTGTCTATATATGTCAAGTGCTTTTTGAATATAATCAGACAACAGGTAACAGTTTCAGCCCCGCTTCCTTATCCTATCCACAATCCACATCCCCGCCGCCATCAAAATTCCTTCCCCGCCAAGTACCAAAAATGCCTCCATCCGCACTGTTGCAAAAGTTTCCCAGCTATCCATCCGGTACAGCATGGAAATAAAGGCAAGGGAGAGGAAACATCCCACAATTCCCATATTTACAGGCAGAATCCGTGACTCTCCCGTCTTCAGACTATCCCTTGCCGCCGCTATAATCAGAATCACCTGCGCGGCAATTCCTGCCAATGCCATTCTTTCCACCACAGGGCCCGCTGCACCTGCATCTATTTCCATCGCCCACTCCAAACATAAAAATTCCACTGCAATGGTGTATCCTATCAATACCATACCCGCAACGCAGAACCTGTACCCGTGATGCTTTCCTCCATCCGCCGCTTTTTTTGCCGCATCATCCGGCAGCATAAAGCAGGCCGCCGCCATCAGCACAGGCATAAGTACATAAAACATCCGCAGCGGAATATGCATACGCAGAAAAACAGGAAACAGGATTCCCGCCAGGACCAATCCGGCAAACATAGCAAATCCGGCCGTGTTTTTCCCGGCGAAATGCCGTTTTACTTTTTTCATATAATCCATTTCCCTGTCCTGAAGCCCGTCCGTAGCGATTTCTGCTTCCTTCATGGCTTTCCATGCCTTTTGGCAGTCCGGACATCCGGCCAGATGTTCCTCGACTATACTGCAGGTATCCTCCGAGCAGATTCCGTCCGTATACGACGGAAGCAAATCCTTAATGACATTACAATTCCATTTATTCATCCTCCTGCATCCTCCTTTTCAGCAGTCTTTCCTTTCCCCTGTAGAAATTAACCCTCGCCCAGTTTTCACTCTTTCCCATGATTTCCCCGATTTCCTTAAACGTCAGCTCCCCCGTAATCCGAAGATACATAACCTCCCTCATCTTATCGGGCAGTTTCTGCATATCCTTAAGGACGTCCATCAGTTCAAAACGCCTCAGTACGCTCCGTTCCACATCCTCTGTCATGGAAGCCGGCACGGAATCCGCCTCCATTGCAGACGGTATTTCATGGCAGCTTTTCCGCCAGTGCTGGTACAGCAGATGTTTGGCAATCTGACAGAGCCAGACAGAGATTTTGCAGCTTCCGTCAAAATGCCCTATGGTACGGTATGCCCGCAGAAATGTTTCCTGCATAAGTTCCTCGGACAAATGAACGTCATGGCATCTGGAATATAGGAAATGGTAGACGATTTTTGCATTCTGTTCATATAATTCATCCATGAATAACCTCCTTCCTTCCCATATATCCGTTTATTCTTCCATTCGTTACACCTTTCCAGTCTCTTTTTCAAAAATTTTGATAATATTAAAAATGTTGAAAAACCGCCAAACAGGGAAAACCGCCCCGGCGGAACCATGGTTCCCACCCGGACTATTTTCCCTGTTTTTTATAAGCAGCAGTTCAGCCTTGAGCTAATACTCCATATGTACATCTATTCTACTGCCCTGAATGCTTCCTCCAAATCCTCTATAATATCATCAATATTTTCGGTGCCAACCGACAGCCGGATGGTATTCACCTTAATTCCCTGGTTCTCCAGCTCTTCCTCATTTAACTGGGAATGGGTCGTGGATGCCGGATGGATAACCAGCGATTTTACGTCCGCCACATTCGCCAACAGCGAGAACAGTTCCAGATTGTCTATGAAAGCTTTCGCTTTCTGCGCGTCTCCCTTGATTTCAAATGTAAAAATAGAGCCGCCGCCGTTCGGGAAATATTTTTTATAAAGTTTCTGCTGTTCCGGGTCTTCCGATACCGAAGGGTGGTGTACGGTTTCCACCTGCGGGTGTTTATTCAGGTATTCCACTACCTTCAGCGCATTTTCCACATGCCGCTCTACCCGGAGCGATAAAGTCTCCAATCCCTGTAAGAAGAAGAAAGCATGGAACGGAGAAAGGGTCGCGCCCGTATCCCGCAGCAAAATCGCACGGATTTTGGTTACAAATGCTGCCGCCCCTACCGCTTTTGTAAAACTGATGCCGTGATAGCTGGGATTCGGCTCCGTCAGGGACGGGAATTTCCCGCTGGCTTCCCAATCAAACTTTCCGCTGTCCACAATCACGCCGCCGATAGTCGTCCCATGACCGCCGATAAATTTCGTTGCGGAATGTACGACGATATCCGCACCATATTCAATCGGACGCACCAAATAAGGGGTTGCAAACGTATTGTCCACCACCAGGGGAATCTGATGGGCATGGGCGATATCCGCCAGTTTTTCAATATCCACCACATCAGAATTTGGGTTGCCCAGTGTTTCAATATGGATTGCCTTCGTATTTTCCTGAATCGCCGCTTCCACTTCTTCATACCGGAACGGGTCTGCAAAAGTGGCAGTAATCCCATAGTCTTTCAGGGTATGAGCAAGCAGGTTATAGGTCCCGCCGTATATATTCTTCGCCGCTACGATATGGTCGCCCGCATGAGCAAGGTTTTGTATCGTATAGGAAATTGCCGCCGCACCGGAAGCCACCGCCAGCGCTGCCACACCGCCCTCTAAAGCTGCTATCCTTTTTTCAAATACATCTTCCGTAGGATTGGTCAGCCTGCCGTAAATATTTCCGGCGTCGCTCAGATTGAACCGGGCTGCTGCATGTTCGCTGTTATGGAACACATAAGAAGAGGTCTGATAAATCGGTACCGCCCTCGCATCCGTCACCGGGTCCGGCTGTTCCTGCCCTACATGTAACTGTAACGTCTCAAACTTTAAATTTCTTTCTGCATATGTTTTCTTTCCCATGATAAATCCTCCTGTCAGATATTTTTTTACATATGTGTCATTTTCATTCTCTTTAATTCCTATCTGTTTACAATGAAATCATACCATGCCACTTTCAGTTTGTCTAATACACAAAAAAAGTAACCGGTTATAGTTTTTTCCTATAACCAGTCACTTAAAATCTCTGAAAACCGTTCCATCCGGCATAAAGAGAAATGTACTGTCTTTCCATTGTTTATCCTGGCATTTTAAAAAACAGGATTTGCAGCACCCTCTGTGATATAAATGAAAGATATGCTATACTTAATATATAGTCCCGTATTCAATGTCATTTAGTTCCAGACTATCCGGGTTAAGACGGGATTATGGCCAAAATACAAAATACATGAAAACAAAAAGGATGAAGGAATCATGGAAATCATAAGAATAAGAAATAAAAAGTGGCTGTCAGTTCTCTCTATTTTCGGGCTTCTCTTTTTCGGAATGCTTTATTTTCTCCCTGTTTTATCCGGAGCCACTGCGGAGGACCCCGCATTATTTATCGTCCTGACACTATGTTTCGGTCCTTTTCTCCTGCTGCTTTTATACATGCTTTTTGAATGCTTCCATAGAAAACTAATCATATATACCGACCATATCTCTTACACCCCTGCCATCGGCAGAACAAAAGTTTTTTATTACCATGACATCGGAACCGTAAAAATCATCCCCTTCCCTAAAGGGGAAGACTATAAAATTATTTCCCGTGACGGAAAAAAACTTGCTTCTTTCGAATCAAACATGACAGGAAGCCAGGAAGCCCTTGAATATCTGATGGACAAAAACAGACATTTGGAACAGTCCCGGTTCCTTCTCGCCCCTTCTCCCGACAGCAAACGCAGGGAAGAAGAAAAAGAAAAAAAGAAAAACGCAAAACATCAAAAAGAACATCGGGAGAGACTGGCTTTTATCATGGCCAGATGGCGTCCTGCAACCATTGCACGGGAAAAGAAAGCCGTCAATTTCTTCCGCCTGCTCACCACTGCTTTATGCATCATTTCCCTGTTTGTGCCATTCCGCCCGTCTGCTTCCATCAATATAGCAATCCTGCTGTTCTACTGGTGCCTATACCTATGGTTCTATCCGAAGATGATATTTGGTTACGAAAAAGAGATGGAAGGAAGTACATACCTCCTCCCCTATCCTTTCATGTGCTGCAGCATCTCCGCCCTTATCCTGATGAGCCGTTTCCGTTTTATTAATTCCGTGGAAAAAGATTTCCTTCTGTTTTTCTTCGGCTTTACCGTTTTTCTCCTGCTTACTTACGGACTGGTACTTTTAATCCGAAAGCGGCGGGAATGCTGGAGCAATATTGGAATCACTCTTATTATCATCCTTGCAATGACTCTCTCCAGCACAACTCCGCTAAACTGGCTTATAACATTCGAAGAACCAGAACACAATACTGTTTCTGTTACCTACAAATGGCACGAGGATTCCGTTTATAGCAAATTTTTTCATCTCAGCAGCTATTACTTTGAAATAATACAGGATGACAGGTACTTTGACTTTCAGGTTTCCCATCAGCTTTATCAATCCGTGGCACCGGGCGAACAGGTCTGTATCTGCTACCAAAAAAGTATTTTGGGATTTCCCTATTATATTCTGCATATGCCGACAGAGCATCCTGAAGAATGATGCCGGATGCATCACTGTGAACCGGTCGGGCGTGAGCATAGACATTCATTTATCCGCTAACTGCTTTCATAATTCGTAAGGATTTCTATTCTGCCCTGTCCATAGCCATGCGGAAATCTTTCTGGTCGGTAAAAATCTCATGGGTATACGGATTCTTTTTCTGTACTTTCGCCCGCCGTAAAATCACCGCAAATATTACCACATTCACCACGATGGAAATTACGGAAATCACTCCCTGTGCCGCAGGATTTGCCGTTGCAGGCATCGCTTCGCCTAACGCGGCGGCTGCGCCTCCTGCCCCGTATACCGAAGATACGGTGGTGAACCTGCTGCCATCCTGAAACAGCGGAAATACCTGCGCAAACATACACCACATTGCCAAAGTGTTGGCACGGTTCTGAATCCATCCGCCCTTATTCCAAAGCGCATTGGCAACCGTAGGCGCCAGCAGCAGCGCAAACCCGCAATACCAGGAGTGGGTAGGCAGATTCAGATAAGTATACTGGAAGTTCCAAATATCATAGGCAAGAATATAGCACCATGTCATATCCGGCCAAAGCATATCTTTTTTATCTTTGGAAGAATAAATGCCCCACCATCCGGTCATACACAAAATATTAATCAGACCTGCAACACCGTTTAAAATGTTCCACCATCCGCCGTAAAGCCATACGCCCTCAGAGGATTTCCACCATCCGCCCATGATGTTTCCGGCTTTGATGACCGATTCAAAATCGGAAGCTACGGCAATCAATATATTAATCGCAACAATGACAAAAGGGAATACTTTAAATGCATGGGACTTTCCCAGCTTCCCCCATTTGTACTTGATAATCATAAACCCGATACAGCCTGCCAATGCCGCATATAACTTTGCATAATGAAACCAGCTGTTCATATGTACATAAGTCTGGTTAGTCAGCGCCCACTCCGCGCCCCTTGCCGCCCCCACATAAATGGAAATGAAATAGACGGTCAATCCGGCAGGAATCAAAAAGAAGCAGATACTTCCCCCCACTTTGGAACGGCGGGCGATTTCATTCATCACGACTAAACCCGCAAACACCATCACCCAGCCCAGAATATGCCAAAGCATCCTTCCGTCATAAATCTGAAACATCATAATCTCTCCCTCTCTTTCTCTTTTACCTGTTTCTCACACTTTGTATTTTACTTCTTAAACCCTTTGCATAAACTGTTTACACACTTCCTCTCATGCCGCTTCAGCGGCACAAACAATCAATGGAAGAATGCACGTTTTATGCATTCTTCGGTGTGAAACTTAGATGTTCTTAGGCGGCGTTCTTTGACGCCTTAGAACTTCTTTTCACACTTAGTACACTTCTATTTCCTTAATATTAAATTCATTGCCCTGCAGCAGCCATGTATCCGGGCTTTTGCAGTAAGGGCAGATTTTCCCGTGTTCCACCGTAGGATAAGTCTGCCCGCAGCCCTCACAGTAAGTAACGGCAGGGAGCATCTCTACCACCAGACTGGCATCCGTAAACAGCTCCCGCTTCTTTGCCGCCCATTTCCAGCAGCTCTGCAAATAGGACTCAATCACTGTGGACACTTCCCCAAGTTCCAAAACCACTTTGGAAATACCCTCTGCCTTATTTTCCTCTGCCACACTTTCCAGAGTATCCATAATGTGAAATACTACTCCTAACTCATGCATGTCTCAATCCTTCTTCGGGGCAAACGTTACTTTCAACGACTGCTTAATCATGTTGGGAAGCACATATTTCAGCTTATCTTCCGACTTCACCATCTCCGAACACCCCGGATGCTCCCTGTGCAGGGTGATAGCGTCAAATACGCACTTCGTCGTACAGATACCGCAGCCGATACATTTATTCGGATCCACCACAGATGCCCCGCAGCCCAGACAGCGGGAAGTCTCCGCCTTCACCTGTTCCTCCGTCAGCGTATGGGACAAGTCACGGAAAGACTGTTTCTGCGCTTCCTCTGCCCGTTCCGGTCTCTGCCTGTCCGTGTTGTCATAGCTTGCAATCGAGATATCTTCCTTATCCAGCTCTATGTAATCCCTCCGGTTCCTTCCGATGGTCAGCGTACAATGCTCGTGTACATAACGGTGCAGAGACACTGCGCCTTCCCGTCCTGCCGCAATAGCGTCAATGGCAAATTTCGGCCCGGTATAAACATCGCCGCCTACAAAGATATCCGGTTCTGCCGTCTGATAGGTCAGTTTATCGGCAATAGCGCCGCCGTTCGGACGCAGCTCTACTTTCGTTCCTTTCAGAAGTTCTCCCCATTCAATGCCCTGTCCCACACTGAAAATAACCGTGGAGCAGGATACGGTCATCGTATCATTTTCATCATAAAGCGGGGCAAATCTATGGTTCTCATCATATACGCGGGTACACTTTTTGAATACCACTCCTACTGCTTTTCCGTTCTCCGTCAAAATCTCTTTCGGTCCCCACCCGTTGTTTATAGAAACATTCTCCTCCGACGCCTCTAAAATTTCTTCCCGGCTTGCAGGCATCTCATCCCGGCTTTCCAGACAGAACATGGAAACCGAGCCTTCGCCATGCGCGCAGCGGATGGAAGTCCTCGCCGCATCGATGGCAACATTGCCGCCGCCAATTACTACCACATCACCGCCAAGTGCAAAGGCTTCCTTCGCTCCGGCTTCCCGCAGAAATTCCACTGCCGTATAGACACCCTGTGCATCCTCCCCGGAAATATTCGGCTTCCTGCCGCCCTGACAGCCAATTGCTATGTAAAAACCTTTATAGCCCTGTTCCCGCAGCTGCGCAATGGTAACGTCTTTTCCAACCTCCATGCCGTATTTTATTTCCACGCCCATAGCGGTAATCACATCCACTTCCGCCTGAATCAAATCCTTTTCCAGCTTATAGGAAGGAACACCGTAGGTCAGCATACCGCCCGCTCTTTCATTTTTTTCAAAAATCACGGGACGGTATCCCTTGTCCGCCAAAAAGTAGGCACAGGAAAGCCCCGCCGGCCCGGCGCCGATAATGGCAATCTTTTCCTCAAAATGTCCTTTCAGGGAAGGAACGGTAGGCTTCGGGATATACCGCGTCTCCTGCTTCAAATCCTGTTCCGCCACAAAACGCTTCACTGCATCAATGGCAACCGCTTCATCCAGCGTGGCACGGGTACATGCATCCTCACAGCGGCGGTTGCAGATACGACCGCAAATCGCCGGCAGCGGGTTGTCCTTCTTAATCAGCGCCAACGCCTCCCCATAACGACCTTCCTTGGCAAGCTGCAGATATCCCTGAATGGCAATATGGGCGGGACAGGCTGTTTTACATGGAGCCGTACCGGTATCGTAGCAGTTAATCCGGTTCACATCACGGTAGTTGTGCGTCCACATATGCTCGCCCCACTTCTGTTCCTGCGGAAGCGGCATCTTCGGATAAGTCACTTCACTGCCGTCCTTTTTACACAGCTTCTGTCCCAGTTTCACCGCTCCGGCGGGACAGGCTTCCACGCACTTGCCGCAGGCTACGCACTTTTCTTTCGCCACCTTCGCCACATAAGCGGAGCGGGACATGTTAGGCGTATTAAAAAGCTGGGAAGTACGCAGGGCATAACATACGTTCACATTGCAGTTGCAGATGGCAAAAATCTTATTTGCCCCGTCAATGTTGGTAATCTGATGAACGAAACCGTTATCCTCTGCCTGCCTGAAAATTTCCAGCGCTTCCTCTCTTGTGATATAGCGTCCGTCCTTCTGGGTTTCCACCACATAATCTGCCATATCCCCTACCGCAATGCACCAGCCCTCCGGGTCATCCCCGCAGCCCTCGTCATACACAAGGCGGGAACGGCGGCAGGAACAGGGGCTTGCCGCATATTTTCCCTCATATTTGGTCAGCCAGTAGGAAATATGCTCCAAATCCACGGACTCATTTTCCATTTCAATGGCTTTCTCCACCGGAATCACATGCATTCCGATTCCGTTTCCTCCCTCTCCCACAAAAGGCGTCACATGCTCTAACGGCAGCCTGGACATATGCTCAAAGAACAGGCTGACTTCCGGATTCTGCTCCAGAACATTGCTGTTCATATTGAAAAATTCCGCTGCCCCCGGTACGAACATGGGAAGCACATACTGTTTTTCATGGGCAGGATTTTCCCAGTTGTACTCCAAAATTCCTTTGACAGACATCTTTTGAAGTTTCTCTTCCAGCTCCTTTTCCGGCATCCCCGTCAGTTTTACCATCTCCGGCAGGGTCTTCGGTTTCCGGACGCCCATCTTCAACGCAATCTCCGCTTCCTCGTCCGTCAGCACCCCTGCCAGTCCCCAATACTCCGGGTCTTCCTGTGTAATCTTCTTAATGCCCAGCTTCTGCGGAATCCGGTCGGTCATCATTTTCCCCAGTTTCACAATACTTTCCCTTACGGGTTCGCTGCGGTCCGTTCGGTGTTTAGGATACACATAATCCGGATATAGTTCTTTGTCTAACGTTTTCTTCATACCTTCCTCCCTCGTAAATGTTTTATCGTCCGTTACTGCTCCTGTCTGTTTCATCACAACAGTTCAGCCTTTGGCCGGACCGTTGCAAAATCTGCTGCAGTTCTGCTCCTTTGCAGACGGCCTTACTTTTCCTTCTGTCTCCGCCAGTCTGCCGCTTCCTCTGCCAGCCAGTCCGCCCACTCTTCCATTCCTTCTCCCGTTCTTGCACAGATGGGAATTACTTTTGCTTTCGGATTGCGCATGTGGATATACTCCCTGCACTTATCCATATCAAAGTCAAAATAGGGCAGCACGTCAATTTTGTTAATCAGCACCACATCACAGATGGAAAACATCAGCGGGTATTTCAGCGGTTTATCATGCCCTTCCGGCACGGAAAGAATCATGGCATTTCTGGATGCACCGGTATCAAACTCCGCCGGACAGACCAGATTCCCCACATTTTCCAAAACTGCCAGTTCCACGTCCCCTGTTTCCAGCCCTGCCAGCCCCTGTCTCGTCATCTCCGCATCCAGATGGCACATACCGCCTGTATGAAGCTGAATCACCTTTGCTCCGGATTCCGAAATGGTACGGGCATCCACGTCCGAATCAATGTCAGCTTCCATCACGCCGATTTTGAACCTGTCTTTCAGCATTTCAATGGTGCGCATCAGCGTGGTCGTCTTGCCGGAACCGGGGGAAGACATTAAGTTCAAAAGAAAGACCCCCTTTTCCTTTAACTCCTGCCGCAGAAACTCCGCCTGCCTGTCATTGTCCGCAAAGACGCTCTGTTTGATTTCCAAAACCCTTACTTCTTTTTTCATATGCAGCCTCATTTCCTTAGGAACTGTTCAGTTCCTTACTGTTTTACGGTGATTATGGTACGCTAATGTATTTTTCTCTGTGTACAAAACAGTACGATATTTAGTAATTCTATTATATGTTTTTCCCAAGTGTACGTCAACTGATTTTATTCCATGGAAGTCAATTAAATTGTAACAGTTCAGCCTGCGGCGGGGCAGATTCCCTCCCGGCTAAATTTACGTATTCTTACGGACTTTGCAGCCAGTGCAAAGTCCCGGGCTGAACTGTTATATTAAATTCCCATGTAAATCTTGTTGCGCACTGTATATAATAAAGATTATAATATGGTTAGCAGCTTAATATAAAAAGATTGGATGATGAACCGAAAGAGGGATTGAGTATGGCACAAACCGAAACGGATAAAGAATTTATCAGGGAAATAAAAGAAAATACGGAATTTCATATATCTGCGGAAAACAAAATCGAATATAAGTTTAAAGAGCCGGAATACACAATATTAGAAGAGCAGTATCATCTTTCAGAAACCGCAGGTAAAACAGACTTGGAAAAATCCCTGCATATGCTGGCCCGGCTCAACAGCCATATGCATCACAAGGGCAATTATGATAATTCGGACCAGCAGGATGCATTGACTTTATTAGGAGTTGCATATGATAAAGACTATGGAATAAATTGTCTGGCATTGTCCATTGTTTTATGCGAATGCTTGTTAGCGCTCCATGTTAAGGCACGGGTTATGTATATGATGCCGAAAAATGCAGAAGATGGCGATAATCATGTAGTAGTTGAAGCTTTTATCTCAGATATGGGCAAATGGATTATGTTAGACCCTACCTACGGCAGTTATTGTCTTGATTCCGAAGGAAACATCCTAAATCTTTATGAAATACGAAACCATATTGTGAGGGATAAAGAATATTACTTTTCCAGCTCCATGAACTATAACGGGCAAACGGTAGACGACATGGATGACATAAAAAATTATTATGCCAAGAATTTATTTTTCTTTCGGTGTAAAAGTGTCCAGGGATATGGACAACACAGAGCATACGGTAATATTTTGGAAATTGCACCGAGAGGTTTCGATGTACATAAACGAATGATTGAAAATCTGCAGTTCCGCATGAAAATATGCGGAGAACTGGAAATTTTTAAAATTTGGAAAAAGTATGAGGAAAGTCTCCAGAATACATACATTGATATAGCATCTATTTACTAAGGAACTGTTCATAAATAACTTTGCAGCTGGCGCAGACCAGTCAAATGTATAGATTTATTTATGAACGGTTCCTCACTTCCGCAGTCTGTCAGCTTTCGGTGTCCACACTCCGAAGAATCCAGTCCACCGCCGCCTCGGCATGTATGGGCAGAGTGCCTGATGTCTGGCCGGATGTTCCTTTTTCCGGTTCTTTTATGCCCGCATCAAAGGCATTCAGGGCATATCGGGCCAGCAATCCTGAAACACGTCCCCTCTCTATGGAATCCTCGGTTCCCAGAACAATCACTACCAAATCATGCTCCATCGTTCCATCACCCGCCGTCAGGGATGTAACCAGACAGGCTCCTGCTCTGTTGGTAGTCCCGGTCTTCAATCCGGTGACTTCGGGAAGATTGCGCAAAAGCGGATTGGTATTGCGCACCTCCATGTCAAGGGATGGCAGGGTTGCTTTTTCAAGGGAAGTGATGTCCGTAATCCGGGGATAAACTTTCAAAAGGTACGATACCAGCCGGAACATATCCTCCGCACTCATGCTGTTCTGACGCTTAGAAGGAACGAAATCTTCCGTGTAGGAAGGCAGGCCATTACTGTTGAAAAAAACAGCCTGGGAAAGTCCCAATTCCTGCGCTTTCTGATTCATCATCCGGACAAACGCCTCCTCAGAGCCGGCAACAGATTCCGCCAGACATAATGCACATTCATTGCTGGAGGGCAGAAGGGCGCCCAGCAAAAGTTCCTGCACGGTAATCTGCTCTCCTGCTTCTAAGGGAATCACCCCATCGCCTGATTCAGCCAATGCCGCAACTGCATCCGAGATAGTGACCGAATCCTCAAGGCTAATCTGCCCTGCCGAAATGGCGTCCATCGTCAAAAGACAAGTCATGAGCTTGGATGTGCTGGCAATAGGGTAAGGTATATCTGCCTGATACCGGTAGTAGAATTCCCCGGTCGTGGCATCCCCCACCAACACACTGTTGACTCCGTAAAAATAACCGGCCTGTTCCAAAGCAGCAGGGGAGACGTTAAAAGGCTCCTGCGTATGAATCTGCAGGGAACCTGCAGCCGGGACGGTGATGTTCACATCCAGAATCATAGCCAAATCCGCTGCCATCATGAAGCAATCGTAATCACCGGAGGGCAGTTTCATAATCAGCGTATAATAAAACACCGTTTGTCCGTTTACCCTGCACTCGTTCCGGCGCAGGGAAACATCCGGATTTTCGCTGTCTTCCCAGGGAATATTTTCCACCCCCACAGGCACATAGACATTTCCCGGATTCAGGGAAACGGTATTGTTCGTAATTTCCAGAGAAAATAATTTGTCCGTATCCTTAAGAAGCATGGCTATGTCCCGCAGCGAGAAATAAGTATTGTAATCGTAGCTGTAATCCAGGGTTTTTACGGTGCCTGCAGCTCCGGTGTCCGTCTGTACCCGGCAGCTTCCGGGGATTTCGTAACTTGCGGCCGCCCGGATAGGCAGAATGGAACATAACAGAATAACGGACAGTATAAGGCAGCTTATTTTATGTAGGATTGTTTTCATGGCTTCTCCCTTCCCACTCATTCCAGTTCTGTAACCGCCCTCCCGGCACCAAAACATAGCAGAGAAATTTCTGTCCGTTTCGCAGACATAAACTCTCCGGTCGCTGTCCGGACGGTTACTGTTTCCAGTTTTTCATAATCCATTTGACACTACCCTCTTTTTTTGAAAAAAGTTATTTATAATTCGTTCCTTACTGCTCCGGAGACTGTTTTAAAGTATAGAGCACAGGATAATCATCTGAACAAAGACCCGCCGGAGCTGCACCGGTTTCTTCGGTCAGAATCAGGCTGGACCCCTTCCGGATATAGTATTCCGCTTTTGTGACGGCGGTCCCGCCGGCATCAAACTGTCTGGTCAGAATGTCTTCCGCTGCTTCATAGGTTCCGCTTCCTTCATATTGCGCCTGCAAATCTTCCAAAGAAGGAAGCAGACCGGGACCATAAGCCATCAGATAAGAAACTGTGGACATCCCAAAAGTTTCGGTTACGAGAACTTCTATGGCTTCCTTGTCTGTACTGCCCGTATAGCCAGCCATACGAAGTCTCTCAGCCAAAAGGTCCTGAAATGCCATGGCAAATGCCTCATAGGCAGCCTGATAACAGGCATCATAGCTTTCCGGCAAGACCTTACAATGGAACGTCCCTTCCGAATGGGCAGTTTGCTCAAATGTCAGATTGACCTGTATGGTCAATTTCTGCATATAAGACTCCATATCCTCCAAAGAGACGGAAACTGCTTCGATGTCCTGCAGCCAGCTAAGCGCCGTAACAGCAGCCCGTTCTGTCATGTCCAGATTTGCCGTCCACTCCCCTGAAAGCCCTTTGCCGCCCGATGCAAAAAAGTGTAAATACATCAAAAGAGCGGTGGCAGCGGTTAAGGTCAGAAGCAGCAGGGTAACTACTGCATTTTTTATGGTTTTTCTCATAGAAGTCCCCCTGCCCGCAGTAAGCGGGCATCCCTTTCCTGGAAATATGTCCGCCGGAAACAGATTTTTCCTATCGCTATGTATTAAAGTACCGTATTTCAGGCGCATTGTCAATGGTACGGCAAATCGTTGGCACCGCAATCAGTTTTTACGCTCCCTCCGGCTTTCAACCTTTCTTAACCGGAACCCACAACTCACAGAACAAACCGCTCTCGCCATTTTCAAAATATATTTCATAGTCTGTATCGTCAGTCTGCATATAACCTGTCTGCGGAGCAAACTCCTTGAAAAATTTACTCCATGTTTCACCCAGACAATCGCCATCCGGCCCAAAACATTTAAATACGGCGTAGTCCGCAGGTTCTGTCTCCCATATCACATAACCGTTATCTGTAAACTGTTCTGCTTTAGCCAGATTGGTATTCTCATCCATCAAAATCCCGATTCCGTAGCGGAAATGGGTTTCACTGTCTTTCACAGGGCTGCACAAACCGTACAAATCCCTTTTCCCCTCCGCACGAAGCAATTTCATAGGTTCGATCCTGTTTTCTTCCGAACATTCTGTCCAGAAATCAGGGATACTGTGGTCATTGTCATCATTGCTGATTTCATTCGGAAAATCTTTAACCAACGCAAGAAACCGCTGGCCTTCTCTGTGTTCCATTCTGTAATCCATAATACTACCACCTTCCAATATAATTTTTATCACAAGGGGATTGAACAAGTGTATCTTTGCACCTTTTCGCTTTGCCTGCTTTGGAGTTGACCCATGAAACCTTGAAAATGCTTTGGAAAAACTCTCCGGAGATTCATAGCCATATTTATAAGCCGCATCCGTCACTGAGATATCCGTTGCCTGAAGTTCCTGCGCTGCCAGTGAAAGACGCCTGTTTCTTATATACTCGTTGGCTGTCATTCCTGCAATAAAACTGAATGTCCGGTGAAAATTATAGCCTGACATATGTATGCTTTTTGCAACCTCCGCATAATTTATGTTTTCATATATATGTTCTTCCATATAGCATATTGCCTGCTGTATCAATTGTATCGACATATCGTCCGTCTCTCCTTGTGTGAAATCATTATAACCGACTGTTTCCGGAAAGTCCTGTCCCCGTTTGCACCAATTTGTCCCTGCCCTTTTATGAATTTCACCTTCCGGTGTCCGCGGCGGCAGCAAAACGCAGACCCTTTTGCTTGTTGATCATTTGTAACAGTTCAGCCTTCGGTTTCACTGTTATGTTCATTTCCTATTATAGCAAAGAACCCTCTTGCATAACAACAATTCAATGGTATAATCAGAAAGTGAAAAAATACTGCAGGCATAAACAACAACCAAGGAGAACGCGAATGAAAAACCTGACCGTCGGAAAGCCGTTAAAACTAATCCTGTTTTTTGCAATACCGCTGTTTATCGGACGGCTGTTTGACCTTTTTTATACATTGGTGGACACCCGCATCGTGGGAAAGACGCTGGGCGAGGCTTCCCTGGCGGCAGTCGGGGCAACCTCTACCCTGAGTGATTTGCTGACCGGGCTCCTGAACGGTTTTGCCAACGGAGCCGCAATCGTAGTTGCCACCTATTTCGGTGCGAAAGATGAGAACCATATGAAAAAAGCGGTAGGCGGCACGGTTTTGATGGGTGTAGGCGGTGCGGTCCTGGTAAGCGCCCTGTGCCTGCTCTTTTTGACGCCGCTTCTGCATTTCCTGAATATTTCGGAAGATATCCTTCCCCAGTCCCGAAGCTATATACGCATCGTACTGGCAGGGCTTATAGCAGCCACCTGCTATAATCTCTGTGCTGCCGTACTGCGTGCCATCGGAGATTCCTTCACACCGCTGCTGTTTCTTGTCTTTGCCTCTTTCCTGAATATTGTTCTGGACTATGCGTTTATCCTCGGATTCCATATGGGCGTGGAGGGAGCGGCATTTGCAACGGTAATCAGCCAGGCATTGTCTGCAATCCTTTGCTTTCTCTATATGCGGAAAAAATATCCGCTGCTGGTTCTGGGAAAAGAGGATATGAAAATGGAAAAGGATGTGTACCATAAGCTGATTACCACGGGAATCTCCATGTCGTTCATGACATCCTTTGTGAATCTTGGAACACTGGCTCTGCAAACGAGCATCAACACGTTCGGAACCAATATTATTGTGGCGCATACGGCGGCGCGGAAAGCAACTTCCATCTTCATGCTTCCGTTTTCCGTACTCGGAACCACGCTTGCCACCTACTGCGGGCAGAATCTGGGCGCAGGAAAATATTCCCGCATAAGAAAAGGGCTTCGGGATACGGTGCTGTTGACCTTCGGATGGTGTATCTGCGTCATTTTGACAGCGTTTACTTTATCTCCGGCATTAATCCGGCTGATTACTTCCACCACCCAGAAAGAAATACTGGATACGGCTTCTTTGTATCTGAAAGTAAATACTTCTTTTTATTTCGTTCCTGCGGTTATCTGCCTGTTCCGCAACAGTATGCAGGGATTCGGGGATAATAAGACACCTGTATTTTCCAGCTCTTTGGAATTAACAGGAAAAGTATGCATCGCCTTTTTGCTGGCTCCTGCCATCGGCTATATGGGAATTATCGTGGCGGAACCGATTGTTTGGATGATTATGGTCATTCCTCTGATTGTGAACATGGTAAGAAATCCGGTTCTGCGGATGGAGGATGCGGGGCATATCCGTGAGGGAAACTAAGTAACAGGGAAACCTTCGGCTTCCCTGTTACGGAACTAATATTCTATTCATGAACAAACTTTACACCGCATACATATTTTGTTATACTTATATTGTAACAATTTTTATCCACTATAAGTATAGGAAAGCAGGTGATTATATGCCAAGTGCAGCCGATATCATAAAAGACTCCATTACCGAGTTTTCAAGACTGCAAAGATGGATGATATCTGTAAAAGATACGAATCCCGAAACTTATCACTCCATGCATGACAGATATATCGAATTAAAAGTTACATTGTCAAGTTTAGGCGTTAATCTGACAGAACTTGACATCATAAAAGAATAACAGAGCCATCTTTTAACCAAAAGACATTTTTATTCCTGCGGGCAGCGAGTCTGGAACATGTTTGGTGAATGCCCGCGGGAATCAGAAGTCTCCCAGGGAATCCGCCCCTCCTTTCCGAAACTGCATGGGAGATAATCCGGTGGCACGTTTAAAGCAGTCGCTGAAATAGGAGCTGCTGGAAAATCCGGCTTCAATGGCAATCTCGGTCATATTCATTTTAGAACCCAGCAATAGTCTCTGCGCGCAGACAATTTTTTCATTTAACAAAAATGATGAAAAAGGGGTATGCAGGTGGCTGATGAATATTTTAGAAAGGTAAGAGGAAGACACATTCACCTGACGGGCGGTTTCATTCAGGGAAGGGTTTTCCCGCAGGTGTGCTTTCACATACTTGATGGCATTAACGAGGCAGTCATTTTTCTTCTTCAGTTCCAGCATATGAACGCCGCTGACAATCCTCTCGTCCAAACAGAGGAGAATGAGCCTGTTCAGCAATCCTTTCAGCATCAGTTCGGAGTATTTATTATAAGAATTCCATTCTTTTTCCATCTCATTTAAAATGGAGAGAATTTTACTCTGCGTATCTTTTGTAAACCGTATCACATGTTCTTCACAGAGTCTATTGTATTTTTCCATACCAATAGCACTGAAAAGGTCAGAAACCATCACATCCGTAAATTTCAGAAGAATCCTTTCATAAGGCGCATCAGAGATATAGGTCGTGCGCCGGTACAGATTCTTTGGGATAAATACCATCTGACCTGCCTGTACGATGGTAGTAAAATTGGGGGAATAAATCAGACGCTCCCCGCTTAACATGTAGGAAATCCCGTAAAATTCCGTATATGCTTCCGCCGCTGCCATTTCATAATGAGGCGGACGGACCGTACGGTCATAATGAAAATTATATCCGGGTTTTAATGGAAGCGGCATGGTATCTTTCCTCCTTATCTTTTAAATTTTCGTGTTTCCTTTTTAACAGGCATGTGTCTTCTACCCGCATTCATCAACTTCCCACCACAATCACCTCATCCGCCATGGCAATCGTAGAACTCCGGTGTGCAATCATAATCGTCGTGCGTCCCCTGCACACCCGGTCCAACGCCTCATTCACCAGCCGTTCCGACTCATTGTCCAATGCGGAAGTCGCCTCATCCAGCAGCAGAACCGGCGCATTTTTCAACACCGCCCTCGCAATGGCTATACGCTGCTTTTCCCCGCCCGACAGGGTATTTCCCCGCTCTCCGGGAATGGTCTGATATCCGTCCGGCAGCGCCATAATAAACTCATGGGCATTGGCAGTCTTTGCCGCCTTTATGATTTCTTCCATGGGAACCTCCTCCGGACGCCCGCTCCTGCTGCCATAAGCAATGTTCTCCGCTATACTCACCCCGTATAAATACGGCTCCTGCGGCACATAACTAATCAGACTGCGCATCTCATGCAGGGAAGCATTCTCTGCGCTTTTCCCGCATATCGAAATCCGTCCGCCCCAAGGCTCATAAAATCCCAGCAGCAGCTTCGCAATCGTACTCTTTCCGCAGCCCGATTCCCCCACCAGCGCCACACAGCTTCCTGCTTTTACCTGCATGGAAAAATCCTTCACAATCTCCCTGTCTTTCTCATAAGAAAACGAAATATGCTCCATTGTTACCGCATACGTTCCGTCCTTTCCGGCTTCCGTATCCGGCATTTCATATCGTTCCGGCTCCTCCTCCATCTGCATAAAATCATACAGCCGTCCGGCATTCGCCACACAGTTCATCATCTGGGGCAGGTACAGGCCGATATCCAGGAATACGTAACGGAACGTGCCGTATATGGTATAGACAGCCGTCAGTTCTCCCAGCCCTATCATCCCATAGGAGAGAAAGACGATGCCCAGACCGAGAAACGCCAGTGTCCCCAGTAAATCAAACAGGCAGTTCAGGCTTTCCAGTGCAGCCGACAGCCGGTTTGTTTTTTTCTCTGTCTGACAGCAGTTTTCGCTGGCGGCTTCATAGTCCGCAAGCAGCCGTTTCCCTACCGGAAAAATTTTCACCAGCTCCATTCCGGCCAGAATATCCGTCAGATGTTCCATCATCTTCCCGTTCTGTGCCGACAGCTCCCCGCCCAGCCGTTTCATCGGCTTCATAAAATAACCGTTTACGGCAAATGAAAGCAGGCTCACTGCCAAAAGACAGAAGGTCAGCCGGTAACTGTAATAAAACATCGGAATCAGATACACCACCGAAGAAATCACCGCCGCCGACAGCCGCCGCAGTCTGGAGCCATAGATATCCCCCGCACGTTCCACATCAAAAGTCAGGCGGGACATGAAATCCCCGCTGTGGTTTTTCTCATAATACTCCATGGGCAGGCGCAGCGCTTTGGCAAACACCATTTTCTCCACTTTCGCAATCCCGTGTTTTGCTTCAATATTATAGTGAATGATTCCAAACCTCCATACCAGCCATGACACCACAAACAAAAAGAAATTAAATGCCACCGTCACTGCCAGCCCTTCTGTCCGCCGTTCCTGTGCTGCCGCTATGATATCTTTTACCAGCCATGCATTGGCAATCCGTCCCATTGCCTGACCCACGGTAGAGATAAGAATCGCCGCAAGATAAAACGGAAGCCGTTCCTCCATCAATCCCATGAACCAAAAGAAAACCGGGCTTTTTTTCTCTGTTTTATGTACTTCACGCCCAGACTGCATGTCTTTCCGCCTCCTTTTCCCCTGCCTTTTCCTGCTCTTTTTCCTGTTCCTTTCCATACAGACCGGCATAAACGCCTCCCATCTCCAACAGTTCCTGATGGGTTCCCCGCTCTGCAATCCTGCCCTGTTTCAGCGCATAAATACAATCTGCCTGACGGACTGTAGACAGCCTGTGGGCTATAATCAGCACTGTCCTGCCCCTGGAAATCCGGGAAACCGCTTCCTGTATCTCCTTCTCCGTCCCCTCGTCCACTGCCGCTGTAGGTTCATCCATCAGAAGCAGCGGTGCATTTTTCAGAAAAGCCCTTGCAATGGAAATCCGCTGTTTCTCTCCTCCCGAAAGCCGCGTCCCCCGTTCTCCCACTACCGTATCGTAGCCCTGGGGAAACTTTAAAATCAGTTCATGAATGTTGGCATTTTTACATGCTTCCACGATTTCTTCCTCCGTTGCTCCTTCTTTTCCACATGCCACATTCTGGCGGATGCTGACCGGAAACAGGAACACATTTTGGGACACCAGAGAAAAACATGCCCTTGCTGCCTGTAAATTCCAGCTTTCATAATCCTGCCCGTACAGCAGATACCGCCCTGATGCTTTCGGGTAAAATCCGCACAACAGCCGGAATATCGTGCTTTTCCCTTCTCCAGAACCGCCGACAAACGCCACGGTTTCCCCCTGTTTTATTTCAAAGCTGATTCCGTTTAAAACCATCTGGTTTTCATGGTAGCCAAAGCAGACATTCTCCCATACCAGGACTTTCCCGTCTTCCATATTTTCTTTCTTCCGTCCTGCATCTGCTGTCCTGTCCGTCTCCCGCCCTTCCGCTTTTATTCCGGTCTCCGCTTCCGCTTTTATTCCACTCTCTGCCTCCGCCTTTATTCCACTCTCTGCTTCCGCTTTATGCAATTCCTGCAGTCTCTTCATCGAAACGCCCGCCTGCCTGAAATCATTCAGACAGAACACCACATCGCCGATGGGATAGAGAATCCGCCCCATCAATACCGTAAAAGAAAGCATTTCCCCCACAGTAATCCTGCCTGCCAGCAGCTCATACAGTGCGAACAGGTAACACGCCGTTACCGGAATGGTAGTCATTACATTTTTCACCACCCATCCCATCGATGTAATCCTGGTACTGGCACAGGCATGGTCTGCGATGGTATCGATAATCCCGTCTATCCGCCGTTTCATCGTTTCATACAGATTATAGCTCCTGCCTGTGACGATTCCCTGCACCGCATCATAAGCGGTCTGCGTGCGGATATCCATGTTCGTCCTCCACTTCACCACCACTTTCTCCAAACGCTTAGAGAGCCAGTTCGCCACCAGCAGCATCAGCGGATAACTTGCAAACAGTATCACTATCAGCATCGCATCCATACGGACAAGATATACCGTCACAGTCACCACGGTAATGACATTGACCAGAAACTCCGGCAGAATTTCCGAAAAAAAACGTCCTGCTTCCCCGATATCGGAGCTTAGCTTCGTCATTACGCTGCCCGAACCTTTTTCATCAAAATAGCAGAAAGGCAGCTCCATTAAGTGTTTTCCCAGTGTATTGCGTACATCCCGTGCAACAACCGCGCTGTAATGCTTCCCGCACAGACTTTTTCCATAAGCCGTCAAAGTCCCTGCCACAATCATCAGCAGTAACGGAAGCAAAAAAGTACGGATTTCCACGCCATACCCCGCCAATACACGGTCTACTGCCTGCGCAATATAATCGTTGCCCTGTATGACAATGACATTCAGCAAAAATGCTCCTGCCACATATCCCGCCAGCAGCCCTCCATGTACTGTTCCTGTCTGCCAGAATAAATCTGCCCTGCGTTTTCCTACCATTTTAACTTTCCCTCCGCCCACATCTTTCCATATACCTGTTTCCTGTCTTTTTCCACTCTCCCAATCACATAGCAGTCATGGTACCTTCTTAGCATATCCATAGCATTCTCTGCCTGTTCCTCCGGAACCGCTACCATCATCCCGATTCCCATTTGGAAACAGTATGGCATTATACTTTCTTCTACCAGCCCCTGCTCCAGCAGAAAACGGTACAACGGTAAAACCGGCAGTTTTTCTAACTCTATCCGAATCCCCAGCCCCTGTGGGATTCTCCGTTCCATCCTTTTATCCACCACATTGCCGTTCTTAAAGATTCCATGCGGGATATCTTCTTTCAGTAAGCAGGCAATTGCCTGGCAGAATGCCACATTAGGCTTTAACAGCTCGTCGCTGAAATAGTGTTCCCCGTCAATCTTCGCATGAACCAGTTCCGGCTTTTTATCCATAAGCATTTTAAGTACCGGATAGTTGGCCGCATTGATTCCCTCAGTCATCAACCCTATCAGAACATCCCCTTCCCGCATCGCCTCTCCTGTTACCAGCCTGCTCCGGTCCCCTACCCCCGCAATCCCTACCTGTAACCGGTATTCGTCCGGCTTGTAGTGCATGGGCTGTGCCCCTATCTCCATCCCGGCAAACATGACGCCGTTTTCTTCACAGATTTTTTTCAGTGCCTCCGCCATATTGCGCATCTGTTCATTATTATTGTTGCCGCACACTACCATTCCTTTCAGCACCACAGGTTTCATTCCGTAGGTCAGGATAAAATTGAATCCGTTTGCCGCCACATCCGCGCAAATCTCCCGGTCAAATCCCCGTTCCACCGCCAGTTTTGCCTTGGAACCGGGTATCGTCACCATCAGGGCATGAACCGGTTCTTTCATGTCTGAAACATCTGTCCGGTAAATGACCGGTTCCAGATAACGGGAATTCAGCAGATTTTCATCCTCCGATGCCAAAATCTCCAACTGCTCTTTCAGCATATGCAGCCGTATTGTATCCACCCCTGCCTTTTCATACATATCCGTACCGGACATTACTTTTTCATGAAACAATATGGCATCGGTGCTTACCCCCAGCACCTCCGCGATTTCACAGAGCATTTCCACCGTAGGCAGGCTGGTTCCCGACTCCCACTTGGAAACTGCCTGATAGGAAATGTGCAGAACGTCCGCCAGTTCCTTCTGCGTCATTCCCATCTCTTTCCGGTATAGGGCAATTGTATCTCCTATCTTCTTTTTATCCAGCATTTTTATTACCTGCTTTCTTTCTGACTTTTGGCCGAACACGTTTATCCTGACGGCGTTCCTGTTTCCGCCTGTTTACATCATTCCTGTTTCCATTATTCCTGTTTACATAATTCCTGCTTCCATCATTCCTGTTTTAATCATATCATTCGCAAAAAAAGTCCACAATAACCCTATTGTGGAACTCTTTTACCCTGACTCAACTATCAGTTGCCTCTCTTTAATTTTCAGCCGGCAAATGTCCGGAGATGCCGGACATCTCTTAATATAGCACTTCATAAGCAGCCAATTGACCTGCTGTCCGCAGGAATCTCAAACATCCTGTTATATCCCTTTCAGCTTTACATAAATCCCAATGAAGCAGGTATACGGCCGGATAACCGATTCAAAATACTGCCTGTCGCCGCGGGCAAATTTATGGTCCACTGACAGCCACTCATTCCATGCCTCCTCAAAACACTCCATTTCCCACACTGCGGCCGATTCCATCCTCTCATCGCTGCCTATCAGTCCTCTCCACTCGTCCTGGCTTCTGAACATATAGGCATCCTCACCAAGCCAATCGGAAAGAAGCTCTCCGGCACGGCCGGCATACGCACTTTTCAGACCGGGAATGCCGATTAAGACTATCCCTCCATCTTTCAAAAACGGCAGAATCCTTTCCTGAAAAAAGCCCTCGCTGCCTGCAAAATAATGGTAGGAATCAACACTGACCAGAGCATCAAATTGCTTTTCTTTGAAAGAAAGCTTATTTGCATCTTCACGGAAAGGCAATATCTGTCCGTCAACACCCCATTGCATAAACCGTTTTCTGTTTTCCTCCGTACTCACCCAAAGGTCGTTTGCATAAACTTTTGCTCCGGTCTCCCTGGCAATCACAAGGCTCGTCAACCCCTTTCCGCATCCCAAGTCAAGTATCAGGTCTTCCGGAGCAGGCCGCAGCGGATATTTATCCAATAACTCTTCTAAAATCCTCACACAGCTTGGCCCCATCATCGTTTCCGCTGAAATATACTTCTCATAATTTCCAATATCCATACACTCTTCTCCTCTAACTCTAGTGTAACGATTTTGTAATAACCGGTCTTTATTCCCGCGAGCAACGAGCCAAGTGTCTGCAACATTTGGCGACTGCCGCGAGGGTCAAAGACCCCGCCCCTTGGGGCGTTTCAAATTTGATGCCCCGCTGCTTGCGGCGGGGTCTTTGACTCGCAGAATAAATCTTTTGTATGCAAGGCGCTTTTTCGCAGGCACAGCGGTGGCTACACAACAACAACCCTGTTCTTACCGCTTTTCTTTGCTTTATATAACGCCGCGTCCACGCGCGTACACAATGTATCCAGCGAATCATCCTCTTTTGCCTGGGTTACGCCGAGACTGATGGTCTGCGGCCTTATCGACGGAAAAACGGTATTGGCAAAACACTGCCTGATAAGGTCTGCTATATAAGCCGCCGCTCCCGCATCCGTGTTATGCAAAAGCATCATAAATTCCTCTCCGCCCCATCTGCCGGAGGAAACGTGTCCCGGGCGCTCATCGCGCAGTATATTGGCAAGTCCGACAATCACAGAGTCCCCTTCCTGATGTCCGTAAGTATCGTTTACCATTTTGAAATTATCGATATCAAGCATAACAAGGGAAAATTTCTCTTCTCCAATCTTCAAAAGCGACTGCTCTATCTGACTTTGGATTTCTTTACGGTTATAGAGTCCCGTCAGGCCGTCAATAATTGCCGCCGTCTTCAGCTTTTCATTAACAAGCTCTAATTTTTTGTTCATATCTTCCAGCTCAAGTGATGTAACACTGATAAATGTAGCAAGCCTGGATACCAAAGGCACTTTTGACAGGGAATGTCCATCCGCTGCAGTCGTCCGTGCAGTCTGCTCCTTTTTCTCCCCTTCCCGCATAGCTGCAATCACAAGTGTTACGTTGTGCTGGTTCAAACTGCCGTTCGTACGCAGAAATTCACCGTGGGAAAAAAATCCGCAGGAGGGCGATATTTCCTTAAACGGCTCAATTTCATACGTCGGTTCCTTATCGGTCCAGAATGTACGCCTTGCAGCACAGGAAAAAATATGTAACAAATCCGGCGCAAACTCCGCGATTTTCCTGCTGTCGTGCCTGATACTCTCAACGATGGTCCCCGGGTCGCCGTATGAAATTCTCACCACCGAACCGATATCAATATCGGATGTCATGGTAATGGAGCCATCCGCATTGCTTGCTACCGGAGTACGCAGGATTGTTGTATCATTATGTTCATAGAACAGCGGAAATTCCAATGTATTATAGAAAAAATTCTCGTCATTTTTTATATTGAGGTATTTATGATATACATCATATGCAGGTATGCCGTCCAGTTCCTGTAAAACAGAACCGTTGGATTTCGTAACATGAAACTTTCTTCCAAGCGGTTTCCATCCCGTCACCTTAATGGAATCCACATGGAAATCCTCACCGCCGTAAAATACAATGAGAATGGAATTCTCGGAAAAACCGTCTGCCTTCGAGAATACGCAGGAATCATCGCTTGTAATATCATCACTGCATGATACGCCGCCGAAAATCTGAATGTCCGGCCTGATTTCCTTCAGACCGTCGCAGAAGCGCGTCGTGGAACCTTCCGGAATCGTAAAATACATTTCAATCGCTTTGACCCATGGATTTTTCCCGGTTTCTTCCACAATGGCTTTCGTAATCGTTTCTACCGGCTCTTTGGACAAATCATACTGGAAAATCTGCACCTTCGTTGAAGGAAGCTCAAAAACCGTACACACAACCGTTATATCGCGGGAAAGGCGGCAGTCAATGATATTCCCGCTCGTAGAACATCCCAGATATGGCGTATCCGGAAAAAACTGTTCAATCACTCCGCACACCTCATGGATTACACCGGCCTCCAGCACTTCGGAATAAATCTGAAACAGCTTCGGCTGCATACCGGAAGAATCACAGGAATCCCTGAACCCTGCAAGCTTTTGGGTAAAATTTTCCACACTGTCATATTCAAATTGAAAATGTTTCATAATAAACCATTCCTCGTATAATAAGTTTGTAAGCAAGAAAAACAGCTTACAGACTTATTCTTT